>JANNOU010000132.1:0-39856 GCA_031399305.1 Leptolyngbya sp. SOY_34_metabat_272
CGAACCAGTCACGTGCGGCATTGGCGGTGCGCTCGAACTCTTCAAAATAGACCACGCGGTGGTCGCCGCGAACCATCAGCAGCGACTTAGGTTCACGAGCGCGCGCATACGCCGTGAGTTCCTGGTCTGTGAAGGTCAGCGTATCCGCATCCGCTATGATCATCAGGAGAGGAGTCGGCGCGATACGTTCTATGAAGGCCGCCGGCTCGTATTCCGCGTACATCTCCATCGTCCGCTCGGTTACATGGGTGTCGAGATTGACCGAGCATTCGGGCGGCATGCGGGTGAACATGTTGTCATCGGACAGGGCCTTGACCATCTGCGGGGGTTTGCCATTCAGCCGGTCGAGCCGGTCCTGCGCACAGTCCTTGCGCTTCTGCACGAAGCCGTCCGGGCTGTAGCGGCGGAGCGCGTTCTCGTAGCCGCTGATTGTCGGCACCTGCGAGACGATACAGCCGACACGTCGGTCGTGCGCGGCGACAGCGAGCACATGGCCGCCGCCGTAGCTGGTGCCCCACAGGCCGATGCGCTTGGCCCCCATCCTTCTTTGGCGCTCCAGTAACCGGGTGGCTTGGCGGCTTTGGGTCGGGGACAAGGTGCAAACTTTGTCCCCTCATTTCCCATACCCAAAAACTCTGGAGACTGTGCAGATTATGCGCCAACTTTGTGTTGCTTATCTCTGGGAGGGATTCTACTCATGACTCCCTCTCCTGGCAGTTTTGATGACAGCGACTTCAGCATCTTGAAAGTGCTGCTTGAACGCTATGGCCTCTCGCGCTTGGTTGCAGCGCTCAGCCGGATTTGCTTATGGCAAGCCGAGCGGGCTGAGGTGATGCAACGAGGCCGAGAAGCGGTGAACGAGTGGCGCAAAGACGCTAGCTGCTGACCCGTGTTCTGATTCAGCTCAACCACTAAAAGACCCCTTGCCCCGAATTCGAGGCAAGGAGAGGCAAACTCTGACCCCTCTAAACTTGCCTCCCTTCTCCCGAACTTGGGAGAGGGGCCGGGGGAGAGGGCCTCTTCTCACGGTTCCTTGCGCTTGCGCCGCTGGAGTTGGCGCTGATTGCGTCTGAATAACCAGAGATTGAAGGCGATCAGCAGGACGAATAGGATCACGGTATTGCCTGCGGTCAGGCTCGTCAGCGAGTCGAACATTGAGCACTCCTTGGTCTGCCGCAGCTAGCTCCACTGGGGCAGAGGACTCAGGACCAGCGGCTCCTCCAGGTTCTGGCGCAGGCTCCGTACGACCTGGGTAAGGTAGCTCTGCACGGCCTCGAACTGGGCAGGATTGGGCCGATAGATACCCTCTGCCAAGCGCTCAAACAAGGGACCTCCCAGGCTGACTGCTTCTGTGTCTGGGCTCAGCCACACCTGATCCTCCGCCTGCCAGGGCAGCAGTCTAGCAGACGTCTGCCCGTCCAGGAACGCCTGGATGCGTTGATGGCAGACGCGGGTGTTGATGCCGCGCTGCTCCAGACGCTGCAACAGGGCTGCGGCGCTCACCGGTGCAGGCGGTAGCGAACGGTCACTAGGTTCCTGAGGAAACGCCCGCAGCAACTCCAGCAACAGGAAGTAGTCGTTGTACTGCAGCCGTCCCAGATCTAGGAGGTTGGGATAGAGCGGCAGCAGAGCCAGCCCTTGCGCCAGACGCCCCTCGGACGCTGGACTGACCCTGTCTGTCTCCAGAATCTGGGCGACGGGCAGTTTCTGGCGCAACCAGCGGGGAATCACCTTCAGCGCCGCAGTGCCACCGCCACAGACCGCCGTGTGGATCTCCTCCGCTGGCCGTCCCCAGCGGCCCAACAGCCCGTTGAGTTCGCGGTTCAGCCGCTGAATGAAAGGCAGCAGCACCTGGCTTTCCATCTCCCGCCGCACCACCAGGATCGGCTGGCCAGCCAGCTGGGCATTGAAGCGGTCTTGTTCGGCCAGAGCCAGCTTGAGCTGCCCGGCCAGCGCCAGCAACTCGCGGCCCTGGCTGGAACCCTCTAGACGCTGCCGTAGACGAGAGCGGGCCGACGGGTCCGGCTCACCGGGCAGCGGCAGCTCTAGATCCTCCAAGGTGAAGTCGTTGTCCAGGTCGCTGCTCGGGGCGCTCTGCAGCAGCCGGGGATAGAGCAGCTGACACACAATATCCTGCTCCAGACCTCTGCCTGCGTAGTGCAGCCGCTGCCAGATCAAGTCCGAATGGCGCAAGCTTTGGGGGTCGGCAGGCAAATCGACCAGCGCCAGCTCCGTGGCGTCAGCGCCGATATCCAGAAGCAGGGTCGGCCCGGTCGGGGGGGCGGCGTCGGCAAATAACGAGAGTGCTATGGCGAGGGGGTCTTCGACCAGGAAGATCTGCTCCGGCCCTTTCACCCAGCCCAGGCTTAGCAGCACCTCGCGCACATTCAGGATGTAGGTATCCGGCCAGTCGCTGGGGAAGCCCAGGCTGATGCCTGCCAGATTTTGCCAAATCTGCTGCAGGCGAGCTGTGCTCAGGTCGTGAGCCCGGGCCTGCTCGCAGCAGTGGACTAACACCTGCCGCAGCGCTGCCTGCAAGCAGCGCAAAGACAGCGTTTGCTGCTCTGACCACTGAAGCGCTGGCTCCCAGCGGCTGGCTCCCCGGTAAGCCAGCCCCGTCTTGAACAAGAATTTGAAGTCCTGCAGCAATAGCCCTTGAGGCTTGTTGCCCGCCTGATCGTGAGCGGCGTCTAGGGCGGCCTGACCCACCGGCATCACGTCCAGGATGGGGTCGATGGAGTGGGGGCGCTCGTCGCTGAGCTGTTCAGCGGACAGATAAGCCAGACAGGGAAAGCTGTAGAGCGTTTCTGAGCTGGCACCCGCCCGGCTCTGCACCCAGAACAGCGGATAGAGCTGGCCGCTGTTGGCCTCCAACAGGGTGACGGCCAAGGAGCGACTGCCGAAATCCAGCCCCAGGAACCACCGGCCTTCCGGTGGGGCCGCCGACTCAGGGGGCAAGTCCGGAGGAGACAGAGGCGTTTCAACGGAGTCGGCCCAAAAGCCTAGCTCTGCCTGGGTCGATTCCGGCCAGACTGTAGACAGCCAGGGCTCCCCTAAGCGGTCGCCAAACTCCGACGTGGGGGGTGGCGAGCCGGGGTCGTGCCAATCGTCCGGAGCCCACCGCGCTTCGGCCTCATAGGTCTGCTCGAGCAACGTCTCCTCGGGCGGCAAGGTCTCGAATTCGTCGTCAAAGCCAGGGCTCTCGTCCAGCTCACCGCCGAAGGACTCGAAGTAAGCCGCCTCAGCGTCCTCGTCAGCGTTCTCCAGGACAGTTGCCTCGGGCGCGAGCCAGTCTTCGTCTACGCGGTCGTATTGGGTCTGCTCGTCGAAGCGCGCCAGCGCCAGCCCTTCTAGAACCGTCTCTTCGGGGGAGAAAGCCTCCGCATCGGTGGCCAACGCCTCAAAGCGAGTGTCTTCCTCCAGGTTGCCTGAGATGGTCAGGTCGTCGTCGAACTCGTCGAACTCGGGGGCGGCATCGCTTGCGTCGAGCAGGGTCAGTTCAACGTCATGAGCCGGGTCTTGGGGGCCTTCCAACTCTGTCTCCTCGTTGAACCCCAGGGCCGGTTCCAGATCGTCTGGGCTGGCATCTAGGGGATCTTCGGTGAGCCCTTCCAACCCGGTCACGAATCTGGGTAACACCGTCACGTTGAATTCTTCGAGCGGCTCCGCAGCGATGGGTGCACTTTGGTTCAGCAGTGGCCCTTGCGGCAGTAAGAGCTCCCCAGGCGCGAGTTCAGCCTGGGCAGGGTGCTCTCGCTCGACTACGGGGGCAGGGGCATCGGTGGGCGTGGGCACTGGGGCAGCGTCCAGTTCGGGGTCTGCCAGGTCGGCGGTCAGGTCCTCCTCGTCTGAGGCGATGGCCTCGGACACCTCCAGCTCCAGGCTATCGGCGTTGGGCTCAATCAGCTCTAGGGCATCGCTGGTGACCTCTAGGAGCGTCTCCACCTCCAGCTCTGCGGGGTCAGTGCTCAGCGAGGCTAGTTCTTCGGCTTCCAGCGAGTCTGACTCGTGGTCCCAATCCACCTCATCCACCTCGAACGGATGGGCGGACGGACGGCCAACCACAATACTCTGCACGATGATGTCTGAGTCTAGGTCTGGGCCGCTTTCGCTTTCGCTTACGGGCTCAGGCTCGGGCTCGGGCTGGGCAGTTAGAGGCGGCTCGGGGGCTGCTGGGCTGATTGGCGTGGGAGCGCTCGGCTGGGGGGACAGTCCCTTGAGGTTGGCCTCGGGCCAGAAGTCGTCTGCTGCTGGCAACCCGTCGCTCGCGCTCAGCTCACTGGTGTCATCGCTGGGGTCATCGCTGAGGCCATCGGCGGGGAAGCCCTCGGCGGTCTCGGCGAGGAAGTCTTCTAGCGTGAGGTTGGCGACAGGTTCTGGTGGGCTCACCTCCAGACGTCTGAGATCCTCGCTTAGGGCAGCCTGCAGTCTCTCATCGACCCAGTCGGCTCCGGCCTCGGTCAAGAAGTTCTCCAGCGTAAGCAGCTCTGCCTCGCCCGGCAGAGCACTGCTGGGCTCCTCATCGAGTTCTTCGATAAAATCTGACAGTGTCAGCTCGTCGGTGGGCGGCACTGGACTGGTTTCGGCTTCAGCCAGGGGCGCGACAGTGACTTCGCTTGCGGCCTCTTGGGGCAGCGCTGGGAGGTCAATCGCAAACAGAGGCGGACGCTCTAGCTCCAACGTGTCTTCGACGTCTGGAGGACTGTCTGACAGGCTCGGCTCGGCTGAGGGCTCGACTGACACTAGCTCGGGCAATAGCTCGGGGCTGGTCTCTGGTTCGTCCAGCGCTGCGACGTCTTGCTGCAACGGCTCCAGGATCGGATCCAGTGCTGAGTCCTGGGATAAGTCATCCAGAGTTAAGTAGAGTTCGTTCAAGTTTGAGCTGGGCGCAGCTGCTTCCAGGGCTGGCTCGGCTTCTGGGCTCAGGCTGCCATTGGCGACGGCAAGCGGTAGTTCTGGTTCAATGGGGGCTGTTTCAATGGGGGCTGGTTCGACGGGGGTCTCCGTCCAATCGGCGGCGGACAAATTCTCAGACTGAGTGACAAAGTCGTCCTCCCAGACGGCAGCCAGTAATTCGTTGTCTGGGTCTAGGTCTGGGTCTGGGTCTGGGCTCGGCGACGTCGCTGGCTCTAGCCCAACTTCCTGGCTTGGGGCCGCTAGTTCTGGCGGCGAGGGGGCCGCGATCGGCTGCAGTTCTGTGGCGAGTCGCTCCAGGATGCCGAGGGCAGCGTAAGCGTCGGGCAGGGATGAATCGTCGTCCAGGGCGAAGGACTCTGCGAAGGGATCTGGGGTCGCGCCCAGCTCTAAGGGTTCTCCGTCGTTGCCTGTGGCTAGCGGAGGCAGATCTACGGCGCTCAGCGCAGCCTCTAGCTCGGGATCGGCAGGGCTGTCCTCAAAATCTGCCGGATCGGGTTGCAGCTCGTAGCCAGGGTAGGCTAGCTCTTCTGAGGCAGTGCCGCGCTCCTGGCGAGGCTGGTTGGGTACCACGGGCGGTAACACTTCCATGCCTGCATAGGGACCCAGGAGCGGATGGGCGCTCGCCGCCGAGGTTGCCTGGTTGAGCTGCTGGATCAGCGAGTCGAGGACAGCTTCGCCCGGCGGCCCCAGCGCGTTGGCTTGGGCCAACTCACGGGTCAGGACCTCAAAGGCGGTGGACAGACTGCTCTCCAGGCTCAGCAGGATGCGGTCAGTTTGGCTGTTCGGTGGGGCGGCTTCGAGCTCGGGGGGCGGAGCGGTATCTACTGCTTCCACAGCGCTCAGGGTTTGGCGGAGCTGCTGCCTCAGCCGGTCTCGTAAGTAGACTTCTAGGCTCTGGAAAACTCCAGCAATCAGTTGCTGCTGACGATCCATATCGAATTCGGAGAGATTGAGTTCGGCGGCGGGCGGGGTGGGAGCGGGCGGGGTGCTGGCCAACTGGGCCAGTGGCCCTAGTTCGAGCCGCAGTTGCTGGTTGTCCTGGCGCAGTGCGGTGAATTCGCCGCGCAGCTGGTCGCTGAGGTCCTGGCTCAGGCTTAGCCAGAGAGCTTGGAGGTCGGGCGGCTCGGGGGACTCGATGCTCGGCAGCGCCCGCAGATGCTGCTGCAGCGCCTCCTGCAAGTTTTGTTGCCAGTGCTGGGACTGCTGCTCCAGCTCGCCCCTGAATTGGACGCGCTCGGCCTCCTGACTCTGACGGATCTCCTGCAAAAGGCTGTTGAGTGGAGTCAAGGCCGTGGCCAGCGTTTCGGCGATTTGGGGGTGCGCCTGTAACAGTTGCAGCTGGTCTTGGCGCACGGCACCCAACTGGGCGGCAAGGTCGCCGAAGGCGCTCTCTAGGCGGCTTTGGTGCTCCTGAGCTTGGGTGCGCAGTGTGTCGCTTAGGCGCTGCGGCTCGGCCTGCCAGGTCTGGCGGATCTCCTGGAGCAAGCTGTGGATGGGAGTCAGGCTGGCTTCTAGGGCTTCGGCAGCCTGGGTTTGCGCCTGGGGCTGGGTCTCTAGAAGCTGGCGTTGCTCCTCGCGCACGGCACTGATCTGCGCGCTAAGGCGGCTCAAGAGGCTCTCTAAGTGCGCCTGTTGGTCCTGGATCTGGCTTTGCAGAAGCTCTCTCAGCCGCTCGGGCTGCGCTTCTAGGCTCTGACGCAGGTCCAGCAGCAGGCCGTTGACCGGAGACAGTTCTGCTTGTAGCGCTTCCAGAGTCTGGGGCTGGGTCTGCGACAGCTGTTGTTGGTCTTCATGCAGTCGGGCAAGCTGGGCGCTCAGCGCCTCAAGAGCGGCTTGCAGGTGGGGTTGAGGGGTCTGGGCTTGTGCCTGCATTGCCTCCAGACGCTGGCGGATGTCCGAACGCCAGCGCTCGTCAGTTGCCTGGAGCACCGAGAGTTCACCGCGCAACTGATCGCTGAGGGACTGGGTCAGGTTGGTCGCGATGGCCTGCCAGTCTTGCTGCAGGCTGTCCTGAAGGGCCTGAGCGCCTGTGATGTTCTGCTGGGAGGCCTCGTGGAGGTACTGCGAGGACTGTGTGGTCAGGTTGAACATCTGGTTGAGCAGCAGCTGCAGCTCAATGCCCAGGCGCGAACGCTCATCTTCCAGGTTCTGGCGGGCGGTTTCTAGGCGTTCGCCTAGGGGGGCGAGGGTGCTCTCGGTGTCGAGCTGCTGCTCGCACAGGCGGCTGAGCCGGTTGGTCAGATCGCCCAGCGTCGCTTCCAGTTTCAGCCGTTGCTGCTCCAGGTTCTGCACCCGCACAGTTTCTAGCTGGGCGATTTCGCTCTGGAGGGCCTGCTGGTACTGGCGCTGCTGCTGGATCTGGGCTTCTAGGTCAGCGCGATTGCTTTGGATGTCCTGATGTTGGGACTCCAGGCCCTTAAGCTCGACCGATTGGACCAGATGTTCGACTTTGAGGCGTTCTAGCTCCTCGCCCAGCCATTGGCGGTCCTGGATGCTGTTTAGGTAGTCGCTCAGCCGCTGGAGCAGGTCGCGTTGGCAGCGCAATTCATCCGATTGCGGCTTCGGGGCGGCGCTGACTGGCTGACTGAGAATCTGACTAATTTCGCTGATGAATTGGTGAATCGGTTGGTTGGGAGAAGTCACGCTTCTGAGGGACCCCTTTGTGCGGTGCTTCGGAGCTTCGATCTTTCGATCTGTGGTCTGCTGAGCCTGTGCTGCAGTCCTGGAGCAACTGCCAAGACAGGCGGTTTCAGCCAACTATACAGTCGCCACTGAACCTGGACCGGATCAGTGTTTCCAAGCTAGCGCTTGGCAAGCGGTTCAGCCTTGGGCAAAGTCACGAAGTCTTACAAATTTCCAGTTTCTGGAAATCAACTGCGCTGCCTGCGTTACCCTGGCACCCACCTGCAGTTCTCTACCGGCTCAGCGAGGCCCAGAACCTCACGTGAGTGGTTCTGGGCCTCGCTGACGAGGCTCAAAAACTCGCCCGCCAGTCTTTGAATCTCTCTAAAGAGTTTCCGAACCTCGTGAGCGAGCCTCCGAACCTCTCTGAAAAGATTCTGAACCTGGTGAGTGAGTCTCGGAACCGCTCAAGCGAATCTCAGAATCTCGTGAGTGAGTCTTAGAGACTGGCGCATGAGGTTTGGAGCCTGGGGCGCGAGGTGGGGAACCTGAGCCGAGGCGACGCACTAAGCTTCGCCGCCGATCTCCTGC
Organism: Leptolyngbya sp. SOY_34_metabat_272; assembly: GCA_031399305.1. Taxonomy (GTDB): domain Bacteria; phylum Cyanobacteriota; class Cyanobacteriia; order FACHB-261; family FACHB-261; genus FACHB-261. The sequence goes on from JANNOU010000132.1 coordinate 8,131, forward strand.
AGCTGAGTAGTGACCCGCTCGCCGAAGTCGGGGTCGGCATTGGCCAAGCCGAGCAGCTGCAAATACTCCGCCTGGGTCAGCCCCGTTGCCTCAATTAGGCTGAGCGCTTCGGTTTCGATCTGTCGCTCGACCTCGAACGAGTCCAGCTCGGTTTCGGCGCTGCGCAGCTCTGGCTCGCGCTCGGCCATCAGCTTCAGGACCTCAAGGTAGGCCCGCACAAATTGACTGACTTTTTCGGAGGGGATGTCGCGGGCGCTGGGCACCACATCCAGCAGGGGCGGCTCCACCGCCTCCAAGGCGGGCGTAGACGGTGCCGTCTGCGCCCAGACCACCTGTGGCAGACCCAGCAGACCCCAGCCCAGCCAGAGCAGCAAGCTCAGCAGACCGCCCAACCAACCGCCCAACCAACCGCGAGCACCGATCATCTCATCGCTCCCAGTCTTGAATCTTGATCATCATGAAAGGAAAGCTCTCCAGTTTCTGGTTCTTTCACTATGAAACGTCCTGTTTGCCTCGTCGTTCCCCTGTTGCTGCTGCTGAGCGCCTGCCAGAGCGGCAATGCACGGATCGAAGACCGTTCAACTGCGACGGCTCCAGAGCCCGTTGAGAGCGCCGCCGCCTCCCCACCGTCCCCAACCCCGGCAGCCAGCGTTGCTCAGAACCCCGCCCCGCGCTCGGCCAATCGCATCCAGATCGAGGTCGCCAGCCTGCCTGAGCCCTACGCCTCGCAGTCCGTGTCGCGCGGCCCTCAGGTTGTGCCTCAACCTGCCAATGCCAACCTGCGCGTCCCGCAGGGGTTTCAGGTCAAGCTGTTTGCGCAGGGGCTGTCGCGCCCGCGCTGGCTGCACGTCGCGCCCAACGGCGATGTTCTGCTGGCCGAGTCTTACGACGACCGGATTCGTTTGCTGCGCGACAGCAACGGCGATGGCCGCGCCGACCAGAACACCGTCTTCGCCCAGGGCCTGAACCAGCCGCTGGGCATGGCCGTCTCCCCCGACCGCCGGTTTTTCTACATCGCCAACACCGATGCCGTGGTGCGCTTCCCCTATCAGGTCGGCCAGACCCGCTTGCAGGGGTCGCCCCAGACGGTCACCCGCCTGCCCGGCGATGGCTACCGTCAGCACTGGACGCGCAACCTGGTGTTCAGCCCCGACGGCTCCAAGCTGTACGTGAGCGTCGGCTCCCAGAGCAATGTGGCCCAAGAACCCCTGCCCCGCGCCTCAATTCAGGTGATGAACCTGGATGGCAGCGACCGGCGCACCTACGCCTATGGCCTGCGTAACCCGGTGGGCCTAGATTTCAACCCAGTGACGCGCAGCCTGTTCGCCACGGTCAACGAGCGCGACCAGCTGGGCGACGACCTAGTGCCCGACTATCTGACCTCGGTGCGCTCGGGCGGCTTCTACGGCTGGCCCTACGCCTACCTGGGCAACAACCCCGATCCACGCATGCCCCGCCGCCCCGATTTGGAGCGTCAAACCATCGTGCCTGAGGTGCTGTTCCAGGCGCACTCTGCTGCCCTGGGACTGGCTTTCTACACCGGCAATCAGTTCCCCGCCGAGTATCGCGGCGACGCCTTCGTGGCCTTCCGCGGCTCCTGGAACCGTTCCCAAGGCACCGGCTACAAGGTGGTGCGGGTACCGTTCAACGCCCAAGGTCAGCCCGAAGGCGGCTATGAAGACTTCCTCGGCGGCTGGGTGATCAACCCCTCGGTTCCCTCCGTGTGGGGGCGCCCCGTGGGCGTGGCCGTGGCTCGCGATGGCGCGCTGCTGGTCACCGATGAGCCGGGCGGCAAAATCTGGCGGGTCAGCTACGGCGGCTAGCCCCGTGCAAACCCACCCCCAGATCCCCCAAAAAGCCCAGGTACACTGGGGATAGAACGAAAGAGAACTAATCCCTATGCCTCAAACCCAAACCCTTTCGCTGACCGAAGAAAACGTCGAGCAAGTGCTGGACCTCCTGCGCCCCTACCTGATGGCGGATGGCGGCAACGTGGAGCTGGTAGAAATCGACGGCCCGATCGTCAAGCTGCGCCTGCAGGGAGCTTGCGGCTCCTGCCCCAGCTCCACCTACACGCTCAAGATGGGCATCGAGCGCAAGCTGCGCGAGTCCATCCCCGAAGTTGCCGAAGTCGAACAGGTCCATTAAGCCCGGCACCCCTGCCCCTCAACGCCTGCCAAAAGCCCCTTCCAATCCTGGAGGGGGCTTTTGGCAACAAGAATTAACCAAACTTCGCCAGTCTGCGGCTGAGCGCACCGAGCGCATCGCCGTAGGGCTCCAGAGCGATACGCTCACCGCCTAGAATCCTGACGGGCTTAGAGTCACAGCTTTTGTGTTTTGTTCCGATTAAACTCAAAAATAACCCCAAAACCTTGTGAGTGTTTGTTTAAAGCCCTAAGCAAGGGTTTGAGGGATTCGGTAGAGCCTGAGGTTTTTTTGATCTTTCTAGCGCTTTCTAGCTTGTCTATCGGTTTGTGAAGACCCTTCCCTGGGCTCTGGACCTGATGAATAATGAGCCCATTGGCAAAATCGCCCCTCAGTCCGTGTCCTAAGGGAGAACCAGTGTGAAATTAGCGGTTTATGGCAAAGGCGGCATTGGCAAGTCCACGACGAGTTGCAACATCTCGGTGGCCCTGGCACGTCGCGGCAAGAAAGTCCTTCAGATCGGCTGTGACCCCAAGCACGACAGCACCTTCACCCTGACGGGCTACCTGATTCCGACGATCATCGACACCCTGCAGGAGAAGAACTACCACTACGAAGATGTCTGGCCCGAGGACGTGATCCATCCTGGCTACGGTGGCGTGGACTGCGTGGAGGCGGGCGGTCCCCCGGCGGGTGCGGGCTGCGGCGGCTATGTGGTGGGCGAGACCGTCAAGTTGCTCAAGGAACTCAACGCCTTCGACGAGTACGACGTGATCCTGTTCGATGTGCTGGGTGATGTGGTCTGCGGTGGCTTTGCCGCGCCGCTGAACTACGCCGACTACTGCCTGATCGTCACCGACAACGGCTTTGATGCCCTGTTCGCTGCCAATCGCATCGCCGCCTCGGTGCGCGAGAAAGCTCGGACCCACCCGCTGCGGCTGGCTGGTCTGATTGGCAATCGCACCGCCAAGCGCGATCTAATCGACAAGTACATTGAGGCGGTGCCCATGCCGGTGCTGGAGGTGCTGCCGCTAATCGAAGACATCCGCGTCTCCCGGGTCAAGGGCAAGACGCTGTTTGAAATGGCCGAGTCGGATCCGTCGCTCAGCTATGTCTGCGATTACTACCTGAACATCGCCGATCAGGTCTTGGCGCTGCCGGAAGGCGTGGTGCCCAATGATTCACCCGACCGCGATTTGTTCTCGTTGCTGTCGGATTTCTATCTGAACCCGCCTGTGGCCCCGGCCAAGCGTTCAGAAGGCGAGGAATTAGACCTCATGATGGTCTAGTCTGTCTCCCCCGAGACATGGTAAGACTCTAATCTTGCGCCAGCATGGGCCACTAGTTGTTCTTATCTGAGGTCTTAGGGTGAACGCGGAAAAGCTCTGTCAGGACGCCAAAGCAAAGTGGCTGGCCTACTATCAAGACAATCGAAGCTGGATTACTCGGCTGCAGATTTGGTCTACCTACGATGGTCAGCGTCGGCCCTCCTCCAGCTTTATCTTGGCGGTGATTTCAGGGCTAGAACCACAGATGGCTCAGGCCTTGCCGATCGTGGTCCAGTTCAGCAGCAACCCGGACCGCATTATTGCGGCGCTGGGGCTCAATTTCAATCCGGATCTTGAGCTGCAGCGGCTCGCCAAGGCCAAAGCCAATGGGGCGGTCACTCATACGACGAAGCTATTGCCAGCCGTCGGTTTAGAGGCAGGCCGCTCTGAAGGCCACACGCTCAAAGAGTTGCCCGCTGGTGACCGGGAGAGCGTACCCCACACGGCCAGTCCCCTCGCAGACGAAACCTGTCGCGGCTCGCTTCGAGGCAATCTCTAGCCTTCTCTAGATCACTGATTTGAGTTTGCTTGACTGATTGATTTGCATGTCTTTGTCGGGAGTTTTGTCGGGAGTTTTCTATGACCCTTGCTCAAGAGCCGCAGGCACTGAACTTTGAGTGCGAGACGGGCAACTACCACACGTTTTGTCCGATTAGCTGTGTCGCCTGGCTGTATCAGAAAATCGAGGACAGTTTCTTTTTGGTGATTGGCACCAAGACCTGTGGCTATTTTCTGCAAAATGCCATGGGTGTGATGATCTTCGCCGAGCCCCGCTACGCGATGGCGGAACTCGAAGAAGGCGACATTTCGGCGCAGCTCAATGATTATGAAGAGCTCAAGCGTCTATGCCTGCAGATCAAGCGCGACCGCAACCCCAGCGTGATCGTCTGGATTGGCACCTGCACTACGGAAATCATTAAGACGGACCTCGAAGGTCTGGCTCCCAAATTGGAGTCGGAGATCGGCGTGCCGATTGTGGTTGCCCGCGCCAATGGTCTGGACTACGCCTTTACTCAGGGCGAGGACACGGTGTTGGCGGCGATGGCGATGCGCTGCCCCGAGCAAGCGCCGACCGCCGAAAAGGACAAGGAAGAGCGCAATGCCATTGCCAAGCTGCTAAATTTCGGGCGCAAGAAGGAAGACATTGCTGCTGAAGAGTCCGAATATGTCCAGCATCCGCCGCTGGTCTTGTTCGGTTCGCTGCCGGACCCGGTGGTCACTCAGCTCACCCTGGAGCTCAAGCGGCAGGGGATCAAGGTCTCGGGCTGGCTGCCTGCCAAGCGCTTTACGGAGCTGCCGGTGCTCGAAGAAGGCTACTACGTGGCCGGGGTGAACCCCTTCCTCAGCCGCACGGCGACAACCTTGATGCGTCGCCGCAAGTGCAAGCTGATTGGCGCGCCTTTCCCGATTGGTCCCGATGGCAGCCGTGCCTGGATCGAGAAGATCTGCTCGGTGTTTGGCATTGAGCCCAAGGGCTTGGCTGAGCGCGAGGCCCAGATTTGGCAGTCGATGGAGGATTACCTCAAGCTGATCCGGGGCAAGTCGGTGTTCTTCATGGGCGACAACCTGATGGAGGTCTCGCTGGCCCGATTCCTGATCCGCTGTGGCATGACCGTTCAGGAAATTGGCATTCCTTATATGGACAAGCGCTACCAGGGTGCGGAGCTGGCGCTGCTGGAGAAGACCTGCCAGGAGATGCAGGTGGCCCCGCCCACGATTGTGGAGAAGCCGGACAACTACAACCAGCTGCAGCGCATCAACGCATTGCACCCCGATCTGGTGATCACCGGCATGGCCCACGCTAATCCGCTGGAGGCGCGCGGCATCAATACCAAGTGGTCGGTGGAGTTTACCTTCGCCCAGATTCACGGCTTCACCAACGCTCGCGACATCCTGGAACTGGTGACCCGCCCGCTGCGCCGCAATAACAACCTCAAAGATCTAGGCTGGGACAAGCTGGTCAGAGAAGACGCGGCCCAGGTCTGAGCTAGCTAAACCAATCCCGAACGAAGGGGCACACGGTTGTGTGCCCCTTCGGGTTTTGCAGGCAACTGGTGAAACGGTATTAGGAATACCGAAGACGAAGGGCTAATCGAAGCATTTCAAGTTCCTCGCAGCCAAGGCCGGATAAGCTGAGCGCCAACCACTAGCAGGGCCAGAAGTTCGAAGGTTGCGCTGCCGGTCGGTGCTGGCGTCAGTGTGCTAGCGGGCAGTGGAGAAGAGTCCCCAAGTGCCGCTTGATGGGCGGTCCGGGTCTGGGTCTGCCAAGCCCGAGCGAAGCGGTTGCCTAGCTGAACCTGCCCAAGCTCACTGAAATGCCCATCAGGCAGCAGGGGCAGCCCTTGAGTGTCGGTCACGCCAACCTGGGGAAGCTGTCGGCTCACTGCCAGTTGAGCCGCTCTGATTTGCGCCATGTATGGGTAAGGCGTGGAAGGGAGCGCTGTGATGAAAGGGAGGTTGGGGGTGTCCAGATCTCGCCTCAGGCTGGTGATTAAGGTTCTGAAGTGACGCGGGTAGGCCCCCGCCCAGTCGGCTCTGAACATATCGCTCTCGCCCTGCATCCAAAAGATGCCCACGAGTTCCGGGGTTTCTCCCTGCATTCTGAGCTGTGCCTGTACGGTGCGCACCCTGGCTACCAGCAACTGATATAGCCTGCCGTTCCCGGCCCGCCAGTCCACGGCTAGGCTGGTATTCCCCTGGGCGATCTTGACAATGCGGATCTCCTCGCCAGTTGCTTGGACCAGATTGTAGGCCAGGGATAGCTCTGGTCCGAAGCCGGTCTGGTTGCCCAATTGCCAGGTTGGCGGTTGTAGGGGCAGCCATTGAGTTAGAGAGGGCAGATCCAGCCAGGTGGTCTGGTTCCAGAGAAGCGCTTTGGGCTGTGGTCTCTGCAGCATTTGGGGCAGCAGGTTCACACGACTGCCCACTCCCAGACCGTTGCTCTGCCCAGCCACGATGATCACCCGTTTCATACGGAACTCCAACAAAGTTCCGCCCCAGAGTTCCCGAGGGTCTTGAAGGGTTTATTGGTACAACTACTGACGCTGCCAGATGGCCTCGCCGCAGAATTGCTGAATCTACCGGTGACGTCGCTGGGCTGCTTCTACCAGTGCTTCAGTCCCTAAAGCTGCAGGCTTAAAAAGAGCGACTTGGGTGGGAACTCTCAAGGGGCCAATCGAGGTTTTCAACTCAAGCAGCGCTCGAAACTGTTGAGACGTTCTCATGCGAGGAGCAGATTATGCTCTTAGAGATTCTGCGAAAGCGACTTATCCGGCCAGAGCGCAGCTTGTGCAAGAATTTATTCTCTCGACCTTGTCGGTCTCTGAGTCTAAATTGTGCCACGACCGCTACAAGATCTGAATCTTATAGGGGCAAATATAGTACAATCCCCCTCCACTCTGACTGCTCGCTACAGTCGATGAGTATTAGTAATTCATCAATGACCTGTCTGATCGGCATTCGATCATTCACTATGAATAAACCCGACATTTCCTCTCCCCTCAACAATCGTTTGCAAGCAAAATCTGGCATAGTTGCACGATCGTGAGTCAAGACAATACGATCATTGATTGCTGCCCAGTCCAAAATCGCTGGATCATCAACTTCCCGCAAACCCACATCTTGAACTCGAAGTAAGTCAAGATTGGGCTGACGCAGAAATAGCCCCCGAACAATATCGCCATTGAAGTTTTCATCGCTGAGTAACTGCAGCATAATAGTCTTTACGACTGTTGCTGAGCTAATAAGCGAGAGCGAATCAGGCTCAAATCGGGTTGGATACTTGACAAACGCTGACGTACGGATTCAGCCAACTGCTCTCGACAATCAAGATAGGCTTCTACCGCGACTTGGTATCGGAGATAATAACCAATTGTGGTATAGACATCAGAGAGTGATAGTGTTGGATAACGCTGAACAATGGATTCAGGAGATGCACCATCCTGAAAAGCTCGAATTACCAACTCCAGTAAAACTCTTGAATTCCCTACTCGAATTGCTCCCGTTTCATCTTCATGAAGAGGAGGTGTTTCGCGCTCTAAAGCAAAGCTCATAGACTAACTTCTCCTGGGCTCCTATCCATAAAAACTGTAACCGAATCCAACGTGATCGCTCTAAAAATAACTTCAGGCTGCTGCGAGTCCAGGGGCTGATCTGCACAAAGATGGACAAGCGCTACCAGGGTGCGGAGCTAGCGCTGCTGGAGAAGATCTGCCAGGAGACGCAGGTGGCCTCGCCCACGATTGTGGAGAAACCAGACAACTAGCGCACGCATTGCACCCTGATTCGGTGATCACCGGCATGGTCCACACCAATCCGCTGGAGGCGTAACATAATCCTCTTTTCAAGTAGGGCTCGAAGCTTGTTCGAGCTTTGACGCCAAACCGAAGATCTCCTACTAGTCTGCTCTAACTGGGTTATTGTGTACTACACTGCGTCGCCAAGCTATAAAAATCGAAACCAAATAAAGTAAGCCAAGCAAGCCCCCACCATAGATGAGACCTAGAGAAAGTAACGAGTCAAATGTGTAGTCTGGATGATCTTCCAACAACTTGTGGAGCCCAGCATGAACCATGAGGAATGTAGCAACAGCAATCCGTGACCAATGCTGAATACGTGGAGATTCGTGATTGGTTAGCCACAGAAGCGCTGCAATCAGTGGTATGTGAACCACAACAAAAGTAAAGGAGGCGATTTGCTCAGGCAAGCTTCGCAGTATAAACAGCAATCTCCACTCTGCTTGCGTCATGGCATCAAGCTCGTGAGTGATCAGCGTCGCAAAGCCTAAGTAAAAAAATAGGTTCTTCATAAGACATTCAACTCACCCTGCTTGGGTTTTACGATGCATGATTAAAGCTAAAGCAGCACTCTCGGGAATGAGTGCTGCAATTGCAGTGAGTTTTAGTGACCAAGTATCGGCTGTGTCGAACAAGCCCGCCGCCCCACTTATGTGCGCTGACACAATATCCGTGGCATCAATGACTATGCACGCCAACAAAAGAGACTTAATTGCGTTCTTGCTTGAAGACGCTACAAGAAGCGCCAGCACAATGTCTCTGATAGCCCAAACGCGGATAGTGTAGGGCATTTGCAGATTGGAAGCGATAGGAGCACCCAGCTGCTCCATCAGCCAATAGGGATCAGCGTAGCCAATGGCACCGAGTAAAAAACGGACCAAGCACATCACACCGATCAGAGCCGCTACATACCAAGCTTGATCTCGCATCGAAACTTTAGAGGTGAGGATTAAGGATTAGGTGCATTGAGGAAGGTTTGGAGGCGGTTTGGCGATCCAGATGCAGCCGTTTCTCTAGCTGGTCTTGTCCAGGCTACCAGAACTTGCCATGACCTCAATTGCAAGGCCACCCACGAAGGATCCCAGAGTGTCGCAGCGCTTAACCCTAAGCTGTCACCTCAGCTGGCACGGGCTGTGCGATCGAGCCTAGAACCTGGCGAATTGAGCCAGCCGCCAAACAGCCCGGGCTCTCAGCTCAAATCACGCAGCTCCAAGCCCAGCAGTTAGAGAAAAACGCTCGAAGCTGCGGGCTCAGCCGTCGAATGATCCAGCTTGGAACTCGGACAGTGCGCCTCATAGCTCGGACGTTCGAGCACAAAGCTCGGCTGATGCGGCTCCAGCCTAGAATCCCGCAGCTCTGAGGCCGAACCATGGCGCTCTGAGCTTGGCGAGTGCCGCTCTGGGCTAGGACGACGAAGTCTCGGGCTAAATTAGAGAGGTCTTTCCCCTGCCTGTCGCCCACGATGCCCCTTTCCGATAGCGCCAGCGATCCCCAAGTTGATCTCCAGACGCAGCCCAACCCGAGCGCCTGCTTTCGCATCTCGCCGCTGATTCGCTACACGTTGCTGCTGTTGTGGGTCGCTCTCACCCTGCCGTTGCCGGTGCTCTCGGTGCTCAAGGGCCAGCCGATCCCCCTGTGGCTGCTGCTGTCGGGCCTAGGGATTGGGCTAGCGGCCCTGCTCGGCGCACTCAGCGAGCGAGTCGTCCTAGACGAAACCGGCATCCGCATCGCCTACGCTGCCTGGGTGCCCGGCTGGTTCCGCAGCGGCTGGAGCCTAGAGTGGGCCTCGATTACGGCGCTCAAACCGCGCTCTACCAGCCAAGGCGGCTTGGTGTACTACCTGGTCACTACCGACGGTCGCGGCTACCTGTTGCCGATGCGCATCCTGGGCTTCAGCCGCCTGTTGCAACTGATCCAGAGCCGCACTGGCCTCGACACCCGCGCCGTCAAACCCCTGGCCCAGCCCTGGATGTACACGATCCTGCTAGTCTTCAGCCTGCTGTTGCTGGTCGCCGATGGCTGGGTGCTGTGGACCGCGCTCAGCACCCCCGCCCTGGCGTGAGCCCAGATCCCCTGCTGCGCCTAGACCAGGTCAGCCTGCGCACCCGCTTGGCGCAGCGCCCGATTCTGCAAGATCTCTGCTTCTCAGTCCAGGCTGGCGCACGGGTCGCCCTAGTCGGCCCCTCCGGTGCGGGCAAAACCTCGCTGCTGCGCCTGCTCAACCGGCTGAGCGATCCCAGCGACGGCGTGATCTATCTGGGCGGCCAAGACCTGCGCCAGCTGCCGATCCAACCGCTGCGGCAGCGTGTCGCCCTGGTGCAACAAGAGACCAAACTGTTGCAAGCGACCGTGCGCCAGAGCCTGCTCTACCCCCTACAACTGCGGCAATTGCCGGAGCGCGAACAGACTGCCCGCCTGCAAGCCTGGCTGAGCCCACTGGACCTGGACGCCGATCTCTTGGAGCGCTCCGAACCGCAACTCTCGTTAGGACAACGGCAGCGCGTGGGCCTAGCGCGAGCCCTGATCAGCGAGCCCACCCTGCTGCTGCTCGACGAGCCGACCGCCGCCCTGGACGCCGCTCACAGCCAGCAACTGCTGACCCTGCTGCTCGGTTTGGCCCAAACCGAAGGAACTACCGTGATCCTCGCCAGCCATCAAGTGGCGCTAGCCCAGAACTTCTGCACCCAGCTGATCGAGCTGCGAGATGGCAAACTTGCTCAAGACACCCCGGCAGCAGCCGTGGACTGGCCAAAAACTTCAGAACGCCTGGCAAGCCTCGCCACCAGCCGCGACTGGGACGACCTAGAGGCCTAATTAACCGACGACCGGGGCTGCGACTGCGCCGTCAGCGGCGAATAGTAAGCCGGATTGCGGTTGAGCGAATTGCCCGCCGCACCGGCTGAGCCATTGCCGTTCTCTTCAACAGGCCGGGGGCCGGAGGCCAAATCCAGACCCTCCCGCTGAGCCTGAATCTGCTTAAACCCCTCCAGGTTGAAACAGTAGCCAACATTGCGCACAGTCTGAATCAAACTGGGCTGACGCGGATTGGTCTCGATTTTCTTGCGCAGCGACAGGATATGCGTATCCACCGTGCGCGGATTGTCGATCTCATCCGGCCAGGCTCGCTGCAGCAGCTCCGTGCGCGACAGGGGTTGCCCCGCCGCCTGAGCCAAAACATAGAGCAGGCTAAACTCCTGCGGTGTCAGGTCAATCAGCGCACCATTAAAGCGCACCCGACGCTGCACCAGATCGATTTTGAGCGTGCCGTAATCCAAATAGGCCGGAGGAGCCGCGCTTTGGGTGCGGCGCGAAAGCGCTTCAACCCGAGCCAAAAACTCCTGCATGCCAAACGGCTTGGTCAGATAGTCATCTGCCCCCGCTCGCAACCCCTCTACAATCTCAGACTCTGTGTTGCGGGCAGAAAGCACAAAAACCAGCGTCTTGTGTTGCCGGTGCAACCAGCTACACAGCTCCAGGCCATTGCCGTCTGGTAACTCAGAGTCCAAAACCACCAGACTGGGATGGTGCTGCTGAAAGGTCACTTTCGCCTGCTGAATACTCGCAGATTGGTGAACGGTGTACCCAACCTGCTGGAGATGCCAGCTCAAGAGGGAGCGTAGATGAGGATTGCCTTCGATGATCTGAATATGAACAGGTCCCACTCAGAACACATCCTTCCGTCAAAGTAACGATAACCTAACAAAACCTTGTAACCAGGTTCTGTAACTGGGGCTACCCGGATCTTGACCAGCCCTACCCAGCCCTGCGCTGCTTCAGCTGCTAAATTCCTGGGCGATCCCGCAAAATCCCCGAATCTTGGCTCTACACCCCACCTTTTCTGCTCAGAACGTCCTCGCAAGCCACAAAATGCCGAGCAATGTTGACCACCATTCTCTCTCAATTTTGTCAGGATTTCATAACAAAATGGCCTTGCTCTGGTCAATGCTCTCGCTCCTGGGCTACAGCTGGAGATTCAGCGGTTCCCAGGGTGTTCCCAGATTTTCCTCATGCGGGTGTCCCAGAATCGGCCAGAGGAGAGATGGGCAACTTTGTCAAATGCTTGTTATCTTTTGTAATATCTAGAACTTTTCTAGGAGGCTCGCCAAGCTAGGCTCTGTCTGAGGTTACCGGGGACTCCCCCCATGGGGGTGGGCCAAAAGCAACCTCGCGTGAGCCAGGTACCTGGCCAGCGCTGTTCACTCGACGTTTCGGAGTCTCGTATGAAAGAATCCATCCAGTTGTCCTTGGAGCAGCAGTTTAGTCTGCGCTCCTTCGAGACACAAGTTCAGCAAATGAGTCGTGAGCAAGCCCAGGAGTTCCTGGTCAAGCTCTACCAACAGATGATGATGAAGGAGACGCTGTATCAGCACTTTCTGCGCCAGCAGTGGGGAATCGGCCCGTCGCCCGACGCGCTGATGCCTGAGTTTGGCAGCTAATTTGGGCTGCCGTCCCTAGCTTCAGAGGGCGGCCTCCATCTCTTGTTCGGTTCTCCAGCGCCTGGGGAAGGACAGGGGAAGCGGGGCGTCACCTGACCCCAGGATCGAAGCCAAGCAGTGCGAGAAAAACAAATTTCGGCTCATTCATAAGAAAATTCGTATCGCCCAAACAATCATAATCTTTTATTTATTATCAAGAGTAATCTGTTTAACGCTCAGGCATCAGCTGCCCTGAGCGTTTTGCCTTAAGAGACTCCATGCCTACTCGCTTGCTCAAAGAGGTGATCTATAAAACCTGAGAAAAGCTGGCCTAACGCGACCCAAGATCAAGCCGTCTAAGCCAAAAGCGCTACTTCAGGATTGAAGTAGCGCTTTTGGGTGGCAGAGCACCCTTAACCGGCTAACCTGGCATTAGCAGACCCGCCAAGCCTGCAGCTGGGATCACCCACATCACGTTGACACGCAGGCGAACCAAGGCAAACAGAGCAGCTACAAAGATCGCACCAGAGAACCAGTGGGGTGGAGCTGATTTGCCCACAACCCAGGCTGCGGTGAAGATCATGCCGATCACAGCGGGCCGGATGCCGCGCAGCGCTGCCTGAGTGTGGACTGAGTCTTTAATGCGCTCTAAAATCCGAGCACCAGTAACGATCAGCAGCGCCGTTGGGAAGAAAACACCCAGAGTAGCGGCTAGAGCACCGAGGAGATTGCCGACCTTATAGCCGATAAAGGTCGCGCTGAGAACAATCGGACCCGGCGTGATCTGAACCATCGAGATAGCAGCGGTAAATTCTTGCTGATTCAACCAGCCGAGCTGGTTCACGATGATCGCCTGAGTCATGGGGATACTAGCATAAGCACCGCCAAACATCATTACGCTGATCCCAGCGAAGGTTGTGAACAGTTTGAGGAGCGTATGGTTTTCCAGGATCGGCAGGGGAGCGGCATAGGCGAGCGCCGCACAGAGTAGCAGGATGAAAACCGCAGTGATTTCCAACCTGAGATGAGGGCTGCGCTGTTTGGGACTGGCCGTTGCCTGTAAGGGTAGAGCAAGCTGGGCTGGGTTGGTTGCTAAGCTTCGGCTCGACCACTCAGCCATGATGTGAGGAAGGCCGAATAGCAGCCAACCTGATATGCCAGCGAAAACAAGAATGACCAGAGTTGTGTAGACGCTGTCGGAGGTGAGCATGAGCAAGGCCGAAAGAACCGTGAAGGAAGCCTCGCGCCATCCCTTAATTTCCTTGCGGCCCATTCGCCACGCAGTGCTGATGATGACCGCTGCTACAGCAGGGATGAGTCCCAAAAACACTTTGTTGATGGTGGGAACCTGTTCCAGATTGAAGTAGGCAAATGCCAGACCAACAACCAGAAAAAAGGAGGGCAGAACCACCCCAAGTAAACTCAAGAATGCTCCCCAAGCACCCCGTAAGCGATAGCCTACATACAGCACAACATTGGTTGAAATCGGACCTGGTAAGCAGGTCGATAGTGATAGACCAGTCAGGATGTCATCATGCGTTAGCAGCCGCATCCTCTGAACCACCATGTTCTCGACCACAGCGACCAGCGCCATGAGTCCGCCGAACGATGAGGTGCCGATTTTCAGGAACGTCAAAAAGATCCGTCGGGAAGACAGGGAATGAGAGGTCATAGCAGATACACCTTAAACGGTGAAACAGCTTGTCTAAGTAGGGTTGATGGACGAGCAAGGCAACATAGCTGCGCATAGCCACAACTCCTGGGATAGATGCAGTAAATTGTCTAGAAAACTTACGCGGTTTTGCGAATCCGCAACCTCAGCAGCAGGCGGCTGTTGCCCTCAAAGGCAGTCCGGCTGTGCAACACTGTATGATTATTTACGAAGATAATATCGCCATCATTCAGTTTGAGTTCAAATTTATGCGGGCTGGCTTCTAGGAAGTTGTTGAAGTAGTTCAACGCCCACAATTGTTGAGGAGTCGCCAGCTCCGGATGACATTTGAACCCAGACAGGATTGTGTCCAGACGGAAGCGAATTAGGGGAGCATCCGCGATGATCGGAGCCTGAATGATCTGATTGGCCTCTCCAGAATTCGCAAAAGCGGGAGGCACTCGGAAGGGAAACATTTCAGATCGTAGGATAGCCAGGCATTGGGAGCCGGCGTCCGATTGCTCTAGCGCTCGAATCACACGGTCAGCTCGCAGCACTACACTGTGCCCACCTTGTTCAGCCGCAGTGATCGCCAGTAGGCCAAAATACTCTTCAGGCTGTTGACGGAACGCAGAGTCGATGTGAAGCGGGGCTTCTACGTCGCGCTCAGAAAATGTGAGTTCTCTGCCCTCAATTTGAGGACGAGGCGTGACATCCCAAATCAGCTTCTTGGAATCGTCATGGACAGTTAATTTCCCTAGGCAGGTCGCGAGAGCGATGAAGGCCAAATCGATGATAGGCCGTCCATAGGAAAGCAAGGGCAGATCCCTGACCACGACGAACCCTTCGTCAGATTCCAGGCAGCGGACAATCTCTTTGCCTAACTTCGCTAGCTCAGGCCAGCTTTCCTGAATAGCCCTTTCCAGGCTCTGCTGGATGCCAAGCTGATTGCCTGTCAGCTCATTGCCTAGGTCCTGTGCAAGCCTAGAAACTTCGACAACAAACCGCGACGGGATCTCGTATGAGTGTGCACGGATCAGTGGGTAGTAAGAGACTTCCATTGAGATAACCTCCTTAGCCCTATGGGTGGGTTAATGGATGCAGCAGACAACGATAGTCAGACGAAGAGGGGCTAGACAGCTTACTGCCTCCCAAGCATCCATCGGGTGTGGAGAGGTGTTCGTCAAGCCCTATTAGGTGCTAGCTGGGGACATAGAGAATCAAATCGCCAGGCACAGAGAGGGCTTTGTGCCAGTCAACCATCAGCACACTAAGGTCTAGACAATCGGACGCCAGTCTCGCGCACCCCAGTAATCTCTAGCACACGTCAAAGTGCGATCACAAGTATTAATACACGTAGAAAACCGTGGTGAATACGCGTACAAACTGCGGGGTACAAAATCTCAGTGATCTGCATGGTATAAAAAAGTACATAAACTAGCGTTGAGGACAGGTGTGCTTTAGCGTCATAGTTGGCAGGCTCGCCCCTGCCTTCGGTAAGAACACTTATAGAGTTACTTTTACCGTCTTTTTTGTCACATAGAAAAAAGCGGTATACCCTGATACAGGGCACACCGCTGGACGGAGGCTGCGCGACTTGTGTCTGCTGTTCCTGACCGAGTGCTTAAGACTTTAGCTAGCCGATGCGCTCCAGGTCGAGGTAGAGCAATTCAAGCTGTCTTGGAGGGGCCATGGGCAGACGGACCAGAGCCCTGACACAATCTGAGCGCAGCGACTTGCGGTAGAGCTCAGGCAGGGGGTGGAGCGCCGTCTCAGGCACCAGATGAATTCTAGGTATCTGTTCTACGGGAATACCGATCAACTCCTGACTGGCGATCTGACAGACGATGACGTAGGCTCCAACAGCGCTAGTAGCGTCGGAGACCATTTGGCTCACAGGCTGGGACACTGTGTGTAGCAGAGAGGGCAGGTTAATGAGTGTGAGGCTTTCGCCCTTGCTGTCCATCAAGCTGCTGCCCGTGCTGAGTAAACCGTAAGTTCCAGAGAGGTCAGTAATGCGTTTCACCCGATCAATCGGGAGCGCGTAATGCTCGCGCTCGACTTGAAAACATACCAACTTTAAGCCAGATCGACGACGGGTTAAGCGACGCTCAGAATCATCACGTTGAATAAGGCCCGATTGAAGCGCTTGATCAGCAGGAATTTGAGTCATGGCTGAATGCGTATTTGTATGAATGAAGGGTAAGGTTCAAATTCGTTCAGAAGGGCGTATAGTTTCTTCAGCCGATATTGCTGCTGGGGAAGAACGTGTCGAATGATGCTGAGTCAAACGAGCGATTGTATTCAGAAGTTCTGATTCTTTATAGGGCTTGATAAAGTGGGCGTTGGCTCCCAATTCTAGAGCGATTTGCCGATGTTTTTGGCCGGTTCTAGATGTAAGCACTGCCACTGGAATCGAGTATAGGCGAGCATCTGCCTTGAGCGCCTGCAATAGCTGAAAACCATTCATCCGAGGCATCTCAAGGTCTGCCAGGATAAAGTGGCACTGGGCTCCGGCTTGCAGTTGCTCTAAGGCGTCTTGGCCGTCTTTCGCTTGCAGAACTTGATACTGTCTACGCGCGAGGCAGGTGGCAACCAGGCGACGCACTGCGTAGGCATCATCTACCACCATGACAGTTAAGGTTTGGGCTCTGGTCGAGGCCAGAGATTTGGGCGCTGCATTGAGCAACGCAGGCTGCAATGAGCGTGGCTGAGAACTTTGAGGCAACGTGGCATGGCCCAACGCAGGAGGGGACAGTTCCGCCGCACCGAGGTCACCAACATCCACGATCATGACGACACTGCCATCACCAATAATCGTGCTACCTGCAATCCCTTTGGGCTTGGACAAGGGTGCGGGAAGCGCCTTGACCACAATTTCTTTCTGATTCAACAGGCGATCGACCTGAATTGCCAGATAACCGTTGCTGACGTTCACAATTAGCACCGAAAGATCGTCGGTGGGAGTCTGTTGGATGTCTGCCATCTCCCAACCCTGAGCAGCACAGGGCAGTGCCTCAGATAGACGAATTAAACGCAAAAACTCACCGCGCCAGCGGAACATCTCGCGCTGGCCAGCGGTTTGAATTCGATCGGGCTGGATGTGCAACATCTCTTCAATCACATCCATGGGCACGGCCAAGGTCTGCTGACCAACCTGAACGAGCAGAACTTGTAAGATAGACAGAACCAGAGGCAGCTTTAAGGTGAACGTGGTGCCCTGGCCAGGTGTGGAATCAATGGCGATGGAGCCACGCATTCGTCGAACGGCAGCCCGAACGATATCCAGCCCCATGCCCCGCCCAGACAAATCAGTGATTTGATCTGCTGTACTAAACTCTGGGGTGAACAGCAAACTGTATAAATCTGCAGGGCTAAGCTCCATCGCCTGCCCAACAGAAACCAAACCGCGTTCTATCGCCTTGGCCCGGACTTGTTCTAGGTCAATACCTCGACCGTCATCGCGAATAGAAATCAGTGTCTGACTGCCCTGGCGACGGGCACGAATCTCGATTTCGCCCGACATAGACTTGCCAAGCTGACGACGCAGAACAGGTGGCTCAATGCCGTGGTCAAAAGCATTGCGCACCAAATGGACCAGAGGATCGCGCAGTTCTTCAAGAATGCTCTCATCGAGTTCTAACTCCCGCCCCAGCAAGACCAAATTGACCTCTTTGCTGTAGCTCCGACAAAGATTGCGAATGGCGCGAGGCAGAGGATCCACAATGTGGCTAAAAGGCAGAACTCGCAGCTGCAAAACCCGAGACCGCAGGCGATTGGTGACCCGCCGCAATTGGTCAAGTCCCCGCTCTACATCGAAGACGAGTTTGTCTGTACGGTCTGAGGCGAAGTCGATGTCCTGAGTCGTTTCAATGATGTCTTGGGCTCGGATATGAAATTCGCCGTACTGATCTAGTTCCAGTGGATCAAACTCAGCATTGAACTCGATGATGTGAATGGGGCGATTAGTGTTTGGTGAACCTGAACGGTTCTGGGGCAAGACTGTCAGGCGATCGTAGTCTTCTCGCAGTTCAGCACCTGAGTTCTGCAGGTGGGTCGTACTCGTGCGCAGTTGCTTCACAGTCGTTCGCAACTGGGCGACCTGAGTTTCCAGATTGGTACGGTTGATCACCAGTTCACCCACCAGGTTGACCAGCTCGTTCAAACGGCTGGCTTCAACGCGGATAAACGAGCCAACCAGCGGATCTGCTGAGGCTTCCTCTGCAGGAGACTGGAAATCACTGAGCCGCTGAGGCTCGGAGTCGGTCACTGTCTCTGGTGGAGCGATCAGGTCTGGGAAAATTAGATGGATCGGCAGTTCCTCAACCTCAGAATCGTTCGCTACCACCGGTTGGGTTGGCTGGGGCGCTTCAGGTTCCTCGACCGTCTCGAACAGGGCTGCAAATTTGTCGCTGCTGGCGACTGGCGTTGTGATCACAACGCCCACGGCTTGGGATGGCTCCGCAAAGTTAGCACGCGGAGCCACGCCCACCTGATTCTGCAACTGGGTGATGGCCGCTTGGAGTTCAGCACTGGGACCAGCGCTATCCGTTTGCCCTTCGAGGATGGCGGTGCAGGCCACCTGTAACTCCAGCAGAGCCTGTCGGAACACGGCGACCAGTGGCTTGCGCTCCACGCCCGCCGCACCCAGGCTGCCCAGGGTCTCCAGCCGTTCGGCGATGCGACCGAACCCTGGCAGCTGCAACATTCCGGCCAGACCGGTCAGCTTGCGAGTCTCTTGGCTGAGGCCCTCATAGCTGCCGGTCTTGAGCCCGGTTTGAATCTGCGTGCCCAACTGCTGCAGGACCGCTCCCACCTCACTAGCAAAGATTGTTTGGATCGTCGTCTGGGAGGTGGCTTCCTTGTTCAGGATCGACGGTGGCAGTCCGTTCCCAGCAGGAGAGCGCTGCTTGAATTCGGCCTCCAGTGCCGTGAAGACCTTGGCCATGGCCTGGACATTGGCCGGATCGTGGGTGTTGCCCCGGCGCGCAACTTCCACCGCCATCTGGAGCTGGTCGAGGCCGCTCAAAAGCAGATTGATCACGCTGGCCGAGACCGGTTGGCTGAGGTCCGACCAGTCCCGCAACACCGCAAAGCAGTCTTCCAGACTGTGGGCACAGTGAGAGAGGTCGTCAAACTCGAACATCAGCGCGGAGCCTTTGATCGAGTGAGCCGCCCGGAACAGGTTCTCGATAGTCTTCGAGCGTGTGGCTAAGGTAGAAGCTTTTTCCAGATTCAGCAGGTCGCGTTCCAGGCTTTGCAGGAAGTCCTGGGTTTCGCTCATGAACGCGCCGACAAGCTGGCGGTAATCTTCCGGGTTCACAGTCTTCGTCTCGCTGTTCAGGATCGCTACTTACGCGGTGCGGAAGTTTTGCACGGAACTCTGGAGCTGATCGACCACCTCGTTCAAAGAACTGAGGGTGCCGGTCACGGACTCAGCACGCTGAGAGGTTTCGCTCGCCACCTGGCTCATCTGCTGGACGGTGCCAGAAATGGCATCTGCGGCCTTAGCCTGTTGCTGGGAGGCTTGCGAAATGTTGAGCACCAGATGGTTGATTTCGCGGCTAACTTCGATGATGTTGACCAGCCGGTCTTTGGCCTGGGCCGCCAGTTGGGTGCCCTGGACCACCTCCTGCGTGCCTTCTTCCATTGCAATCACGACGCGCGCCGTCTCCTCCTGGATCATGCGCACAATCGAGTCGATTTCTTCGGTGGCGGTGGCTGATCGCTCGGCCAGCTTGCGCACCTCTTCGGCCACCACTGCGAAGCCTTCGCCTTGCTCACCGGCACGGGCTGCTTCAATCGTGGCGTTGAGCGCCAGCAGGTTGGTCTGGGAGGCGATTTGGGAGATCACACTGACGATGCTCTCAATTTTTTGCGAGTTCTCACCCAGACGTTTGATCATCTTGGCGGTTTGGGCCATGGTGTCTCGCAGCTCATTGACGCCCTGCACGGTTTTGCCCACGGCCTGATCACCCTCTTCAGCGCTCTGAGCGGCTTTTTGCGCCACCTGTTCGGCGCGCTGAGCGGTGTCAGCTACGTTGCGGATCGAGAGGATCATCTGATCTAGCTGATTCAGGGTGCCCTGAATTTGCTGCGACTGGACTTGGGCCTGGCTGGCGAGTTCTTGGGTCGCTGAGATCGAGTCACCCGTGGCGTGGGTCACCTGGGATGCCACGGTTTGAATACCATTGACCACACGCCTGAGGGAGGCCACCAGGAAGTTGAACGAGTCGGCCACGCTGCCCATGGCTCCCTCGTTCACCTCGGCACGGACGGTCAGGTCGCCGCGTGCTGCTCCTTTGATCTCGTTGAGCAGCTGCAACACCTGATCGGTGAGCGCATCGGCTTCGGCTTTGCGATCGCGCGCCAGGTTGATCTGGTTGTTGACCAGCTCTTGCAGCTGAGCGGTCATGCTGTTAATTTGCTCAGCCAGCTCTTTGACCACCCCGTCTCCCGCCAGGATTGGGATGCGAGTGTCCAGCTTGCCTTGGGCGATGCTGTTCACCGCAGCGGCAATGGCATCCACCTGTTTCTGAAGTCGCTCACGCTCGGCTTTTTGCAGTTTAGCCTGTTGTTGCGTTTGGCTCAAGAGAGCTTTGATCTGAGCGGCCATACGGTTGATGTTTGACCCCAGAACCGCCATCTCATCTTCGCCTTGAACCGCAATGCGAGTGTCCAGCTTGCCTTGCCCCAACTGTTCGACAGCCATAGCGGCGGCGAGCATCGGCTGCGTTGCCCGGCTGGCCACGTAGGCCGCGATGATTGCGACCAGGATGGCAGCGAGCCCGGTCCCTACCACGAAAGTCAAGAGCAACTCAGTACGCGCGGCGTATAGCTCATCTGCCGGTTGGGCAATAATGGCGCTCCAGGTCAACTCTGGTATTTCCTGAACTCCCTTAATCGGGGCGTAGGAAACCACATCTTTGTCTTTTTCCTGGCTCATCAGGTCGGGTTCCTCGACACTGCCGATCCTCCCGGACTTGAGTTGGGCCGCAGTTTTGACAAATACCTCTTGCGCATCTTTGCCGATCGACTCGGCCTCCGATGAAGCGAAGACTTTGCTGAGGTCATTGACTAAGAAAAAGTTGGCAGGCTTTTCCCCAGCGACGCCATCAGCAAGTTTTTGAGTTTCTTCCTGAATAAGCTTGTCGATATAATCGACGTCTGAGCGAATACGGACCACACCGATGGTTTTGCCCGTTATTTTATCCACAATTGGAGCAGAGACAATAATCGAAAATACTGGATCAACCACCGATTTTCTGGGCGGAATGATCACAGGGCGATTCGTCCTAATCGCTTCCTTAAACCAGTCTAATTCACTGTAGTTACTCGAGGTTTTTGCGCCTGTTGTTCTGAGAATTGAATTGCCATTAATATCACCAACGACGACATTAACGTAGCCTTTTTGGAGATATGAGTCGAGCATCGCCTGTTTTTCTTGCAGGGATGTTGTTTCTCGCACGCGTGGATTGGCGAGAACGTCCAACTGGGCAAGAATCTGCGTGTCCCGATAGGCATCCAGCATGTAGCGGTCAACCTTGTTCGCCAGCGAGAGCGCACGGGTTTGTTGCTGGACAATGGCGTCCTGGGTAATTTTTTGGCTGGTCAGGTAGTAAGCCGTTGCGCCAATGCCCAGGACCGGCAGCGTGCCCAGCGCCACCGCTAGAGCGGTTGCCTTCGTCCTCAAGCTAGTGCCCTGCCAGAGACGAGCCCTGGTTTTCTGCTGGGCGACCTTCTTCTGGGCAACAGGCTGTTGTCCGTTTCTGCCTACTGAATTCTGGCTCTGGGTTCTGAAGTTGTGCGCCTCGCTGAAGTCAGCTTCCAGACTCAGCCCAGACAGTTCTCCCTCGCCTTCAAACAAGTCGTTCAGGCTGTTCTGTGCATACGTGCTTTGTCCTGTGCTTAGCCCATGGCGTCCCGTGACGCCAAAATCCTGACTGGGGCTCTGGCCTTGCCCCAGATCAGAGGGCGCTTCCAAGCCATGACGCACGCTCTGGCGGGCTTTGGTGAGCCAGTAGCGCAGATCAATATTGTCAGGCTCATCTTTGAGCCCCTCTGCCAAAAGTTTGACAGCTTCCTCGTATTGCCCCGACTGAAAAGCACGAACTCCCGCTTCTAGACGTTGTGAGGTGTACATTCAAATCCCTCCACTAAACATTCAACACTTGAAAATCTAAACCGACTGAATGGGAAGCCTACCAGCGGGAATCGTTGGCGAAGGCGGAGACCGAAATCAACATCAGCAATTGCCCATCAAGGTCGTAAAGCCCTTGGAGATACCGAGCTAGTCCTGAGCTAACGTTGCCTGAAAGTTCTACTTTGCTCCGGTGAATAGGCACCACCCCCTGCACTCCCTCGACCGCAACTCCAAAGCGAATTGTCGTTTGTCGATCAATCGGCTGTTCTGAACTTACCTGTGTGTTCTCCAGCACTAAAACGCGACTGTCGGAGGTGTTACAAATAACAGGCTCTGCCCCGATGAACTGGCCGAAATCGACGACTGGTAAAATCTCACCGCGCAAGTTCGTAAGCCCCAACAGCATAGGCTCGGTGTTAGGAACGGGTGCAATTGGTTGTTCCAGTGTCGCGAGAACTTCCTGGACCAAGCGCAGTTCAGCGGCGAAGCGATTAGTCCGGTGCTGAAACACCAGAAACTGCGCTAGAGATGCAGCGGGATCGGGACGAGCGAGGGCACTGGAGGAGGTCATAAACGCCTGCAGAGTGAATGAAGATCAAACGTTTAAAGCAAGCGACGCACCGTGTTGAGCAATTGAGCTTCATCAAAGGGTTTGGTAATGTAGGCGTCTGCGCCTAAATCGATGCCCCAAGCCTTGTCGTAGTCGGTGCTTTTGGTGGTGCACAATACCACAGGAAGCCTGCGGGTGGCCTCATCAGCTCGCAGCTCACGCAGGACTTCGTAGCCATTCATCTGAGGCATGACGATGTCCAAAATTAACAGGTCGGGTTTGTCGCGGCGGATGCGATTCATGCCTTCTTCGCCGCTGCTGGCACGGATTACGCTGATCCCTCCTTCCTGGAGCATGCGGCAGATTAGCTCCTGTTGCGAAGGCACATCATCAATGACTAAGACTCTAACCATAGGGAACCTCGACAAATTTAAACATTCGACAGTTGATCAGGGGCTTGTGAAGAGCCTAAAGTTGCCTTGGAATCTCATTCCTATTCAACTCATCTGGAGTGCGGAGGTTTGGTAAGTCGATGGCCCAAGCTGGAGATGTTTGTCCACGACTTCACACAACTTCTCTCCATCAAAGGGTTTGGTTAGATACTCGGTACTGCCCGCGATCCGACCCTTGATTTTGTCAAAGAAGCCATCGCGGGCGGTCAGCATCACGATCGGGATCTGTTTGAACGACTCGACGTTGCGAATGGTGCTACATAGTTGCAAACCATCGAGTTCTGGCATCGAGACATCTAGCACAATCAGGTTGGGTTTCTCGTGGAAAATTAAGGCTATGCCCTCGGTCGCCTTTTGAGCTGTGAGCACGCGGTATTTTTTGAGGGAGCGCTTAATCAGCTCTAGCATGACGGCACTATCATCAATCGCCACGATGGTGTGATCTTGTGAGGTGCCAGGGCTCCGATGCACGCACAGCCAGCCCGCTTTCACCCAGAACGCACACATGTAGGCCATCACCAGTGAATCCTCGCCTCGCAATTCGGCCAGGTCTAGAACTGACCGCTGACCGTCTATCCAGGGCAGGAGTTGCTGAAACTTTTTGTAGTGCACCGCATAGGCTGGGTTGACGGACTGGGGTGCAGGAGTTCCATTGGGCGCGAGAACATTATCCAGGCTCGTGATATAGGGAGCTACCGCCACTAATTGCTGCTGGCGGGTGGCTACTTTCTTCAGCAGCTCCCACACTTGGAACCCGATGGTCACGGTTTCTTCCCGGCTGGGCTTGAAGCTAAATGTCCCAGACTGAGGCAGTAAACGCTCCAGCACGAGCAGGACATGAGGCTCTAACGCCAACAGGATCTGATTCCAGGAAAAGACGCCTGCATGGACCAGTCGCCCCAGAAAGGCATTTTGAGCTCCGGTAGACTGCATGTCAATCCCGGCAAAATCCTTCGGGTCTACCTGAGCTACAACGCTGGCCCAGGATCGTTTCAGTCGTCGGCTCAGGATCCGGGTGTAGAACTCAATCGTGGGGGCTTTTAGGCCTGCGTGGGTGATCCAGCCGTTGTTGAAGAAGATAATTCGTTCAAGAGGCGGATCCGGAGTACTTTGCTCGCTCACGATTCGAAGGCAACCTGTGCCTTGTTTCTTGCTGATTGTGCTGAGCAACGCCTCCAGCTCATTTTTCTCAAACCGTCCTTGGATCATGCGAATTCTCTGGTTACTAGGGGGTTTCCCCAAATGTGCACGACGCTACCAGCAATTTAATCCCCTGCTGCAACGGTCTATTGATCAACGCAAACCTCGCGTGATCAGCACAAAATCTAAAAATATGGTTTATCTCACCGTTCAGTCCCTACACCTGATACACGGGCTCAGTAGATGGCCACCCACGAACTTGGTAGAACGAATCACCCCAGATGGCTCGATACTCCCTACGCTGTCACCCGCATCTAGACCGTCAGTAGGTTGAAAAGTCGGTAGCAGCTCACCCAAGCTAAGGAGCGGTTCGATGCGCGGCAGTTTGCCCAGCCGACAGCCTTGCTATTTCTAACGAAGCACCCCCGAATGCCTGGCTGGGTCCAGCCCTCTTACTAGCACCGGATACCAACCCAACAATAACATCCCCTCCGGAGGGAGGATGAATCCCTAAGTAGTTTTACATAGGCTTCACGGCAGCAACGGTAAGGAAGCCCCGAGCTATTGACCGTACTGGGCGCAAACTTTATGCAACCTTCCAAGACTGGCAGTTCTGGTAGATGGCGTTTTGAGCCCAAGGCCAACTTGACCAACGTTTCCAGAGACCCTAGCACTTATATCGTTGGTCGACATCCGTAGAAAACACTAGCAAACTAGATAACCAGAAACAGAAACTGAGGATAACCTGTCCATAGCGAGGCTCTGAACCTCGTGGGCGAGTTCCAGAAGCTCTGAGGTGAGGCGTTGAACCGCTCCAGCGCGAACCGGAATGGCCCTACAGATGGAGTTCTTAGCCAGAATTCGATTCACAACAGCAGCAGCTTGCGACGCATGGCTTCCATGCAAACGGCGACGCGAGAGTTGGTGTGGCTTTCATCGACCAGCTCAATGTCCAGCTTTTCCTTCAGGCGCTGCACGTAGTTCTGAGCGGTTTTCTTGCTGACGTGCAGTCGCTCCGCAATCGCCTGATCGGTTAGGCAATCTTTGCACAGGAAGCCCAGCACCTCCAACTCGCGCTCAGTTAAGCGGGTCATGCGGCGCAGCTCCTTGGGCATCCGCAGCTCGCCGTTGAGCGCACTCCTAGCCCCTTCCAAAAATTGGGTCCGTCGCTCCATTTTGTTCACGGCGGCAAAGCCACCCACGTGGTTGCCGATGCGCTCGACCAGCGGCGCCAGCAGCATCGGCTCGCTGGAGTAGACCATGATATTCAGGCTGGGATACTGCTCAAAAATTAGCCGCAGCAGGTCTAGCCCCGGCTCGGCCGATTGTTCGCCGCTGGTCTGACCGAACAGCAGATCTAGCACAGCCAGGTCCGGCGTCTCCAGCTTGAGCCGAGCCAGCGCCTGCTCGGGAGTTTCGACTTTGACGCAGCGGGCCTGAGCTTCCAGACGCAGCAGCCAGTCGCAGTTGTTCTGAGCAACCTCGGGATGATCTTCGACAACCAAAAACAGGGGCTGGGGGGTATCCATAAGAGTGAGCGACTTAACTGAGCGGCGGCTCTGGCTGCTGGGCCTGCGCCAACTTCGACATCGCCGAGTCTCCCAGCGTAGTATCGTCCAGCCGAACTTGCCCACCTGGCTGCCAGGCGACCCGGTAATAGGTCACCTTGGCGTCGCGGCCTAGGACTACGGCATCGCCATGCTGCAGATCGTGGGAGGTCACCCGCTGCTCGCCGAGCACCAGACCGTTGGCGCTTGGGTGACCCTGCAGGTCGCCGTCGATCAGTCGATAGCGGTAGTGGCCCAGCTCGGCAGCGGGCAAGCGCAGCAGCAACGCGTGCTGTCGAGAAACAAACTGAGACTGGACCTGGATATCGTTGGTAGGGTCACGGCCCAGCGTGTACTTGATGCGCATGAGCGGAACCTCACGGCTGCCCCCGGCATCTTCCACAATCAGGAAATGTCTCTGCTGCGAAGCGTTGGTCATGGAGCCCATTTGAGCCACGGCATACGCAAAAATTCCCCTGGTCGCAGTTCCTGACCCCTCAGGCTTGCTGTAGCGGGGGCTGACCCAGAAGCTTTCGACTCCACTATTATGATCCCACAAATCGCAGGCTTCTGCACCGATCGCTGGGCAGAGTAGGTTGTGAGCGGCGGCCCGAACCGAACGTTAGGAGTCAAATTCGCTGCCCTTTGGGTCACTTGTTGGAAAAACTCTGCGGCCAGAACCCAGTTGAACGTCTGCTGTATAATTGTTTGCAAGTCTGAAATCTTTATGTTGAGACCATCAACAGGGATTCAGTTAACTGCCTCAGTGAGCCAGTTAGTGGGCCGGATGCTTGTCAAGGTTTCAAGAAATCACAATTAAGGCGTGTTGAAGAGCTAAGAGTGGGATCGGGTGAGCTGGCTCCGGTTGTTTTTAACAGAACTCAGTCGCAGGGGGCACTTGTCTTCTAGCTGTTCAAGCGCTCGGTACATTGACAGAATGGCAGGTGGGCAATGCAAGCGTTAAATACCTCTGTCTCTGAGCCCGCTGAGCAATTCCGACAACTCCAGGTTCAGTTGCGAGATCGCTGGCGGGAAATCGGACAATTTGACCTTGGCGATTATGACATCCTGGTGGTTCCCTCGCTCAGCCTTGACCAGCAGGAGCTGCGGAAGATTCAGGGGGTTATCCACTACGAGGAGCGGTTGCTCTCCTCCTTAATTCGCCTGTCTAATCCCCGCACCCGTCTAATCTACGTTACCTCTCAGCCGTTGCACCCTAGTATCATCGACTACTATTTGCATCTGCTGCCGACCATTCCCTTCTCCCATGCGCGCGAGCGGCTGCTGCTGCTCTCCACCTACGATTTTTCGCATAAGCCCCTCAGCCAAAAAATTCTGGAGCGTCCCCGCCTGCTCGACCGGTTAAGGCAGACTCTGCGGCTCGATAAGGCCTACATGATCTGTTTCAATTCGACGGTTTTGGAGCGAGATCTGTCGGTGCAGTTGGGCATTCCACTGCTAGCCCCCGCGCCCGAATTGCTCTGTTGGGGAACCAAGAGCGGCAGCCGCCAGATCTTTGCCGAGTGCGAGGTGCCCCACCCCGATGGCAGCGGCGCGCTGTGGACCGCTGAGGAGTTGGCCCTGGCGGCGGCTCAGCTCTGGGAGCGGCAACCCAGCTTGCAGCGCCTAGTGGTAAAGCTCAACGAGGGGTTCTCGGGTGAGGGCAACGCGCTGCTCAAGCTCAAGCCGTTGCAGGCGGTGGCTCCGGGCCGGGCCGCGCCAGCCGAGCGAGTGGCCGCCATCCAGCGGGAATTTGAGTCGCTGAGCTTTCAATCTTCTACCGAGACCTGGGCCAATTTCAGCAACCGCATCCCCAAGTTGGGAGCGATTGTTGAGGCGTTTATCGAAGGCGAGCACAAGCGCTCGCCCAGTGTGCAGGGGCGAATTACGCCGATGGGCAAGGTGGACATCCTCTCCACCCACGACCAGATCTTGGGCGGGCCGGACGGGCAGGTCTTTCTCGGCTGTCGCTTCCCGGCAGATGACGCCTACCGGCTGCGCCTGCAAGCGTTGGGCCAGCAAGTGGGGCAGAACCTGGCGGCCAAAGGTGCGATCGAGCGCTTCAGCGTGGATTTCATCGCGGTGCCCCAAGCAGAGAGTTCTGGCCCTGGCGAATGGGACCTCCAGGCGATTGAAATCAACCTGCGCAAAGGCGGCACCACCCATCCGTTTGTGACGCTCAACCTGCTGACCAATGGGCACTGCGATCCCAATAGCGGCCTGTTTTACAGTAGGCAGGGCCAGTCCAAGTACTACGTCGCCTCAGACAACCTGCACAAAGACGCCTACCGAGGCCTGCTGCCCAGCGATCTGATGGACATCATCGCCTGTCATCGTCTGCACTTCGACAGCAGCACGGAGACAGGCACGGTATTTCATCTGATTGGCTGTCTGTCGGAGTTCGGCAAGGTGGGCTTGACCTGTATCGGCAACTCGCCCCAACAGGCTGAGGCGATCTATGACCGGGTGGTCGAGGCGCTAGATCAGGAAACGCAGGGCAGCTCTGGCTCGCCGATGCACTCCGTCGCGACTAGCCTACCGCCGATCTGGCCCAGCCAGGGTTCGTAGAGTGATCGCACAGTGAAAGGGGGAGCATGAGCGCGATTGAGCAATACGTGGAGCTGCGCAAGCAAGAAGCCTCGCTGAAGCAGTCGCTGGAGGCGGCTAAGCAGGCGGCCACCGCAGAGGCGATGGAGTTGGGCCAGCTCGGACAGTTGGGGGTCTACGCCGGAGCCAAAGTTACGCTGAAGTTTGTGCCGATCAAGCCCAAACCCACGCCCGAAATTCAGCAATTGATCGAATGGGCCGAGCACCAACAGCAGCTCTGCGAAGCCGCTAACCAGGCGAAAATCGCCGAACTTAGCGCCCAGGTCGAGGCCTTGCAGGTTCAAGTCGAGGCGCTGCGCACCAACCCAGAGCGCGAGGCGACGCTGGCCGAGGTTGAGCAACTCATGGCCCAGCTAGCCGGTGAGAAGCAGCCCCAACTGGCGGTGAGTTTTGTCGAGGAGCGCCCTCTGGCCTGAGCCAGTTCAGCTCCCTTGTCCCAGATTCCCATGCCTCAGCGCAAGCTTCTGAGTTGAGGTCGAAGTTGCGAGGTTTGAGCTTGGCACCTGCCGCTTTGAGGTCAGGGTTGCGAGTTCTGCGCCCGGCAGTCGCAGTTTTGAGGTCGAAGTTGCGAGTTTTAAGCTTGGGCGTTGCAGTTTTGAGGTCGGGGTTGCGAGGTTTGAGCTTGGCACTTGCCGCTTTGAGGTCGGGGTTGCGAGTTCTGCGCCTGGCAGTTGCCGCTTTGAGCTTGGCGGACGGAGTTCTGGGCTTGGGGCTTCTAGCCGAAGTTGACTTCTACCTGAGTTCTGAGCACTTCCGGGGCTAGGTCCTCGCGAAGCTCAAGGGCTGGTTCGCTGTACATGCGGTGCTGGAGATCGTTAGGATTGGCGGTCTCGAAGAACAATTCCAGCGCCTCTATCAGGTTGCGGCGAGCCTCCTCAACGGTGCTGCCCTGGCCGGAAACATCGAGCCTCGGACAGACTGCGATGTAGCCTTCCCCCACTCGTTTGATCACTGCATTGACCCGTTGTCTTCTTTTCATTGTTGAAAGCTGCGTCGTTTTTCTGAGGCCAGCTAGGATTGTCGCAAAAAACCTTGGGCCTACCTTCAGCCATTAAACCAGGTCGGGAACAGCCTCTGGTTGCGGAGCCGTCAGCGGGCGCGTCACCCGGCGCAGCAGCACTGTGACCAGCCGTCCGTCTTCCACCCGAGCCGCCTCCAGCTCCAGCTCGCACCACAGCAGCCGCTCACCCTGAGCCGGGACTCGGTCTAGCTGGTTGATCAAGAAGCCGGCCAAGGTGCGATAGGCCGGGTTGGCGGGCAAGCTCAGTCCCAGCTTCTCGTTCAGCGTGGCCAGATCCAGCGCCCCATCGACCAGTACCGAATGAGGGTCGGTTTGAATCAGGGGTGCCTGGGACGGCGGCAGTGCCGATCCCATTGGCCGACGCTTCACCGAGCCCGTCAACAAGCGCACACTGCCATTGAGGATCACCAGCAGCGGCCAAAACAGAGCCGAGCAGAAGCGCAGCGGGCCGATCAGCAGCAGCGCTGTGCGTTCGGGTGCATTGGTCGCCAGCACCTTGGGCACCAGCTCGCCCACCGTGATTTCCACATAGGTCACCAGCAAGAAGGCGAGCGCCACCGCGATTGAGTGCGCCGTCAGCACCGAGGGTAGATGGCCAAAGGGCAGCCGCGCTGTCCAGGGCTCGATCCAATGCACCGTGGCCCCCTCACCCACCCAGCCCAACAACAGACTGCCCGCCGTGGTGCCTGTCTGGGTCACCGACAGGTAGTGCTCCAGATGTTGCTGCGCGTCTTGAACCTGCTGCGCGGCTAGGCGCTGCAGCGGCTCCGAAGCGTGCTCTGCCAGATCCCTAATCTGGGTGCGCGACGCCGACACCACTGCCAGCTCCGCTGCCACGAAAAAGGCAACTGCCAGGGTCAGCGCCAGCAAGATCGCGAGCCGGAGTAGATCATCTGCCAGTTCAAGTTCCAAAGTTTGCAGAGCGCTCAAGGTTTCCTTCTGCGGGTGTCTGCTTCAATCTCAACACACCTCTAGCTTGCGCTTAACGCCAGAGACATCCACCTGGGCTGCCAAGGCTGCAATGCTGGTCTGTAAAACCGGATGGATCCAGTCGGGGGCAATTTCCGCCAGCGGCACCAACACAAATGCCCGCTCGTGCAGACGCGGATGTGGCAAAGTCAGCTCCGGCGTATTGAGAACCCGCGCGCCGAACCACAGCAGATCCAGATCCAGGGTCCGGGGTCCCCAGGGCACCGAGCGTACGCGTCCGGCCTGCTGCTCCAGGCTTTGGAGCAGACGCAAATAGGCCAGCGGCTCCAGGCTGGTCTGCAACAGGGCACAGCCATTGATGATGTCGGGCTGGGGCGGACCCCCGATCGGCACCGTCTCGTACCAGCTGGAAACACAGCGCAGCGTAACCCCCGGCGTCTGCGCTAGCGAGCACAGCGCCTGACGCAAAATCGCACGCGAGTCGCCCAAGTTGCTGCCCAGGGCGAGGGCAATCGGGGTATTCAGGGGGATGCAGAGGGGGCTAGTAGACAAGCTCAGGGGCCAAGGAGTTGCGGCCCGGCATGGCCTGAGTTGCAAGACACCGGAGCGATATACTGTGCGTAGGTTTATGGTCGCATATCCTCTGTCGAGGCTCCCCGGTGGGCTTTCCAGGCTGAGTTCCCAACTAGGCGAGTGGATTTAGTTCAGATCTTCCGAACCGCTAACCCGGTGATTGGCGTTGTCCATCTGCTGCCCCTGCCGACTTCGCCGCGCTGGGGAGGCAGTTTGCACGACGTAATTAACCGGGCCGCGCAAGAGGCCACGGCTCTAGCCGCAGGCGGGGTCAATGGCATTATCATCGAGAACTTTTTCGATGCGCCCTTTCCCAAGGACCGCGTCGATCCGGCGGTGGTCAGCGCCATGAGCCTGGTGATCCAGCATCTGCGGCAGTTGGTCACCTTGCCGATGGGGGTCAACGTCTTGCGCAATGACGCCCATAGCGCCTTGGCCATTGCCGCCTGTGTGGGCGCGCAGTTTATTCGAGTCAATGTGCTCAGCGGCGTGATGGCCACCGACCAGGGGCTGATCGAAGGGCAGGCCCACCAGCTCCTACGCTACCGGCGCGAACTCGGCGCGGACGTCAAGATCCTGGCCGATGTGTTGGTCAAGCACGCCCGCCCCCTGGGCACGCCCAATCTGACCACGGCGGTGCAGGAAACCATCGAGCGCGGCTTGGCCGATGCGGTGATTCTCTCCGGCTGGGCCACCGGCAGCCCGCCCAGCCTGGAAGACCTAGAGTTGGCCCGAGCGGCGGCAGGCTCCACGCCGGTGTTTATTGGCTCGGGTGCAGACTGGGACAACATCGGCACGCTGATCAAGGCGGCGGACGGGGTGATTGTCTCTAGCGCCCTCAAGCGCCACGCTCAGATCCAGCAAACCATCGACCCGAGCCGGGTGAGCCGCTTCGTCGAGGCCCTGCGCCGCGCCCTCAGCGCTCGCCT
>JANNOU010000137.1:0-15819 GCA_031399305.1 Leptolyngbya sp. SOY_34_metabat_272
GCCCTCAAGCCAACGAGCTTGTGTCAGATTGTAGATCCCGCATCGGTTCTTCACTGTGCCTGGTCGCCTGCACGATCTGAACCAGGATCAAAGGGATTTCTCAAACTGGAACCACCCTGCATTCACAAGGAGAGGAAGAACCAGGCAGCGGCACTATTCTCTACGGGAGCCACCCATGAGCCATGAATGGACTGTCCTGGGCATTGACATCAGCAAAGCTAAACTGCATGTTGCCCCCGTAGTAAGAAAAGAGCGGCAAACGTTAGAGAAAGAATATCAAGCCAGTTTACAAATGTCACTGCCCCTGAAACTCTAAATGATGCGGTACAATCGATTGATTGATGCGATCGTATATCGGCTGTATAGGCTGACCGAGGAAGAAATGGTGATCGCGGAAGGAAAAAATACAAAGAATGCCGATTCAAAGGAGATAAAAATTAAATGAGTGAAATCATAAAGAGCAACGATGTCATTAAAAAATTGCGCAATTTGAAACCCGAACTCGAAAAACGTTACGGCGTAACTCGCATTGGGGTATTTGGTTCTGTTGCACGCAATGAAGCCCACAGTGAAAGTGATATCGATATCGTGGTAGATATGGAGCCCGATCTTTTAAAGCGTGTAAGCCTCAAGGCAGAACTAGAATTGTTTTTTGGCAAAAAAGTTGATGTGGTTCGATATTGGCATGGCATGAACAATTACTTAAAAACGAGGATAGATCAGGAAGTAATTTATGTATGATCGCTCCCTTCTTTTAGAATTATTTATTGAAATTGATGAGGCAATCAGGAGAATCGAGCGGAGATTTACAGGTATTAATTCGCCTGAGGATTTTATTTTTGATGATAGTGGACTTGATCTCTAGATGGAATCAGCATGATGCTGATTTCGATTAGTGAAAACATCAAAAGGATTGAAAAAATTGCTGGGACCGAGTTCTTAAATCGATATCCTGACATTCCCTGATCGGGCATCAAAGGAATCAGAAATATCTTGGCTCACGATTACTTCAATATAGACGCTGAAGAAATATACAAAATATGCTCAAGTGCCTTAGAACCTTTAAAGCAGGTATTGGCAAGAATGCGCGGTGATATTTAGGATCACCGTTATCCTTTTCCCATTCTCCGATCTGACTAACGCTAAAAGACGACGTGCCTTTATTAAGTCTCTAGTTACGGACAGCTCAGAAAACCCTAGAGAGGGCGATCACGGCGGCCTAACATAGGCCCTTGTATGTTGAGAGCCATTAGTGGAAACTGAGAGGAGAGCTGAGCGGTGAATCTGGATAGACCCTCAAGAAACCAACGAGCTTGAGCCTCAGATTGTAGATCTCGATCTAGTTCATCACTGTGCCTGGTTGCCTCAACTATGGCAATCCGACGTGAGTTGTGAGACGTCACAGTGGCGGAACAGGCCTCTTGACGGACCGTGATTCCATGAGTTTCGTAGGATTGCTAGACCAATGACCCCGACGAGCAACTGCGGCAACGAGCACAGCAGCAACTTGAGCGACAGAAGAAGGCAGGGTAGGTTGTCTGCAGCGGGCGATGGGCCGCGCTAGCCTGCTGAATGGCAATCACCCTGTTGGAAGATACTGTGTAAAACCTTACTAGAAGCACTGGAATCTTTGCGAGCAGGCGAAGCATTGGTCGAAATCAGGGGAGACTAGCGGCGCAGCCCAACAGCCCCCCCTAAGTCTCCTAATCCTCCGCCTAGACACCAAAGCTACACCCTCCACCCACCCGGCTCCCAGCTCAACCCACCGACCTCTCAACTCCCCCTTCCAAGCTTGCTTCTGCCCCCTTCAAGCCTCAAGCCTGGCAAGCCCAGCCCTACGCTCCCAGACCCGAGTTCTCCGCTAGACGAGTCGAATTTTTGGCTCGAGCTTCAGAGCTCGAAGCCGCATTGGCCGAGCTTCCAGCGGCAAACTCCGAGCAGCGAGCCCGCCGCCGCCAGTTCCAGGCTCGACGGCCAGAGTTCCGAAGTCGAGCCACTGACAGACCCAATCCTCAGTTCAACCAGACACCCCTCGCGCAGGGGGTCTGGGGGAGGCGCTTCGTCCCCCAGTGGGGGGGTTGGGGGGTAAACGCCCCCCATTCCGGGTTCTCTCCAACCTCACCGACTTCCCCCTCCCCTCCCAACCCAGTGCCATCAAGCTGAAGCTTCTACAAATTGGGTGGCAGCAGCACCCGGTCAATCATCTGGATCACACCATTGCTGGCACCGAGATCAGAACGAGTAACAACAGCATTGTTCACTCGGATCTGCTGACGGTTGGCGCTGGCTTCAACCGTAACCGGGTAACCGCCAACCGTTCTCAGAGAACCAGAGCGCAATTGGGCAACCGTGAACCGGCCCGGCACGATATGGTAGCTCAGAATCTGGACCAGCCTGAGGCGATTCTCTGGCTTCAGCAGATCTTGCTGGATATTGTTGGGCAGAGCAGCAAAAGCCTGATTGGTCGGGGCAAAAACCGTGAACGGACCCACTTCCGCCAAATCTTGAAGCAATCCAGCAGTCTGTAGGGCTGCATTAAGGGTGCTGAAAGTGTCGCGATTGGCAAGCACCTCAGCCAGAGTTGCCCTGGCAGCTGAGCGCTCAGCCGCCCTAGAAGCTGAAGGCAGCGTAGGACTGGAGCGCGGCCTGGCAGTAGCAGGCGCAGCGAGCACAGAGCGCGGCGTATCCCTAGGGCGCAGTCGGCCCAGAGGCAGCGTGCTCACAAAGTTGCGGAAGCGGTTGACCTTCGCCGCACCAGAGATCGCCAGCACTGGCAGATCATAATCCTGGATAGCTTGGCCGGTGTGGACCCGGGTCGTCTCCGCAGGCAAGAAGCCATAAGCGGTTGCCAACTCATTAGCCAAGCGGCAAGTAAGACGCAGTTGACCGAGATCAGTGCCGCGACTGGTTCGATAGCTCCAGTCGATGCCGAGGCCAGGCAAGGGGGCAGCGCGGCGCGGTCCAGTACACAGAAAGTGGGTAGTTTCAGCCATTTTGGCGACGTGGATCTCGTAGCGACGCAACTGGGCTCCGGGGCCGAGCGCGGTAATCGCCGTGACCTCATCCTCTTCAGCGAACAGCTCGGCTCTAGAGTAGCGGCGAATGTCCAGCGCTGGCAGGTAATTGACCCTGGCGACGCGGGAGGGAATCGCCTGAGTCAGAGCCTCCTGGCTGCTACTCAACAGCACCAGCACGATCCCTGCGCTCCACCTGGCTAGTCTGCGTTGGCTCATCGTTCACACCACCTTCGATACCCTGCCCCATGATGCCCTGGGATAAATGCCCTGGGACAGGGGCGTCTCTGGCTTGTTTATACTGACGAAGTGCCGCAATTGCAGCTGTGCAGGCCGTGTAACTCTCTTTTGCCCAGGGTCTCGGGATGAAGACGATTCAAACGATCGCAACGGTCAGCGCTGACGGCAGGCTCACAATTCAGCTCCCCGCCGACATTGCCCCCGGTGAGCATCAGATCGTGCTGGTGATTGAAGAACAGCTGAGCCCCCCGCTGCAACCCTGTGAGCTGATTGGCCCAGGCTGGACCGAGAGTCGCGCAGCGACAGCTGGCCCAGTCGAACAAAAGCACCAGCATGCCAAGGCCCCAGCGCCGACCAACGAATTTGCCAAGTTCGACTTCTAGCTGAGATCTCGCCTCTGCTCCCCCCGAACTCGGGGGCCTCTGCTGGCAGACTCAAATCGAGTAGTTCAGCGGGAAAGATTTGGCGTCTTTGGGGCGGACAAATACCTTTTGGCCGGGCTCTAGCTTCAGTTCGGCAAGCTGCTCACGGCTGATGTGGGCAGTGACCACCTGACCGTCGCCCAGGGTCAGCTCTACCTGCACCTCCCAGCCCATGTGAATCACCCGCTTGACCAGCGCCGCCGCCGCACTGTCGGTGGGCGCAGTCTGCACCTGGATGTCGTGGGGGCGGATGAACATCTCAGCCTGCACCGGTTCCAGGCCATTGTCGCTGAACAGGCGGGCGCTGCTGGGCAACACGTTCACCGGGCCGATGAAGCTCATCACAAACGGCGTGGCCGGATGATCGTAGATCTCGGCGGGCGTGCCCACCTGCTCGATGCGCCCCTGGTTCATCACCACGATCTCATCGGCCACTTCCATCGCTTCTTCCTGGTCGTGGGTGACGAAAACACTGGTGACATGCACCTCGTCATGCAGACGGCGTAGCCAGGCGCGCAGCTCCTTACGGACCTTCGCGTCCAGCGCCCCAAAGGGCTCATCGAGTAGCAACACCTGCGGCTCCACCGCCAGGGCTCGGGCCAACGCGATCCGCTGACGCTGCCCGCCCGACAGCTGTGAGGGGTAGCGGTTGCCCAGCCCCGTGAGCTGCACCAGCTCCAGCAATTCTTCAACGCGCTTTTGCACCTCGCGCTTCGGGCGTTTGCGGATCTCCATGCCAAACGCGATGTTCTGGCGGATAGTCATGTGCTTGAACAGCGCGTAATGCTGGAAGACAAAGCCAATGTTGCGCTGCCGCACATCAATGTGAGTTGTGTCCTGGCCGTTGATCACAATGCTCCCCGAATCGGGCGGTTCCAGCCCGGCGATCACGCGCAGCAAGGTCGATTTGCCGGAGCCCGAAGGCCCCAGCAGCGCCAACAGGGTCCCCTCTTTGACCTCCAGGCTGACCCGATCGAGAGCCTTGAATTCACCAAACTGCTTTGAGACCTGCTGAACTGAGATGCTCACAAACCTTACTCCTGCTGTCGAAGCGAATAGGCCCTACGCAGACGGGGCGAGAACCTCACGTCTGTAGCAATTGAGCCAAATCTACCTTATCCCAATGAATTTCGGAGAGTTTCAGGGAGTTTGTCAGGGGAGCGAGACCATGGCCTGCGGCGCTGGGTCAACGGCTGGCGGTGCCCTCACGCCTGCTCGGGATAGCCCGCCGCTCGCCAACTGCTCATGCCTCCGGCCAGGGAGCTGACGCGGGTGTAGCCCATCTTTTGCAGGGTATCAGCGGCCAGAGCCGAGCGAAAACCGCCGCCACAGTAAAGCACAATCTCAGCATCGCGGTCAGGGATCGTCGCTTCAATGTCGCGCTCGAGGATCCCCTTACCTAGGTATTGTGCGCCCTGAGCGTGTCCCGCTTGCCATTCCGATTCTTCGCGCACATCTATCAGATGCAAGGCGTCGCCCTTGAGCTGGCGTTCGCGCACCTGCTCAACGCTGCATTCTTGAATGCGGCTTTTGGCATCTTCCACGAGCGTCATAAAAGCAGACGAGTGCTGGGGGGCCATCGGACAACTCCATACCTAAACAAGACCACCCCAAATCTTACCGCCCAAACCTTACCGGAGGATTTCGCCTGGCTTTACGATTGTCGAGATTGGACAGAAGGCCCCCTCCCTCATGGTCAACGCAGACAATGGTTCCGCAGCGGCTCTGCCGTCTTTTCAGTCGCTGCTGGAAGAATTACATCGCAAGTACCAGCCCCTACGCGAGGGCAGCGTCGCCAGTTACATCCCGGAACTGGCAAAAGTGAATCCAGATTGGTTCAGTATCTGTGTGATGAGCGTGGAGGGTCAGGCGTTTGAAGTGGGGGATGTGCAGCAGCTATTCACCATCCAGTCGATCTCCAAGGTGTTTGTCTATGGCTTGGCGCTGCAGGAACACGGTCGCGACGCAGTTCTCAGTAAGGTTGGTGTGGAGCCGACCGGCGATGCGTTCAACGCCATTGTCCTCGACGAGAAGTCGAAGCGCCCCTACAACCCGATGGTCAATGCTGGGGCAATTGCCACCACCAGCCTGATCAAAGGCTCAGGCCCCAGTGAGCGGCTCAACGACATGTTGGAGATGTTCAGGCGTTACATCGGCCACGACATTTTTATTGACATGTCTGTGTTCATGTCAGAGCGAACCACAGGGCACCGCAACCGCGCCATGGCCCATCTCATGCGCCATTTCGGCATGATCGATGAGCGTATCGACGAAGCCTTGGATCTGTATTTCCAGCAGTGTTCGCTGATGGTCAACTGTCGCGATCTGGCGGTGATGGCGGCCACACTAGCCAACAACGGTGTCAATCCGATCACCCAGCAAAGAGCCATCCCAGCCTGCTACATCAAAGACCTACTCAGCGTGATGTACACCTGTGGCATGTACAACTTTGCGGGCGAATGGGCCTACAAGATCGGCCTTCCCGCGAAGAGCGGCGTCTGCGGTGGCATTATCGCCGTAGTTCCCAATCAAATTGGCATTGGGGTATTTTCGCCGCTCCTGGACATCCGTGGCAACAGCGTGCGTGGCGTCAAAGTTTGCGAAGAACTCTCGCAACAGTTTGGTCTACACATGTTCGACTGCTCTCTAGGCAGTCTCAAATTGCTGGACCTGCTCTCGCATCAAGCTATGAGCCAGCCCGCAAGAGGCGAGTGAACGACTGCGATTGACCGCACTTTCGGGCACGATCTGAGCAGCTTAGAGAATTATGGGATTCAGGAAATTCGCCTGGTCTGCTTGGGCATTTCGCTGAGATAAGGCTGAAGTAGATTGATCAATTGCTGAGTGCGCTGACGCATGCCGCGATCATTCAGGTGATAGGCCGAGTCATAAAACAGAGACTTGTCATACATAAAATCATCGGGCTTGCCAAGCACGGTCACCCTGAGTTCTCGGTAAAAGTCCTCGAACACCTGAAAATACTGCTGATAGTCTGGCTCTGTGTAAACCTCGAACCACACGGTACTCGGCCAGGTCGCTAGCAACCGAATCTTGCGCTGATTACACCAATTCGCAAACGCTCTGACGTTCTGGAAACCAGGGGCCGGAGGCTTACTGATTGCGATTGGCTGCACGGCATCTATTTGTTTGAGTTGCTCTCGGGTCCGCTCAGATTCTTGATTATTCGTTTCATCGCCACTACGGTTGACTGTCTTAGACTGATAACCGAGCGTGATCTTTGAAGGGGTATGAAATCTGGCGGACAATCCAAGCTTTAGACGTTCAAAAGACAGTAGCGCGATTAGCCAGGGGCGCGACAGTAAATACTGGGCATCCCGTGCGAATGCGTAGTCAACCAGAACATCGGAGGTTTCGCTCTTGGTATAAAGCTCGTATTCCAAAGGCAGGATGACCGTATCGCCTGCTTTTGCCAAGGCTTTAGCACGATGAAGAATGTAGTCAACTCCTAAGGCAGCATTAAGACCTGCATTGACGGTCGCGACCCCAGTCTCCTGTTGGATCAACTGGCTGCTGATGCCAAATAGAGAATTCGACCCAGAGGAAATTAGCAACTTTGGGGTTTTAATTGAATCAGAAAATTCACGTTTGATTGTATCGACCTCATAGATCCAACGCGAACTCTCGGTGGGGGCACCGATTTGGTAAAGTGCGACCAACACAAAAGCAAGACAGCTCAAACCAAAACTGAATAGGGCTGCCTTAAAATATTTTTGATAGCTCATCTGCATCAGAATTTAAAGTACACAAATTGGCTGGAAGGTGCAACCGCGAGGATCTTGACGTAGATAAATACAAAAACCCCAAATATCATGCCAAAGATGACACTTGGCTGCCACTGCAGCTTTCGCCACAAGTTGTTCAGCCAACCAGAGGCTGCCTCGGTTAACTTCTGGCCAGGCCGTAGGCCATACTGGCCCATCCACTGCTGTGTATTGGGAGTCAACCAGACGAGCAGAAACAGTTGCACAATCATTTGCTTGGCAGTCGGCAGATGCGGTGAGATGGGTGCTAGCCCATTGGCCCCCAGCATAGCCGTTAGCATCGTGAAGGCAACTTGCAAATTCTCAGCTCTGAAGAACACCCAGGCAACTGCCACAGCGGTTAAGGTCACCAGAGCGCCAACTGCACGACCCCACCCCGTGCTCTTGCTCAGGTCGTGACCGAGCGACTTTTGCAGTGCCTGCCAGCGATGATTGACAACTAGATAGCAGCCGTGTAACCCACCCCAAATCACAAAATTCCAACCTGCCCCATGCCATAGACCGCCCAACAGCATCGTCGTCATTAAATTGAGCGTTTGACGCAACTCTCCTCGACGATTTCCACCGAGCGGAATGTAGAGATAATCTCGCAAAAAATGTGAGAGACTGATGTGCCAGCGTCGCCAAAAATCAATGATATTAGTCGCTTTGTAAGGTGAATCGAAGTTCAACGGCAGTCGAATGCCAAAGATGCGAGCGATGCCGATCGCCATATCCGAATACCCCGAAAAGTCAAAATAGATTTGGAGAGAGTACGCCAGAACCCCGCTCCAAGCCTCCGCTGCGGTGAGTGTCAAACCCTGTGCTGCCGCATCGAAAATTGGATCTGCATAGCCACCAATCGTGTTTGCAAACAAAAGCTTTTTCAATAGGCCAAGCGAGAAAGTCATCAAGCCAACAGCAATGTTCTTAGCATTGAAACGATATATCGCATCCCCAGAAACCTGAGAGACGATCTCCTTGTAACGAACAACAGGACCTGCCATCAGATAAGGAAAGAACGTCGCAAAAAAACAATACTTGAGAAAATTATTCTCATGAATTTCACCCCGATAAATATCAACCAGGTAAGCGATCTGATTGAATGTAAAAAATGAGATGGCCAAGGGTAAGGCGATGATTTGTAAGTCAGTAGAGAAACCCAAAAAACTCCCCGCATTGAAGAGCAAAAAATTGGTATACTTAAAATATGCCAGCATCCCCAAATTAAGCATCAGTCCCCAAGTTAACCAAACCTTGTGCCAAATCGATTTCGCTTTACAGTCATGGCTAATCATCCTGCCAATTCCGTAGTTCAAAAGGATGGAACCCAGTAGCAAGGGTAGGCAAGATGCCTTCCCCAAACTGTAGAAGAAAAGAGAGGCGGCGACTAGCCAAGTGATGGCTATCCGGCGATGACCGAGTCGGCCAATTTGAAAAAAGACAAACAGAGTGACAGGCAGAAACAGCCCTAGGAATTCAAAAGAATCAAGCAGCATTGTGAATTATTCCAGATCAGTAGTTCATGACGAATTTTGTCAGCTTCAGCTCGATAAGTTAAAGGACTTTAATCGAGAGGTAAAACGTGCTTCTACGGATGTTGTCAGGCATTCTGAAAGCTAATCCTGAGGTTTTCACGGATGACTGGTTGAAAACGCCGATCAATTCGCCGTCGGGAGGGTAGGCTCCGAAAGCTAGGATGGAGATCGGGTCAGCTAGGAGAACAATCTGTGCTTCGTAAAATCAGCGGCTTTTGCTGCTTCGTCCTCATCCTGGCGCTGTTGTCCAGTGGGTGCGACGGAGTGAAGCAGACCGAGGTCAGCCCAGAAACTCCTGTTGCGGTCACCCCCAGCAGCGCTCCACGAGCAGCGGAGCCAACGGCTCAGGCTGGAGCGATCCCCCACCCGATTTTTAAGGAAATCCTGCCCAAGTTAGAAGCACAGACTCAGATTGCTGTGGTGCTACCCACTGAGCTTCCCGGCTCAGAAGGCCCCCTCTACGTGATTTTGGAGGCAGTCAAGTCCTCTGGCTATCAAGTTCAGCTCGCCTACACCCCCGATTGCCAGGGCCAGAGCGCCTGCACCCTGGGTGATATTTCAGGAGAAGCGCTCACCGCCAAAACGCTCCCACCGGAGGGTGATCCAGTTTCCCTAGCCAATGGCGTGACCGGCTATCTCCTCGACAAGGCCAAACTGAACCTGTGTGGAGCGGGCTACTGTTTTACGATCCTGGCTTGGGATCTCGAGGGCAGTCGCTACACCCTGCAACTCAAGGCAGACCAACCGACACTGATTCAGATCGCCAATTCTGCCATTCAATGGCGCGCGAGTCGGCAAGCCGCTAATCCCGTTCAAGGAGCGGACACTCAAACCGCAGCCCAGGATCATTTGCAGGGTCCCCGCCCCTTCACCCAGGCGGATTTACAGAACCTGCAGAGCGCATTTCCTGACCAACGGCTGATAGCCAATCAGGTTTTCCGCGTGAACTTCCAAGGCTTTGGCTCTTGCACGTTCGTGCCGCTCGTCAAATCTGCTGAGAACCGCCCTAAACTCTCGCTGAACTTAGCCAAGCTGGAGCAGATCATCTATACCTTTCCAGCTTCGGACGCCGCCGAAACCTGGGCTTTCTTTGAGCTGACCGCAGTCGCCTTTCGCGATGTCAACCAAGACGGGTTTGAGGATGTGATCACGATTGCGCAATATCTGACAGGTGCTGGTCCCACGGGCGCTGAGCCGTTCCCGGTAGCGACGGTCTATTTCAACGATCAGGGCAAAGCCTTTCAGCTTGACGAGTCCCTCAATCGGCAGCTCGAACAGGCGCATACCAAAACGATCGGCGAGGTCCTGCGCGCCCTGAAACGCAAGTTCCCTTGAGAGCTCTGTCCTGACCGGGCTTGGCGGGGTTGGGTCTCTCCCGCTCCCGATGTCACCGTGCAGATCCGGAAAAATATACCTGTTCTTTGTAAAAATCCCGTAAAGATACTAGTACCCTAGAACACATCGGACTAAGCTTTTACTTGTCAGACATCACCCACAAGCTTCTGAGCCTGGGCGGTTTGCCTTCCCCGGCAGCTGTCGAGTTGTTTCAGTCTGGTGTGGGAAGTTTGGGTGCCCGTTAGTCCCAGCCAAAGTTAGCGACCAAACTGCGAGATCATGCTCAACCTCTCTGACACAGCCGCTTGTGCCGCGACTGCCGGCGCTGTTTCCCCCTTGCTTGCTGCTCCCTGCGCGACCCGAGTGATCTGCGATTTCGAGGTCCGCGTGACCGATGGCCTGTTGGCAGGCAACCGCTATCAAGGATCGTTTAGTTGCGCTAGCTCTGCCCTGAGCGGAGAAAGGAGCGAGCCCGCAGAGGTTCTCTACTTAACCTTTGACTTTCTGGGGAAAACCTACAGCAGCGCTGATGGGGCTGTGGAAATGCTTTGGCAGGATGGTCGGCTTCTGGGTTTGAGAGCTTGCCTGGGCGGCGCATTCAAGGTCAGCTTTCTTGGAGAGGCCTTCGATTACGATATCCAGGATCACGATGGCTATGGCACGTTTGGGCGGGGCAGAGTGACCTACCGCCTGCGCAGCGCTTCCTCTCCAGCGGCTCCCCGGCGGCGTAGCCTTACTAGCCCCGGCCTCAGAAGAGCTTGAACCGAGTAGCTCGGTCTGACACCTAAAGTGGCAGTGATTTGAACTCAACAGCCCGCCCGAACCCAGATCGCACAGGCGATCTGGGTTCGTTCGAGTGCCGCCGGATTGTCCATGCGCCCTAGGGTGGGAGAAGGCTCACAAAAATCTCCTGAGGTCAATCCCAGCTGGCTGTTAGATCTCTTAGCATTGGACATCCCGCCTCGTTTGCAGTCAGGGATGCTGAAAGCAGGCGGCAGTTGGACGTTAGATCGACAGCAAGGTTGACTATCATCGAAACCACTACAGACCCCTAATTGCAAACTTTAGTAAAAGTTAGCGCTCATGCTCTCCCGCATTCAGCACTTGACCGCCAGTTTGACCCCCCGGTTGATTGAGATCCGCCGCCACCTGCACAGCCACCCCGAACTGAGCGGCCAGGAACACCAAACTGCCGCCTACATTGCCGGTGTGCTCTCTTCGGCGGGTCTGCGACTGAGCGAGAAGGTGGGGCGCACCGGGGTCGTAGCACATGTGGACAGCAGCCAGAACCCGGACGAGCAGCGCCTTTTGGCGATCCGCACCGACATGGACGCGCTGCCGATTCAGGAGCGCACGCAGCTAGAGTGCAAGTCGCAGACGCCCGGCGTGATGCACGCCTGCGGCCACGATATTCATACGACGGTTGGCCTGGGGGTGGCGATGGTGCTGGCTGAGCTGCGGCAGGAGCTGCCCGGCCCAGTGCGGTTGCTGTTTCAGCCTGCCGAGGAGACCGCCCAGGGCGCGGCTTGGATGATCGCCGATGGCGCGATGGAGGGGGTAAGCGCGATTTTGGGCGTGCACGTGTTCCCCTCGATTCCGGTGGGGGTAGTCGGGGTGCGGTACGGAGCCCTGACTGCCGCTGCTGATGACCTGGAGATCACAATCCTGGGCGAAGCAGGGCACGGCGCGCGGCCCCACGAGGCGATTGATGCAATTTGGATCGCCTCGCAGGTGATCACCGCCCTGCAACAGGCGATCAGCCGCACGCAGAACCCTTTGCGCCCGGTGGTCCTCAGCTTTGGCCAGATCCAGGGTGGGCGAGCGCCCAATGTGATCGCCGACCAGGTGACCTTGACGGGCACGGTGCGCTC
The DNA here is from genome assembly GCA_031399305.1 of Leptolyngbya sp. SOY_34_metabat_272. Taxonomy (GTDB): domain Bacteria; phylum Cyanobacteriota; class Cyanobacteriia; order FACHB-261; family FACHB-261; genus FACHB-261. The sequence continues at coordinate 12,182 of JANNOU010000137.1, forward strand.
GCTGCATCCCGACACGCGCAACAAGCTGCCCGCCTGGATCGAGCAGATTGTCGAGAGCCTCTGCCGCCCCTACGGAGCCCGCTACCAAGTTAATTATCAGCGCGGTGTGCCAGGGGTGCTCAATGCCTCGGCGCTCACGCAGCTGATCGAATCTTCGGCGCAGGAGGCGTTTGGCCCAGCTCACGTCCAGGTGCTGCCCGAGCCCTCGCTCGGCGCGGAGGATTTCGCTCTGTATTTGCAGCAAGCGCCGGGCGCGATGTTCCGGCTGGGCGTGGGCCGTCCCGAGGCCCCCAACCACCCGCTGCACCACCCGCAGTTCGAAGCTGAGGAGGGGTCGATCGCCGTGGGCGTCACCACCCTGGCCTACAGCGCCTGGAAGTACTGGCAATACCCGGTCTAGAACCCTAGCCCAGCTAGCTCGAATTCAAGCAATGGGTTCTCAGAATCGAGAAAGAGTGCCTCCCAAAACCCAACCAACCCCAACCCTGCCTCCTCTCCTCCCGCACTCGGGAAAAGGGGCCGGGGGATGAGGGTCTCTGCGCCCCCTGCCGCTCAGCCGCGCATCTCGCTCAAGCTGCCCGGCTCGTAGCAGGTCTTGCGTAAGTTCTCAAGTTCAGCGCGCCACCCGCACACTGCCATCCGGACCCAGCACCAGAATTAGGCTCTCGCTGCCGCCACTGGCGCTGACAAACGACTCGCCCACCAGAGGCATGCCGGTGCGGTCGAGGTAGAGACCCGACTCCCGACCCAGAGGCCGAATGCTCTGGAGCGCCCCGTCTGGTCCCAGCACCAAGCGGTACTCTAGGCTGGTCTTGAGCGACTCGGGCGGCGACCACTGGCTGCGAAAGTAAGCCCGAACCTCACCAGAACGGCTGGGGCCAGCGGCAGCTTCTGGAGCCGCAGCCCCACCTTCAGATCTAGAGGCCGGGGGACCAGCCGACTCCGGCACACGCGTGGTAAGCCGCGTCTCGATCTGTCGAGGCGGCGGCTCGTCCGGTAAGGGCGGTGGTGGGGCCAGACCGCCCGGCGGTGGCGGTGGCGGCGGCGGTGGCAAATTCTCCAGAGCCGGCGGTCCAGCGGGAAGTGGCACCGGCGGCAATTGGGCAACGCCGGTCGGGGTCGGTGCGGGAGGGAGCGTGGCCGCCGGTCCAGGCGAAGCAACCTCAGGCGAAGGCAAGGGTGGCAGTGGCGTCGCCTCGCCTGCGGGTGCAGAAGCGGTCAACGGAGCCGACCAAAAACTGCGCATCGCCAGAGCCGTCAGAACTGCCGTGAGCAGCATCAACGCCACCGTCTTGGACCAGAGCGGAATCCAGCGCCAGGCCCGAGCCACCCCAGCCAGCGGTCCTCTGGGCCGAGCCGCCGCCAGCTCAGCCCCGTACAGGTCTAGATTGGCCGCTAGGTCAGCCAACTGCCGCAGCGACAGCTTCAGAGTGGGCGTGTGCTCTCCCAACTCCAGAACCGAGGTCAGCGGCAGAGGATAAGCGTCGGTCAGCTTGTGCTGCACCTCCGCGTCCACGATAGACCTCAGGCTGTCCAGCTCAGCGCGATTGCCGGAGAGCGTGAGCCCGGTTTCCACAAAGTACAGCTGGAATTGCAGTTCGGGCGATTTGCCCTTGGCGGGAGGCTGGGGCAGGACCTCTAGCGTGCAGGAGGGCTGGGAATAGCGCAGAGGAGACATCAGCTGCCGGTAACCAGACGCAAGAGCAGGCTCAGAAAAAACAAGACACCCCCCAGCATCCCGACGACGCCTATCCCCAGGATAACCAGCAGCACCACGACGAAACCCCGATCGGCTGCCTGTGCACGTTGCGGCTGCGCTAGGTGCGACTCCAGTAGGGCTAGGTTGCGCACATTGGCCTTCCAGGCGACGTCAAACAGATCGCCCACTACTGGCACAGAGCCCACTACCGTCTCCAGGCCGACGTTGAGCACCATTCGCATCACCGTTGACCGGGGCAGGCCGGTGCTAGCTGCCACCCAAATCAGATAGGCCGACATACTGGTTCCCAGTAGATCACCCACCCCAGGCACCAGACCCAGGAGCGGGTCCAAGCCAACCCGATAGCCGCCAGGCAAGGGAATGGCATTGTCGAGCAGGTAACTGAGCTGGCGTACTCGCTCCAGGGAGCGGCGATGCGGTTCTAACTTGGGGCTGAGATTTCCAGGCGGGGCAGGGTCGAGGGGCATAAGCTAAGCGTTGAGCATAGCCGCAGTGTACCTAGTGAGGTCGCCAGCGCGAACCCACTGTGGGAAGGATTGCCTCGGTCGGAACGCCCGCAATCGGCTGAGTTGGCAGGCGACCGCCCTGAACCTGCGGACAGCTCTTGTACTGAGGCGAGCTGGGATCGTAGTTGCATTGATAAATGGCAGGCGCTTGCCAGCCCAGTGGCTTCTCGATCAGAATCCGTGCGCCCGTAATCGTCTGAAACGCGAACAAGACCACGGCTGTGGTGTTCAGGATCAGATGGGTGGTACGCAAGCGCTGGTTTCTGTAGATATCGCTCAGCATCGCCACCGAGCAGATCATCAGGATGCTGACCACGATGCCAGCATACAAGTGGCCCTCTGCCCAAACGCCCGGTTGTAAGCCCAGGATGATCACGCCTGCTGAGCAGAGCGAGGCAAAGACAACCTTCCACAGAGCGGTCTGAGCGCGGTAGAGCAGAATAAACACCGCGATGGTGCCTGCAATCAACGCCAGCACCAGCCCGCGATAGGAGGCCTCTTTCTGGAAAGTATCGCTCCCTACGACGCTATAGATGATTGCCAGCAGGTAGGCAATGATCACAGCCGTCGCCAGCAGCTTGCCGTTCTGGACGTGACTGGGGCCGACCACGGGCGGGATCTTGGACTTCTCTTTGGCCTGGGTTTCTAGACGCCGCTGGCGGACTTGCAGCGCCAGGCTGGCGACCAGACCCACCATCGGCAACACAGCGACCATCACAAAGATCGGGTGGATCAGGGCGAAGACGTCGACCGGATTGAGGAGCTGAAAGTTAAAAACCTTTTCGACTAGCCACTGCCAGATAGCCATAGGTCCTGGAGGTACTCGTCAATGCTTTACTACACAAGCACTGTACGTCTTTTGTCTGAGATTTGCCTGAGAATAATGGTTGTTCTGAGCATCAACGGTACCGTTGCCCACTGGGTCGGCTGTCTGTGGTTGCGACTCGCTGGCTGCTGGCCACTCGGCCTGCCGAGCCTGGAACTCGCAGCATTGGGCTGAGCACTCGAAGCCGCCAGTCTGGAACTCGGCTGTGCGCGCTGAAGGCTCGGCAGGTCGAGCTATTTTCTCGACTTTCGTGGCTTGGCGCTCGACAGGGCGAGTGCAGGACTGGGAGTCTGGAGCGGATGGCTCGACCTGCCAGGCTGGGAACTCGATGCGCCGGGCTCGGAGCTTGGGAAGCGCAGGTTTGTGTGGTGAGGCCAGGGAGGGGGTAGCGACACCAAGCCTAGGACCCGCTGACCCAGCAAGTCTGGGGCGGAGAGTTTCTGAGAGTCTTCGGAGAGTCTCTTGGGGGAATGGAGTTGACCGAGGGAAAAGTCGGAGGTGTTGCGAAGAACCCGGAAATGGGGGGCGTTTGCCCCCCAAACCCCCCACTGGGGGACGAAGCGCCTCCCCCAGACCCCCTGCGCAA
>JANNOU010000181.1:0-29506 GCA_031399305.1 Leptolyngbya sp. SOY_34_metabat_272
GAGGGCCTGCCCGTGTGCCTGGTCCGGGCGGCGCAGATTCGGCAGCTCACGATCCTGCCCTTGCAGAAGTTGCGAGCCGAGGGCGAGGGCTGGGGCAGTGCCCTGCCGCTCAATGCTGTGGGGGCCACCCAGCCGCCCCACCATTTCGCGTGGTCCGCAGTCCGACGCTTGCTGGTCACACCCGTGCGGATCACGACCCTGCAGGTGCAACAGGTAGAAACCCAAAAGCCTCAGCGCTTGGGCAAACCGAAAATTCAGGTGGAAGAGAAAATGGTGGAGGTTGTGCAGGATTTTGGTCGGGTCTGTGACTTGCACCTGAGTGGGTCTGAGGCCCCGATCCTGAGGCTGAGCGACCGTGACTTGGGCCAAGATCTCAACGCCCCCGGCGCTTGGGAGCAGCTGCTCAGTTGGCTGCACAGCCAGTGCCCTCAGGCGATCGTGGATCGCAGCGGGGAGGTATTTCTAGAGGAGTTGGTGCGCCCGGAGTGGCGGAACTTGCCTACGCCGCCCTGGCCTGGCTACTATCCCGCTGAGCAGCCCTATCGCAGCGGCGGCCCAACGCTCCAGTTCTATTCCAGCGTGGTCTATTTGGCCTATCAGACCACGGCATAGTTTGGCTGAATTTTGGAACGGCACGTTGACGAGCCTACGTATATAGTGTTGACTGAGAGGCGTCAACCACCTGAAAACACTATTTGTAGTCGCTGAAACCCTGCCCATGGTTGCACAACTGAAGACATCAGCCCTAGGCTCAAACCCATCTGCAGATTTATCGTCTGGTTTGGGCTCTGAGCTGCTGTTGCCCACGGTGGAGGGGTTAGTTCAGGTCGTGACGGCACCGCAGCGGAGTTTTTTTGCGGGGGTGATGGCCCAAGCGCTGCGAGTTGCCGGGGAGGGGCGGCGGGTGCTAGTGGTGCAGTTTCTCAAAGGTGGCATTCAGCAGGGACCGGAGCACCCAGTTCAGCTGGGACAGAACCTCGATTGGCTGCGCTGCGATCTGTCCCGCTGCATCAGCACTCCCCAGCTGAGTGAACCAGAGCAACAGGCGCTAACCCGCCTCTGGCAGCACACGCAGCGCTCTATCCTCAGCGGCGACTACAGTCTGGCGGTGCTGGATGAGCTGAGCCTGGCTGTCAACCTTGGCCTGATCCCCGAGGTCGAGGTGCTCGACCTGTTGCAGCAGCGACCCGTTTCAGTCGATATCATCTTGACTGGACCCGATATGCCGCTTGCCTTGCTGGAAGCAGCCGACCAAATTACCGAACTGCGCCGCAGCCGTTGTCCCTAAACTACCGCCATGATCAAGAACGATACCTGGATTACGCAGATGGCTTCGAAGGGCATGATCTCGCCATTCGAAGCCAAATTAGTGCGTCGAGTTGAGTGGGGGCCGGTGATTTCGTTTGGCTTGAGCAGTTTCGGCTACGACATCCGGCTTTCGCCCGTGGAGTTTCGGGTGTTCCGGCACATTCCGGGCACGGTGGTAGACCCCAAAAACTTTAATCCCGAAAACCTGGAGCCGGTTCATCTGCACACTGACCTCAATGGCAGCTTTTTTATCCTGCCTGCCCATTCCTACGGCCTGGGGGTTGCCCTAGAGCGTTTGGAGGTTCCCAGCGACATCACCGTTCTTTGCATTGGCAAAAGCACTTATGCCCGCGTCGGTTTAATCGCCAACCTCACGCCTGCCGAAGCCGGCTGGTGTGGGCATTTGACCTTGGAATTTTCCAATTCTTCCAGCGCAGACTGTCGCATCTACGCGAATGAGGGAGTTGTGCAGTTGCTGTTTTTAGAAGGAGAACGCTGCGCGGTAAGCTACGAAGCCCGCCAGGGAAAGTATCAAGACCAGCCAGAAACAGTAACCTTGGCACGAGTCTAGTCAATCACTTGGTTTGCGCAAAGGTTTATCCTGCTCATACCTAAGCTCTGCTTGCGCTCCTAAGCAGAACTCTGCCTTTTGCAATTCGGCACCTAGATAGAGGGCATGTTCCACCTGAAGGCTGGGGCAGGCTGCCACGATTTTTCGAGATAGGTGACTGGCTGATTTGCCCCTGTAGGAGTTGACCCCCTCGCCGGAGCCAGGCGTCAGGTGCTCGACCAAAATTTGATCCCCTTGCACACTGATCGCAAAGTTGCCAGAGGGATCGGCATAGTCTCGCTGCTGACAGAGTTTGCGGTACTGGGATGCGATGAGTTGATCGGCATTGTCCCAGCAGTCATCGTAGATGTGCGCACTTTGGCTGATCACGATCAGCGGTCCCAGCGTGAGGTGGTGCGTTGAGCGCTGAGCAATTCTGATGCAAATATGTTGTTGCAGCGCCCGCAGACCCATGGCGTTAGCAGGCCAAGCAGAAAACATATCATTGCTGCGAAACGTCGCGGTTAGAGATAGCTCATTGTCAACCACGCGGACCCAAATGTGATTGAGGCAGGGGGGGCTTTCGTTGGCTTCATGATCCTCCACGTCCCACAGCGACATCACGGCTCTGGCTGAGTCGATATCCGCAGCGAGCTTCTGAATAACTTGCTCGATTTGATCTCGACCGAACCAGGATCGCAGGCGCTGACCGTAGGTGTATTTAACCCCTTCTCGAATCGGCGAATCGTCTAAAATCTGTGAAACATATTGTTCAATGAAATCTCGATTACAGGGTAAGTAGTTGGGCTCTGGGAAATAAAAATTCAGGGGCTCATCGGTGACTACTGCAACTAAATCGATCAGCTCTTGCCATTGCCCATCATAAGCGGTAGGTCGGATCGCACCCGTCGTCTTAATGCGATGGATAATTTTGATCCAGGTCTCAGCAATCGTTCGTCCCTCGATTCGGTGACCGTAGCGTGGGCCTGGCAGAGTGGTTGCAACCGCCTCAGCTTGAGGAAATATTAAAACAGGTCCCCAAGGCTCAATCGGCTCTCGTGAAGCATAGGACTTCACCTGATGCACTGCTTCAGCAATAGACTGAGTTTCTTGCCATTCCATGGCTTGGCGTAGCTGCTCCAGAGCACTGGCTTCGATCTCAAGGTCAATGTAGCCAGCAATTTCAGAGCAGATAACCCAGCAACGCCGTCCCGTATCACTTTGACCTTCACAAAATCCGTTGCGAAAAAAGTCCAAAAGACATTCACTGCCCCCAGCATTGCGATCCTCTTTTGTGGCACTGACAACCACCAGAAAGCGCACATGGGGGTTCGCCAGCAAATTTCGGATCAGAACGTTAATTCCTCGAGTTGGGCTATACAGCTGGCCAATGGCCGCAAACTCATGAGATTGCAAGTGTTTCGCGACCGCTTGCTTGACGCTCCAGCCGGTGACCACAGCAGTTTGTCCCGAACCACCCATGAGTTGATTGGGTTTGTACAGGGGTCGGTATCGAAAGGGGGGCGCTTGAACCACTGGTCCGATTTAAGAGCAGTCAGTCTCTGGCCTGGTTGTCTGCGGGCCATGGGACCTCCTACAATACCTGAATCTGAGCCCCTTTCTCGCTCCGAACACCGTTCCCGCAGCTTTGAGGCGGGGCTCGAGAGGGATCGGCTCGACCGCTCCGGCTCAAAGCTTCACCGCTCAAGCATTTCACGCGATGTTTCAGCCCCGAAGCTCGCAACCCCAAGCAAGCTGCTCGACCATCCAAGCCCGGAATTCCAAGGCTTGCGCTTTTCCCTGCGCTACCCGAGCGCAGCTCGCCACCGCTGGTGTTCTGGGTTGCGAGGCCGGGCGCACTAAAGCGTGACCCTCGAACCCACCAGCTGTCTATTCGATACTGACCTGATCCAGGAAGACGAACAGGGTAAGGTCGTGGCGGAGCGTGACGACTGGCCCGCTCCCGAGACAATACGGGTCGCGGTTCCTACCAACGGACGGGGCACTGAGTCCCGTATTCACACGGGCTTCACTGAAATGTGAATCAAGGATGAAATTCTGTAGAACTACGGATCGCCTATGTACCCCTAGATTTAGCGTGAGGAAGGCTAATAATTGGCGAGTGCAACCAATTGTGACCACACATGTGGAGTTGATTAATCTGTCAAGGGGGGTCTTACCCCTCGACTATCGCCGCCATCTTGACGGAAAACAGTACCTATAGCATGAATCGGTCTACCTAGGTATGGGCTTGGATCGTCTGGAGCGGCCAGAGCCTCTGGCCGTCGCTCTCAGTGACCTGTTGGCCTAGGCGTTAACATCGGCTCATGTAAACCGGAGGTGTCTCAGATCACACTCGCCAGGTCTGTACATCGACATAGATAAGCAGGGGTGCCGGATTGTTTCTCAGGGCAGATAGCCTTTCAAGGCTATCGCTGCCCCTACCCGTTGAAGGTGTCCTAGATCAGAAGAGTTATGCCTGTTCGGTCACAGCCCGCATCCCCATTCTGTAAGACGTTCCCAGTGAATTTACCGAAGCAAGATCAGAGCGAAAGTCGTCACTCCCAGGGGATCTACTTAGTAGTGGAGGCCACCTACCAACTTTTATATCGGGAGCTGAAAGCTGCCACCAGCGCATCCGATCGCGATTGTCGTCAGGTTTCCGAACGACTGGCCGCTGAAGTAGACCGCATTTGTCAGGAAAGCAAGCGAATTCAAGCCTCCGGTGAGGTCCGGACTTGGGAGATCGCCCTGGCACGCCACCGCCTCAAGCAATGTTTGAACTACTATCGACTGGGCTCCAAGCAGGGCCGCGTTGAGCTGCACAGCACGCTGAGCGCCGTCATCTACCGCTACATCGCCCCGCCCCAGTCGCGACTCGGCTACCAAGCTCGCTGCGCCCTAATCGACGACTTTTTGCAGAGCTTTTACATTGAGGCCTTCAATGCCTTCCGCCGCGAGACTGGTCTAGGGCAGGAGTACAGCCCACGGACCTTGCTAGAACTGGCGGAGTACATGGCTTTCGTTGAACGCTATGGCAAGCGGCGCATCCCCCTGCCAGGGCGGCGATCGCAGCAGCTGATCATCCTGCGGGCGCAGACGTTTTCGCAACAGCAGCCTCCCGAGACCGCCATTGACATTGAGCAGGCCACTGAGGCCAGCCGCAACGACGGCTCTGAGGGCAGCAACTGGCTCCCCTCCTCTGCCGCCCAAGTGCGCGAGCAGATGACCTCGATCGAGCCCGACTCCAGTGAGGATTCACTGCGTGACAAGGTGGTTGAGGAACTGCTGGCCTACCTGGAGAAGCGCGGCCAGACCGACTGCGCCGACTACTTCACCCTGCGGCTGAAGGACCTGCCCACCGCCGAGATCGAAGAGATCCTAGGCCTCTCGCCCCGGCAGCGCGACTATCTGCAGCAGCGCTTCAAGTACCACCTGATCCGTTTTGCCCTGTCCCATCGCTGGGAGCTGGTTCACCAGTGGCTCGAAGCTGATTTGGAGCGTAACCTTGGGCTAACATCACGGCAGTGGCAAGAGTTCACCGCCGAGCTTAGCGAAGATCAGATGCAGATCCTCAACCTCAAGCGCGAGAAGCTACCAGACGACACCATCGCCCGTAGGCTCGGCTGTACGGTTAATCAACTGCAAAAGAGATGGTTCCACCTACTGGAGCAAGCTTGGGAAATTCGCAACAACGCACCCTCCGGAACAGAGGCTGCAGTGGATGAATAGTGACTCAGAAGTGCTCCGCGATGGGCTGATGGCCTGGCTGTTTCAGGAGGGGTCCCCTCCATTGACAGACGGGCCATCTGCAGATCGCGGGCGCAACCAGCGATTACGACAAACCTGGGGAGAGTTACCGGCTGTGCAGGACCGTTTTCAAGCGATTTTGAAGCGCCGACTCTATGCTGAGATCGAGCGCAATCCACCTCTGTTCCCGTGGGAAACCGAGCTATCGGACTACACCACGCCTGAGTGCAACGCTGAGTCCGTGCCCAAGTATGCTGACCAGCCTGAAGTCGCCCCCGTCGGGGTGCTCGGCTTCTGGTCAGCTCAGTTGGATCTTCTGGAGTTACCTGTGCCGTTGCCCAGCGACCTCCTCTCAACGCTGCTGAGCAAGGCCCAAGCCCTGCTGCACTCTTCGCTGCGCGAAGGCGCGCGGCTGGTGCGCTGCGTTGAAGACCTGTTCCCCGACCAGGGCGGTCAGCTCAATCAGATTGCGGGCCTGGTGCTCAGTTCCCCAACCCGTTCGCTAAGCGCTACCCTGGCCGAGGAGGCCGCCAACGGCGAGTTTCCCGGTAGCTACGAGCAAGCCCAGCCCCAACAGCAAATGGCTTTGTCCTTGCTGGCAGCCCGTCAGATCCTGAGCAGTCTGACTGTCTCAGTGCGGCCCGGTGGACCGACAGTCAAACGGCTTTGGCAGACGCCTACAGGAGCCTTGCAGCTGAGCGTGTCCAGTTCAGAGGCTGGCAGCCTGCAAGTGAACGCTCAGCTGCCCTGTGCGGGAGCTTTAAGCCTGTTAGAGCAAGCCGAGGAAGTGGACTCCGCCCAGCGCAGCAGGCCCGGCCTGCTGACCGTGGCCGCCGCCGGACTCGGGCGCTGGACACTAAGGGTGGAACTCCAAGGTCAGGAGCCCCTGACCTTCGCGTTGCAGCTGGAAGACTAATCCAGCTTCTCCAGGCTGATGCGTGGGTCTACAGCCTTGAGTAGCAGATCCGCAAGCAAGTTGCCCAGCACCAATAAGGCCGCCCCCACTAGGAGGGCGGCCATGACCACGTAGAGGTCCTTCTGCTGCAAGGCCTGCAGAATCAGTTTGCCTAGCCCCGGCCAGTTAAAAAAGGTCTCGGTGATAAACGAGCCGCTGAGCAGGCTGGCAAACTCGAAGCCCAATAGCGTCACCAGCGGGTTAATCGCGTTGCGCAAGGCGTGGAGGTAAATCACTCGGTTCTCCGGTAGCCCCTTGGCGCGGGCAGTCTGGATGTAGTCCTGCCGCAACACGTCGAGCAAATTGCCTCGGGTGAGCCGCTGCAAACCCGCAAAGCCGATGACCGTCAGCGCCAGAGTCGGCAGGATCATGTGCCAGCCTATGTCGAGTATCTTGCCCAGCGGCGAGAGGTCCTCGAAGCTGGTGCTGGTCATGCCACCCACTGGAAAGTAGGGGGTATTCTGGGCCAGGATCAAGAACAACAGTGCTGCGACAAAGCTGGGAAACCCTTGCAGTGTGTAGCTCAGCAGCTGTATAGTGCGGTCGATCCAGCGGTTCTGGTTCACCGCACAAAAAATGCCCAGCGGAATCGCAATCCCCCAAGTCAGAATAATCGAGGCGATGGCCAACAGCAGTGTGGCCACCACCCGCTGCCCAATCAGGGTTGACACTGGGATGCGGTAGCTAAAGCTCTGACCCAGGTTTCCCTGGCTCACCACCTGCCATAACCAGCGCAGATATTGCTCCCAGGCGGGCCGGTCCAAGCCGAACTCCCGTGTCATCTGCTCGATTGTGCGAGGGTCTATTGTGGGGTCCAAACGCAGCGTGTCCAAATAATTGCCAGGGGCCAGCTGGATCATGAAAAAGCTGAGAACAGACATCAGCCACAGGGTCAGAAGCGCCTGCAGCAAGCGTTTGAACACATAAGCAGCTGTCTGTCCCGAGAGCAATCGGCCCAGCCCAGCTAGAGGACCGCGAACCACCGTCGTATCAGGAAAAGCCATGAACCCGCCCCAGGTGTCAATACGTGATCAGAGAGACGACAGGCTTGGAGTCCGGCAGCAGCTTGCGCCCGCCCAGGGCCAATAACTCAATGATAAAACCGAACCCCACCAGGCTGCCTCCAGCCTGTTCCACTAGCTTGCCAGTGGCGGCAGCGGTGCCCCCAGTCGCGATCAAGTCGTCCACCACCAGCACACGCGCCCCCGGCTCAAAAGCATCCTGGTGAATCTCCAGCCGGTCGGTGCCATACTCGAGCTCATACTCATGGGCATAGATAGAGGCAGGTAGCTTGCCCGGCTTGCGCACCGGCACAAAGCCGCTTCCCAGGCAGTAGGCTAGCGCCGCGCCGAAAATGAAGCCCCGCGATTCGGTGCCAACCACCGCGTCGATCTCCTGATCCGCAAAGGCTTCGGCCAGGTTGTCGATCGTGTAGCGCAGGCCCTCCGGATCGCGCAAGAGCGTTGTGACGTCCCGAAATAGAATGCCAGCCTTGGGAAAATCGGGAATGTCGCGAATCAGGGCTTTCAGGTCCATAGAATTGTGCTCAGCTCGACGGGGGCCACTCCAGTTAAGACCATACCCGATCTGGATTTGGCAATCCGGTTCACCTCGGACAGGTAAGCAACTCCCCTAGGCTGGTTACAATGATTGCGATTCATCGCCTCGCGTCTAGAGTCCGGTCGCGTGCCAAGCCGGTGTGGGAAACTCGTACACTGGTTAACGGGTCTTTTAGGTTTAAGCGGTTCGGCAGAGGCAGTACCTTCAGTTGTGATGCAGCTAGACAATCCTCCAGAATTTGTGGATACACCGGGCGCTCTGCTCAAGACGCTCCCAGACCTGCCGGGTCTGCCAGCGGAATGCCCTCGTCGCGCTCGGATCCAGCTGGATCTGCTGCTGCTAGGCATTGAGTCGTTAGAGCGTCTGGGTGGCGAGGCGATGCTCTACGCTGCCAAAGAGTTGCAACTGCAACATTTAATTCAAAATCGGGTGGTGCTTTGGCGCATTCGCAGCACTAGCCCCTATCGCCGCTTTCCCCAGCGCCGCCCGCTCAGCCTGGATGAAGCCAAGGCGCTGACCCTAGTCACCTGCTACTTGGCCCGCCGCCTGATCGGGGTGGTGCGCGAGCTGCTACTGGCCTATCAGCGATTGCAATCACAGAATTTGCCGCTTGACGGCCACTTCCAGCTCAATGACTACCTGGAGCGCTTTCGCAGTTATTTCCGCAAACGCATGCAGCCGCGCCGGGTCCTAGAAGATGAGAAGCTCAACACCCTGGCAATCGACGTGCTGATCAAGCTGCTGCTGTGCGGTGGCACTGCGGGGTCAGCGCGGCTGTGGACGTCGCTGTTCGATGGTGAGGTCGAGTAACTGATGCTGACCCTCACCCGCACCTACAGTCTGCCTAATTGCACGCTGACCTTGGAGGGCATTGCCGCCTCAGGCAACACCAACCTAGATCGCCCCCCCCTGTCGATCCTGACCCATTTCGAGTGCCTCTTTCTGGGTCTGGAGTCACCCTTGTCCGGCAACCGAGAGTTGCTCGAAGCCCTCAATCAGGCTGTCAGTCTCTATGCTCAAAGCCTGCTCAGCGGCGTGGGCAGGCCCTGGCCGTCGGAGGTCGCAGACCGGGTTGCCTTAGAACGTCGCAGCCTAGATCACCATGCTCTGACCATCCACCAGTCCGAAAACAGCGCCGGGCAACCCCAAGGCAGGCGTGAGCTCACTCTGACCACCGTTCAGCTGTTCGATCTGGTTGATGCACTGGATCAGGTGTGCGCCGACAGCCAGACTCTGCCGGAGCTGCGCCAGCAGTTTTCGCCAGCCTCACGGCGCTACTCACCCTATCGGCAAGCGCCCACAGAGCGGGCAGCCCCTCTCCTGTTTGGCGTTGCCAGTCTGACGGTGGCGGCGGTCGCGCTGTTCTTCCTGCCGGTCCCCAAGATTGAGCCGCCGCAGGAGCCCGCCCCAGCCCAAACCTCAGCGGTCAATCCGTCGGCCACGCCAACGCCGACGGCTCCACCGACACCTGAGATCACCGATCCGCAGCTGCTTAGCCAACTGCGCGAGCAAACTTACACTCAGATCGACCGGGCGTGGCGCAAAAAGGCCAGCGTTGAGAGCGATCTGACCTACCGCCTCTCCGTGAACGCTAACGGCCTGATCGTGGGCTACCGGCCCTTGGATGGCGCTTCCGCTGATTACGACAGTGATACACCGCTGCGCTCGCTCAGCTCGGTGCCCACGCCTAGCCCGTCCGCCGCTGGCGAGCCAACCGCCCAGTTCAAGGTCACTTTTAAGGCCGACGGCCAACTCAGCATCGAACCTTACAACGAAGGCGAGACGATCACGCCGACCGCCTCGCCTTAGAAAACAGTTATCTGACTGTGAAGCCGCTCAAGGCTACCCTCAAGTGCCTAGGCTTTCTGAGCTAGGGCAGCGCGGACCGAGGCGACTTCCTCGCCCGAGGTCTGGAGATGGGCTTCCAGGAACCAGAGGCGCTTGTCTACGGCGCGGGAGACTTCAGTGTAGAGGTCGGCAGTGTCCTTGTCGCCCAAGGCATCGGATTCGTCAATCGCGGCCCGGATGCGACTGGTGTATTGGCCGTAGCGCTCGACCAACGCTTCGAGGTGCTCCTTGCCGTCGATGGCGGTGAGCGGGTACTCTGGCAGCGCGGAGCTACTGGCCGCAAGCCGGGCCGTGCCCAAGGCCAGGCCACCCAGAGTGGTGACGCGCTCGGCGATCAGGTCTACGAATTCCAACACTTCCGTAGCGGCCTCATCGAACAGCTCGTGCAGCTGATAGAAATTCAGGCCTTTGACGTTCCAGTGTGCCTGCTTCACCTGGGTGTAGAGGTCCAGTGTGTCTGCCAAGTGCTGGTTCAGTAGGTCGATGAGCTGTGTACGCTGGTCGGCGGGGATACTGATGTGGGTCTTGTACTGTACCGTTTTGGTCTGCTTACCGTTCGCTGTCATGGCTCTCTCCTGCGGTGCAAATCTCTAAGACGGACTCGTTATGACTACGCTTAATCTAACAAAAACCTGTCTGCCCTGTCAAAGGTAGGGCATTTGAACCATAGCCGAATCTGGCGCGGGAGAGAACGGGGTTAGCTGCCCATGATCTCGTAACCGCAGTCTACGTAGAGGATCTGGCCGGTGATGCCGCTGGCTAGGTCGCTGCATAGGAAGGCCGTGGCATTGCCGACTTCGGTCTGAGTGACGGAGCGGCGCAGGGGCGCGACCTGCTCGACATGGTGCACTTTCTCGACAAAGCCCCCAATCGCGGAGGAGGCGAGGGTGCGGATAGGGCCAGCGGAAATCGCGTTGACGCGAATGTTCTGGGGGCCAAGGTCGGCGGCGAGGTAGCGCACGTTGGCCTCCAGCGCTGCCTTGGCTGTGCCCATTAGGTTGTAGCCGGGGATCACGCGCACGCTGCCCAGGTAGGTCAGGGTGACAACGCTGCCGCCTGCGCTCATCAGGTCTTTGGTTGCGCCACACAGACGGATCAAAGAGTAGGCGCTGATCTCGAGCGATTGGCTGAAGCTGGCGCGGGGGATGTTGCTGAACTCGCCGTTGAGCCCTTCTTTATCAGAGAAGGCTAGGCAGTGGATCAGGATGTCCAGGCGGCCCCACTTGTCGCGGATGGCGTCGGCGACGCCCTGGATCTGCTCGTCGTTTTGGACGTCGCAGGGCACGAAGATCTGGGGCGCGAGCGGATTCACCAGCTCGGCCACCTTGGTCCGGAAGCGATCCCGCTCGTCGGGCAGGTAGGTAATAGCCAGATTTGCTCCGGCTTTATGCAGGACCTGGGTGATGCCCCAGGCGATCGAGCGGTTATTGGCGATGCCCATGACCAGGGCGTTTTTTCCGGTCAGGTCCAGCATGGTTGGCTTCGACGGGTTGAATGGGGTATGGCCCGACCAGGCGCGGGCACAGTGATGCACCCCTTACAATACCGCACGCGCTGATCTCCCTGCGCTCCCACATCTCGTATCATCGCCTAACAAAAATTAGGTCCAGGCCGATACCTTTTTGCGCAAAAAGGTTATTCTCTATACAAACTTTGGCCGCTGAGTAGGTTTTAGTGAGTGAAACCTAGTCAGGGTTCACAGATAGGCCCTGGGATCAGCCAGACCGTCAGGGATGGAATGGGGAAGAAATGATGGTAGTGACTCAAGATGCGCCATCGGGCATGCTCCGTGACCGGCCTCTGGCGGCAGTCTTCCGCCAGATGAATAGTGGGCTGTTTCCACCGATGGTGGAGACGTTTGAGCGAGGCAAGACGATCTTTTTTCCGGGCGATCCGGCGGAGCGAGTTTATTTCTTGCTCAAGGGAGCGGTGAAGCTCTCGCGGGTCTATGAGGCCGGGGAGGAGATCACGGTGGCGCTGCTGCGCGAGAACAGCGTGTTCGGGGTGTTGTCGCTGATTACGGGCAATCGTTCGGATCGGTTTTATCACTCGGTGGCGTTTACGCCGGTGGAATTGGTGTCGGTGCCGATTGAGCAGGTGGAAAAGGCGCTCAAAGAGGATCCGGAGCTGTCAATGGTGCTGTTGCGGGGGTTGTCTTCGCGCATCTTGCAGACCGAGATGATGATTGAGACGCTGGCGCACCGGGATATGGGTTCGCGTTTGGTGAGCTTTTTGCTGATCCTCTGCCGCGACTTTGGGCTGCCGGGCACGGATGGCGTGACCGTGGACCTGAAGCTGTCGCACCAGGCGATTGCGGAGGCGATTGGCTCGACGCGGGTGACGGTGACGCGACTACTCGGCGACCTGCGCAAGCAGAAGATGATCTCGATCCATAAGAAGAAGATCACCGTCCACAATCCGGTACTGCTGGGGCGACGGTTTACCTAGCGCGGCTGACGCCTGCCAATCGGTTTGAGGCTGAGGGCGGAAGCCCGCCCTAGCGAGCTAGCAACACGGCTAGCATTTGCCCAGGTATCCTGCACTCGGGAAGTTGCGCAGAAGCACCTCAACCGTGCGGAGCTTCGCCGGGAACTTGCAGCCATGCGCAAGGGGTTTGCCGATAGGGGCCGTGAACTTGCGGCGGTCCTCAAGGCGTTTGCAGGCACAGGGCGTGAACTTGTCGCGCTGCTCGCGAGGCGTGCATGGATGAGGCGGAACCTTGCGGGAAGCCTCCGGCAGTTTGCGCGAATGGAGACAGACTCACGGAACAAGTTGCTGGCGTTCTCAGGCGAAGGGAGCCGCGTCGCTGAGCTTTGTGCCTTGGCAGGGGCAGCTCGGAGGCAGACAATGGGGAGGCTGTACACGCCGAGATCTATGTCCTGCTCTCGCTGGCTGCGACGCTGGTTCTGGTTGGGTGTTTTGCTGCTGCCCTCAGCCGTGCTGGCTCAGCCCTCAGTGCAGAGCCAGCTCGACCGGGGCTTGGAGCTGTTGCAGCTGGGCGATAGCCAGGGCGCGCTGACCGTGTTGAAACAGGCCGAACAGACCGCCCCCAGCTCCGCCGCCGTGCAGCGCGTCCTGGGCTTGGTCTATCAGCGCCAAGAAAATTACGCCCAGGCGATCGCCGCCCTACGCCAAGCCGTCGAGCTAGATGCTAAGAACCTGCAAGGCCAGCTCAGCCTGGGCTGGACTTTGCATCTGGACGGGCAAGACGCAGAAGCTGCGCAGTCGCTCTGGCAAGCGATTGAACTCAACCCCAAAAGCGTCGAAGCCTACAACGCCCTGGCTATCGTGCGTCTGGCCCAGGACAATGTCGAGGCGGCTCTAGCTATCAACCGCTGGGCGCTGCGCCTGAAACCAGACAACGAGATCGCCTTCTACAATCTGGCCCTGGCCTGCCACCGCGCCTGGGACTGGCCCTGTGCGCTCGACAGTGCCCAGCGCGCTGCGCAGCTGGAGCCCAGCAATCCGCACCCCCCACTGGCCGCCGCCATTGCCTATCAGGACCGCGACTTTGGCTCGCAGGGCAAGCGGGGCCTCTCGCCTGAGGCCAAACGCCTGGCCCGGCAGGCCACCGAACTCGACAGCCGCTTCTTCGACGCCAGCTTCCGCGACAACAACCTGCGACGAGCGGGCTTCTCGGTTGAACAGCGCCAAACCGCCGCGCTGATCCTTGGCGCTTCATAATTAGAAAGGAAAAGCCATTCGACCCCTCGCCTCCCCATGCTCAGAGCTGGCATCGTCGGTCTCCCCAATGTGGGCAAATCGACCCTGTTCAACGCCCTCGTCGCCAACGCCAAGGCCGAAGCGGCGAACTTCCCGTTTTGCACGATCGAACCCAACACCGGCATTGTATCCGTGCCCGATCAGCGCTTGGGCGCGCTGGCCCAGATCAGCAGTTCGGCAGAAACCATCCCGGCGCGGGTGGAATTCGTCGATATCGCCGGACTGGTCAAGGGAGCCAGCCAAGGCGAGGGCCTGGGCAACAAGTTCCTCGCCAACATCCGCGAAGTGGACGCCATCGTCCACGTGGTGCGCTGCTTCGACGACCCCGATATCATCCACGTCGCAGGCTCGGTCGATCCCGCCCGCGACATCGAGACGATCACCCTAGAGCTGGCCCTATCGGACCTGGGGCAACTGGAAAAGCGCCTAGAGCGCACCCGCAAAGCCGCCCGCACCGACAAAGACGCCAAGCTAGAACTCGAAGCCCTGGAAAAAGTCCAGGCCGTGCTCAACCAGGGCAAACCCGCCCGCCTAGCGCAGCTGAGCGACGAAGAAGAGCAAGCCGTCGGCTTCCTGGGCCTGCTCACGCGCAAGCCAATTATCTACGCCGCCAACGTCTCCGAAGACGACTTGGCAACCGGCAACGACTGGGTCGAGCAGGTGCGCCAAATTGCCGCCACCGAAGCCGCTGAAGTTGTGGTCGTCTCCGCCCAAGTCGAAGCCGAGCTGGTGGACCTCAGCGACGAGGAACGCACCGATTTCTTGGCGTCACTGGGAGTCAGTGAGGGCGGCCTCAAGAGCCTGATCCGGGCCACCTACCAGCTACTGGGCCTACGCACCTACTTCACCACTGGCCCCAAAGAGACCCGCGCTTGGACCATCCACGCGGGCATGCTGGCCCCGCAGGCGGCAGGCGTGATCCACTCCGACTTCGAGCGCGGCTTCATCCGCGCCGAGACCGTCGCCTACGCCGATCTGGTGAGCCACGGCTCGATGAACGCCGCCAAGGAAAAAGGGCTGGTGCGCAGCGAGGGTAAGGACTACGTCGTGCAGGAAGGAGACGTGATGCTGTTCCGCTTCAACGTTTGAGCCCAAAGGCGTGCGCGAGAAGACATTGACTTCTGTTGCCGCGCTTGTTAGTGGTTAACTGGACCTAGCCCAAGCAATCCACACAACCAACCAGCAAAATCAACCCAGGGTGATTCGAGTGCTAGAACCGGAAATTGACAAAATCCAAATCAAATCCGACTCGTTTGAGATCACAATGGTACCCACCGAATTCGAGTGGAGCTATCTCCCCTCGGTGAGGTTTGAAATCGCCTACTCCGTCAGCATCTCCAGAGGCACCTTTTCGTGCAATGCCAAGAGCATCTGGATCGAAGCCGACGAGATCAATCGCTTCATTAACGAGCTAGAGAAGATTGTCCGGGGCGGCGACGGTCTAGCCTCCTTGGGCTGCATGAGCAACTTCTTCCGCTTTGAGCTGTCTCGCCACGAACGGCAAGTCCGCAGCCGCATTCTGATCAAGGGCTACAACGAGCAAGGTGGCACCTCGCTGGACACCACGTCGACCATCGAAGACTACGGCCTACTTAGCAAGTGGCATCGCGACCTGATCCGCTTCCGGCAAGAACACCTGACGCGACCGGGGCAAGAACTCGAACCGGCGTAGGTGTCAGGTTGCAAAAATCTGGCTCTGGTCTTTGAAGGCTTTAAACTCCAGCGCATTGCCACTGGGATCGCGAACAAACAGCGTGGCTTGCTCGCCCACGGCTTGAGCAAAACGAATATGCGGTTCGATAATGAAATCGACGGCTTCAGAACGCAGCCGCTCTGCCAAAACGTGCCACGTATCCCAGTCGAGAATCAGACCGAAATGTCGCACCGGCACTGCATCGCCATCCACTAAATTGGTTACGGCATCCTCACAAGTCTGGGGCTTTAAATGGGCGCTGATTTGATGGCCGAAAAAATTGAAATCAATCCAGGTTGAGGCACTTCGGCCCTCCGTGCAGCCGAGCAAATCACCGTAAAAGGCACGGGTTCTCTCCAAATCTGACACCGGGAAAGCCAGGTGAAACAGCGGCGGATGATTGGACAGCATGAGGCCTTTCTCTTGTAAATCTCAGCAAAACCAGGACAATAGCAGACATTCTGTCACGCGCGAAGGAATTCAGGCATGGAAATTGAGACGCTGGCTGTCCATGCAGGGCATCGCATCGACCCAGCCACCCGAGCGGTTGCGCCGCCGATTTATCTGTCTACCACCTTCGAACGCCAGCCAGACGGCAGCTACCCCGAGGGCTACAGCTACACGCGCAGCCACAACCCCAACCGGGAAGCGCTAGAAACCAGTCTCGCTCTGCTGGAGGGCGGCGAAGCGGCAGCGGCCTTCGCCTCAGGTTCAGCGGCAACTGCCAGCATTTTTCAAGCGCTCGCGCCGGGCGACCACGTGCTGGTGCCCAACGACGCCTATCACGGCACCACTTACCTGCTGCAGGAGCTGTTCACCGCCTGGGGCTTGCAAGTAACCTCAGTGGACATGACCGATGCGCTCCAAGTGCAGCAGGCCGTGCGCGACAACACCCGGCTGCTCTGGCTGGAAACGCCCTCCAACCCACTGCTGAGGGTCTCAGACATCGCCAAACTCGCGGACATTGCGCATCAGGCCGGGGCACGGTGCGTGTGCGACAACACTTGGGCGACGCCAGTTGGGCAGCGCCCCTTCGAGTGGGGGGCCGATTTGATCGTGCACTCCACCACCAAATACCTGGGCGGGCACAGCGATGTCTTGGGTGGCATCGTGGTCTCCCGGTGCCAGGATCAATTCTTCCAGCGCCTCCGACAAGTGCAGCAAGCGGGCGGCGCGGTGCCCTCGCCGTTCGACTGCTGGCTGGTGCTGCGGGGGGTGAGTACCCTGCCCTGGCGGCTACGGGCGCACTCAGACAATGCCTTGAAGCTCGCCAGCTTCTTGAGCCAGCACCCCGAAGTTGAGGCGGTACATTACCCAGGGCTGAGTTCGCACCTCGGCTATGACTTGGCCTGCCGCCAGATGCGTCTGTTCGGCGGCATGCTCTCGTTTCAGGTGCGTGGCGGGCAAGAGCGAGCCTTCGCGGTTGCGGCGCGGGTGCAGCTGTTCACGCGAGCCACCAGCCTGGGCGCGGTCGAGAGTCTAATCGAACATCGGGCCTCGGTTGAAGGTCCAGCAACGCGCACGCCCGACAACCTGCTACGCGTCTCGGTCGGCCTCGAACATCCAGATGACTTGATTCAAGACCTAGACCAGGCGCTGGCAACCCTCGGCTCTTTACGGGCTTGAAGGAAGTCTTGACTGTGGCTACTTAGCCGAGTAATTGCACGGCACGACGTCATGAAAGCGGCTGTAGTCTACAGAGCGCCTGCCATCGGGCAATTTGGAGAAAATATCGACGAAGCGCATATCCCATAGGATCTCTGCGGCGTCGAAGGAGTGACGCGCGTAGATGGTTTGGGCCACGGTTTCGTCAAACCCAATCAGCGTGATTAAGATGATTGCCTCGATCTCGGCTAAGGACTCGGCGGTCAGGCCGTAGAGAGGACTGGTTTCGTCAATGGGGTGCATGGCAGTCAGCGGCAGCGCGAAAATGGGCGTCTGGCTGCGGACTAATTCGAGCGTATGCAGCCGCCGGAGGAACTGCCCTTCTGTGGTGATTTCGTTGCGCAGGAGGCTAACCCGCAGCTCAGCTTCTAGGATTTGATTGCGTCGCTGGTTGGCGGCTCGAAACGCCAGGGTGGGCACGCCGTTGCGGGAGTTAATCACCGCTACCCGGCTAAACAACACCCGTGCGGTGGGCCGCGAGAAGCGGGCGAACATCATGCCGGTGCCCATTGCCAATCCCAACAGTCCGATGAAGGCTTCGACAGTGACGACGGCGTTGGCGTAGGCCGTGGTGGGATACATCGCCCCGTAGCCAATGGAGGCCATGGTCTGGACGCTGAAGAAAAAGGCGTCGAGAAACGAGCCCGCTCGAGCGTTGGCAATGCCATCGCCTCCGGCCAGATAGATGAGGGCGAACAGGGTGTTCGCGGCCAGGTAAGCCAGCACCAGCAATGCCAGAAAGCCGGGCCAGGAGATGGTCAGCAGCAGGTGGTAGGGGTCTTGCCAATCGGCGTGGGTTTCGCCTAGGCGCACGATGCTGGCCTGCCCGCTGCGGCTCAGCTCGCGGGTCGGCGACGGAAACTGCTGGACTCTTTGCCTGAGGCGGGGGCGGCGAAATCGGATCATGCGGCGCTACGACAACTCGGCCAGGTAGGACTGGGCCAGGGTACAGAGCTGGGCGTGGCTGTGGCCGTTGCTGGCCAGGAGACCGCCCCACTGGTTAACGTCGGCTTGGTTGTAGCGCAATGGGCTGCCGTCGAAGCGGCTCACCTGGCCGCCCGCCTCGGTCAAAATCAGCTCGGGGGCGGCTAGGTCCCAGTCTTTGGGCGCGCTTTTGCCGGAGAGGGCCACATAGAAGTCAGCCTCTTGTTCGGCAATCGAGGCGAATTTGCAGCCGATGCTGCCGACGGCGCGCTGCTCGGCTTTGGGCAGCTTGCTGAGCAGGCGGTCGAGTGTCTGGTCGCGATGGCTGCGGCTGACGATCAGGCGCAGCTGTTCGGGCTTGCGCCGCTCGGAGACGCGCAGCGGGCTGGGTGGTTCGCCGGGGCGCTCGACGTAGCTGCCTGCGCCCTGGATGGCGGTGTAGAGTTTCTGGGCGGTTGGCCAGGCGACTACTGCTAGGATCGGACGCCCTTGGCTGACGAGGGCCAGGTGAACTGCGAACTCGCCGGTGCGGTCGATGAAGTCGCGGGTGCCGTCGAGTGGGTCGATGATCCAGACCCATTCTTTCTCGAAGCGGGCTGGGGAGTCGCGGGTCTCTTCGCTGAGGTAGGCGAATTGCTCTTGGCCTAGGGTTTGCTGCAAAGTGTCTAGCAGGTATTGGTTGGCGGCTAGGTCGGCAGCGGTCACGGGGGCTCCCTGTTTCTGGCGGATTTGCAGGTCGCGATCGCTGTGGTAGTGCTCTAGCAAAATTGCGGATGCTCCCCAGCCTGCGGTGCGGGCGACGGCTAGGAGGCCGGTCAGGTCAGGGGTGGTGGTTGTGGTCATGGACGCAGTTTAGCCGAACAGCTACTGTGACAAGGTTTGGGACCTTGTGGGTTGGATTCTGAGATGAATGGTATGAGGAGTCGGGGGAAGTTGTGGGTGTTGGAGAGAACCCGGAATGGGGGGCGTTTGCCCCCCAAACCCCCCACTGGGGGACGAAGCGCCTCCCCCAGGCCCCCTGCGCAAAGGGTCAGTGATACGCTGATTCGATGACATTCGGCTCCGAATCCCCAGCATCTGCTTTAGAACCTCGTGAACGAGGTTCTGAGACTCTCGAGCGGGGCTATCAGACTCTCGGGCGAGACTCAAGTACTCGTGAATGAGGCTCTGAGACTCTCGAGCGAAGTTCTGAGACTCTCCGGCGAAGCTATCAAACTCTCGAGCGAAGTTCTGAAGCTCTTGGGCGAAGTTCTGAGACTCTTGAGTGAGGTTCTGAGGCTCTTGAGCGAAGTTCTGAGGCTCTTGGACGAAGTTCTGAAGCTCTCGGGCGAGGCTCGACCCAAGTAAGGCACTGACCGTGACAGCGTGTCAGTCACCCTTTGCGCAGGGGGCCTGGGGGAGGCGCCTCGTCCCCCAGTGGGGGGTTTGGGGGGCAAACGCCCCCCATTCCGGGTTCTCTCCAACACCCACGACTTCCCCCGACTCCCCCTACATTCGATGCCAAGACTCGCGAGTAAAGTTCCAAGACTCCCTGAGCCCAAACTTCAGAAGTCAAACCGGAGCCAGAGCATTAGTCTCCAGGCAAGGCAAACACACAACGAAGCGGCTGCCCTGACCCAATTCAGATTCAATGGTGATCCTGCCATTGTGATGCTGGGCGATTTGACGGCACAGGTGCAAGCCCAGACCAATGCCCTGAGGGCGCTTACCCGTCGGCTGCGACAGCTGACCAAACAACTCAAAGATCAGGTCTCGATCCGCCTCAGGGATACCCGGCCCCTCATCTTGCACCGACACCACCGCACACTCACCCCGACGCTCAAGCCCCAGCCAGACCTGGCCCTGTGGCGAGCTAAACTTTGCAGCATTGTCGAGCAGATTGACCACCAGTTGGATCAAACGCTCCGGGTCACCCCAGGTGTGCAACGGCAGCTCAGTCGTGGCGCAGTGCAACCTCAGGTGGCGACTCTCGTAGAGCACACGGCTGGCCCGAACCGCCTGAGTCAGCACCGAGTTCAGCTCAACGCGCTCCTCGCGCCAGCGATAGGTGCCCGAGTCAAGCTTGGAAAAGTCCAACAGGTCATTGACCAGACGCGCCAGACGGCGCGCCTCACTGTCCGCTGCCTGCAGAACCTTCTTCGCCCTCGGCTCCAGCTTGTCCCCCAAAACAGTGAGCGCTGAGATCGCCGTACAAACTGTGGTGATCGGCATGCGGATCTCGTGGCTGACCGTGGCAACCAACTCCGACTTCAGCTTCTCTAGGCGGCTCAGATTGGCATTGGCCTGCTCCAGCGACCGGTTGGCTCGCTCCAGCGCCTCTGCCCGCTTGCGCTCGGTGATATCGCGCACAAATGCGCAGTTGTACTCCTGGCCGTTGAACTCTAGATAGCTCGCAGCCACCTCAACCGGGAAAATCCGGCCATCGTGGGCGCGGTGCAGCGCCTCAACCGTAAGCGCCCCCCACTGCTTGAGGTTCTGCCAGTGACGCACCCAGTCGGCCTCAGAGTAGGCCGGATCGACATCGCACACCGCCAGCGACAGCAAGGCCTGCCGCGAATAGCCATACACGCGACAGGCCGCCTCGTTGACCCCAAAAAATCGCCCATCTGACGTTGCCCAGAGAATGGCATCGGCGGCATGATCCACCGAGAACTGCGTAAACTGCAGAGCCTCTTCCATACGCTTGCGCTCGGTGATGTCGCGCTGCACGCCCACCCAGTGCGTATAACAGCCGCTGGGGTTGGCCACGGGCACAATGCTCAGCTCCGCCCAGAACTCGCTGCCATCCTTGCGATAGTTGAGCACTTCGGCGTTGACCGGCTGCCAAGCCTGCAGCGCGGCCCGCACTTGGTCGAGCGTGGCGCGGTCCGTCTTGGGTCCCTGCAGCAGACGCGGCGAGCAGCCCAACACCTCTTGTGGGCCGTAGCCGGTGGTGCGGCTAAAGGCTTCATTGACATAGACCAGCCGGGGACCGGGCTCATCGAGGGGCTCAGCCTCGGTGATCAGCACCACATCATGAGCGTTGGCGATCGCCGACTCCAGGATGCGCAACTGCTCCTGATGACGTCGGCGCTCGGTGATATCGAAGATCACGCCATCGGCCCAGAGCACACGACCATCCTCTGCGTAGACGCCCTGCCCGTTCTCCGAGACCCAGCTCACGCTGCCGTCAGCCCGCATGACTCGGTACTCCAGCGTGTAGGGTTGCTGCTGCGCCAGACTCTGCTGGACCGTGCGCCGACACAGTTCGCGGTCTTCGGGATGGCAAATATCGGTCAGAGTCCGCTGCCGCTGCATGAACTCAGCGGCGGCGTAACCGGAGATCTGGGCAATTGCCTCACTGATGAACTCGACCGTCCAACCGCCATCATTGGTACAGCGGTAGACCGCACCCAAAATATTCGAGACCAGAGTCCGGAAGCGCTCTTCGCTTTGGCGCAGCGCCTGTTCCACCCGCTTGCGCTCGGTGATGTCTTGCCCGACCGACTGCAATTCAATCGGACGGCCCTGTGGGTCAAACGAGATTGCCCGGTTAGCCCACTGCTGCCAGCGAATCTCGCCGTTCGGCAGCCGGATGCGTTGTTCAATCGTGGCCACCGGCTGGTCGCGGTTCAGCGAGCTCAGGTGCATTTCCACCTGCTCTCGGTCTTCATCCAGAATCAGCGAGACAAATTTACGCCCGATCAGCCGGTTGCCCTGTTTGCCGAAATAGCGACAGAACGCCTCATTGGCAAAGGTCATCACGCCGTTGGGCAGCGAGCGACAGACCAGATCTGTCTGATCTTCGATGATCGCGCGATAGCGTGCCTCGCTGCGGCGCAGCGCCTCTTCCGTCCGCTTGCGCTCTGTGATGTCTTCGCAGACGAGCAGCACCACCGAATGGCCGCTGCTATCGCACACCGTGCGCGCTGACTGTTTGACCCACACCAGGCTGCCATCCTTGCGGATCTTGCGAAACTCCCAGGGTGCGATTTGGCTGGGATGCTGCAAACAATCCTGAAAGCACTGCTGAACTGCGGCCTGGTCTTCGGCGTAGCACAGATCAAACACACTACGCCCGACCAACTCCGGCGCAGTGTAGCCAAGCTGGGCGACGCCGAAGGCGTTGACCGACAGAATCAAGCCTGCTTCGCTCACCGTGAAGTACATCGACGGATTGTCTTCATAGAGAGCCCGGTAGCGCTCCTCACTAGCTTGCAGCGCCTCCTCAGTCCGCTTGCGCTCCGTGATGTCGGTGATTGAGCCCACGTAGCCGGTGACTTCGCCGCCATCACCACACACCGGCAAGGCTTGGCCGATCAGCCAGACAGTTTTGCCCTGCGGTGTGAGATAGCGATACTCCACTTCAAAGCGCAAATGGGTGCGCAGGGCCTGGCTCCACGTGGTGATCACCCGCTCGCGGTCTTGCGGGTGCACGATCTGGGTCCAACCGTCGCCGACTGCCTCCCGCAGGGAGAGGCCAGCGATCTCACACCAACGCTCATTGGCGTACAGCAGGCAGCCCTGCACATCCGTGTGAAAGATGCCCACTGGCGACGCACTGGCCAGAATGCGGTAGCGCGCCTCGCTAGCCGAGAGTTCGGCAGCGCGCTCGATCACCCGCTGCTCTGGCACCGCATTCAAGCCGCGCAACTCGGCCTCGGCCCGCTTGCGCTCGCTCAACATCCCCGCTGGCCCAGGCTGCTGCTTGACCTGTTGTGCCTGAGCCTGCTGCAGCTGTTGCTCAGTTCGACGCAGTTGCGCTTCCACCTGCGCCAGTCTGGCCTGAGTCAGGCCCAGGCCAACCGACTGCACCAACTGCCGCAGCAGATTCAGCTGGGTTGGCGTGCAAGCTAAAGGCCCGCTGGTCTGCAACAGCCCCAGCAACCCGACCAGTTCGCCGCCCGCGAAAATCGGCAGACACAGGCAGGCCTGAGCGTCGAGAGCCGCAGGCAAGGTCGCTCGTTTGCGTTGGCGCTGATCGACGCGGTTGCGCACCTGAAACACCCGATTCTGTAACAGACAGTCGCGGCCTTCGGCCCAGTGCTGCAGCGATAGGGTTCGCCCCAGCCAAGGCTCTGCTACCGCAGCGGCTGACTTGGCTTCCCAGCGCAGTCTCAGCTGCTCCCCGTCCAATAGCCAAAGTGTGCAACGGTCGACCGGCAGCGCTAGACGGAGTTCATCGACCAAGCTCTGGAACAGCGCTTCCGGCTCAACGCTGTGCTGTAGGGCAGTGCTCAAGTGGTTGACGCAGTGCTTTAACGTCATGGGGCGCTTAAACCAGACGATGCTCGTAGGCAAACCGCAGAATGGCCTGTCGATGAGCCAGATTTAGCTTGGCACGAATGTTTGTGACATGTCCCTGAACGGTGCGGATGGAAAGATACATGCGGTCGGCAATTTCGCGGTTGGTCAGACCATGGGCCACCCAATAGAAAACCTCCCGTTCAGTTGCACTCAATGGGGCAATTGGAGAATCATTGGACAGCGGGGCATAGGCGAGCCCTGCGGTCGGCTCAGGCGTCGGCTCAGGCACTGGGGCAAGCGATTGGCTACCGGTGATGCGCACCATGGTTGAGTGGATCCGTCGCACCCGCTCAAGTAAGTTTTCAATCCGGATAATTAGTTCTTCAGGGTCGAAAGGCTTGGTCAGATAATCGTCAGCGCCTACGCGCAATCCAGCTACGCGATCTTCCAGCAGAGTACGGGCTGACAGAAAAATAAACGGCAACAGCTCAAATTCCGGATACTGGCGCACCCGGCGACAAAGCTCCAACCCATCACACTGAGGCATCATCACATCCGCAACCACAATATCGGGTTTGGGCTGACGCGGGTCGCTCAGGAGGTCAAGGGCCTCCAGCCCATCGCGTGCGGTCAGAACTCCATAGCCTTTCACGTCCAACAGGACTTCTAGGGTGCTCACAAACTGGGGATCGTCGTCCACGATGAGGACACGCTTCATCTGCAACGCCTCAGGCTCGACAACGGCTTCGAGCCGAGTTCCTCAGGGGCACGGCCTGAACTTGGACGAGAGAGGTAAGGAACGTCCTAGCGAACAGGCCGTAAACCGAGAATCTCAACAGGCTGTAAACCGAGAACCCTAGCTCCCACTTAGCAGTCGCAGTTGCACCCTGCGTACACCGGACCTTGGAGACGTAAACTAGCTGATCATGAGCCATTGAGTCAACGCTCTAGCTGCATCTTACTTGTCATGATAGTGGTGACACCCGTGGCCACTACTTGAAAATTAAGTAAACGCAACATGCATACCAATCTAGAGCAATCGTAAAAGCTCGCAATAGCTCGACGGCTTGTGGCAGCGCAGGCTCTGCTTAGCAAGAGCCTTGGGCGCTTAAACCGCTGGCAATGTCCTGATTGCTGGAAGATCAGGTAGATGCATCTCTAGCTGTCGCAGCTAGCTTGGCTAGCCTAGATGCAGATTGTTACATTGACAGAGGTGCCTACTGATGAGTCAGCTCAGATGACCTCAGAGCCCGTGTGCGGATGACTTAGCTCCCCTTCTGTCTGGTTCTAGCCAATCTTTATCAGCCTGAGTCTAGAACCGGTGTTGAGCGTCTACCGATTTAACGCAGCAGGACCTGAACGATACTGCCCCCAATCGAGATGATGCCAACTGAGTTGAGAAGCGTCCCCAGTGGACCCGATCAAAGTTTTGAACAACTGGTCAATCGCATCATTGCCTCCCGCAAACTCACCCGTGCGGACCAGCAGCAATTGATGCTGACCACGTTATCCCGAGAGATTATCAGCGAAGCGCAGCGACAGCAAATCAACCGCGTGCTCGATCACCTGAGGGCCGGAAAACTCCGAGTTGTTGATTAAGCCCACCCCCTGCCTAGGTCGACTCAGCGATCAAGCTTGGGGCTACCTAGGCAGGGGCTCTGTCTGCCTTCTGCGACAGATAGTGCTGGAAGCGACCGGGCAGCTCGCCGACGCTGAGCTTGCGGGTCCAGTATTCGGTCAGGGTTTGGCCGAAGGCCCAGGCGTTGAGCTCGATTGGCTCTGGGTTGTCTAGCAGCAGCGGCCAGATGGCTAGCCAGTCGAACCTGGGCTCAGACGCAGAGCCCAGCAGTGCCCAGAGTTCATAGGCCATCTGCAGCTTGGCGACCACGGCGGGCGATTGTTCGAGCGGCAGTTGTGCCTTCAGCAGTTCCACGAGCAGGGTGGAGCCGGTGGTCAGGCGCGAGAGCAGGTTGAGCAGGGGGTTTTTGAGCAGCGCTGCCAGCCCCTGGGTAGTGCGCATCTGGAAGACGTAGCGGTCGATGATCTGACCGGCTGCGCAGCTGCGAGCGTCGAGGTCGCGCAAGAAACGTCCCAGCCGATACTGCCGCGCCGGATCCACTGCCAGCATCAACGACAGTGACAGCGGCTCGGTGCCCCAGGCGACTCGGTTTTTAGCCGTGTCTGCGGTGACCAGGGGCAAGATCGAACGGCAGTGTTCACCCAAGATTTCTGCGCGATAGGCGATGGCTTCCCGGATCGCCTGTTCTTTGGGCCGCTCGCCGCGCTGCCAGTCGTAGGGCGGCTGCCACTCGCGTAAGGGGCGCAGCCGGTCCACCTGGGTGACCACGGTTATAACCGGCAGCTCTGGGTTTTGGGCACTGACTTTGGCCAAAAAGTCCAGGTCCATCTGCAGGGCGGGGTCGGGCGCGGGCGTGAGCAGCAGTAGCAGGTCGATCCGGCGGATTTGGTCCAGGACCTGGGCAGTGAGTGTGCCCCCGCCGACCTGCTCATAGCCCGGCGTGTCCCAGAGGATCAGCGACTCTCCGGCTTCGGACTGGAAGTGGTAGTCCTGAAGGCGGTCGGTGCTGGGCAGGATGTCCACCTGGGCACGTTCGCAATCGAACAGGGTGTTGATCAGGCTGCTCTTGCCTGCGCCAGTACGGCCCACCAGCATCACCTGGACGGGACGAGCTTCGACTTCGGGGTCGGCCTGAGACAGGATCTGGCGCAGGCTCTGGCTCTGGGCGGCGGGCGGGCTGACCAGCGGCAGCGGGCGCGAGGCGGGGGCGTTGCTGTAGAGTTCTATGGCCCGCTGGCCCAGGTTGCGTAAGGTCTCTTGGCGCAGGATGTCAGCGAAGTTGGCCAGCAGTTGCTGGTTGGCTTTGTCGCTCTGGCCTTGGATGGCGGTGCGGGCCAGGGCGGCGGCGGGGTTGAGCAGCCACTGTGCCCAGTCCCAGACTTGCAGTGCGGTACGGGCGGCGGGCTCAAAGCGGCGATAGGTGCGGTACGCCTGGTAGGCTTGCCCGACCGTGACCTGGTTCAAAATCGGTGCGAACGACTGCATCCAGCGATCGACGTCGTCGGTAGTGCCGCGCAGCAGCGCGTAAGCCTGGGGTACGTAGATGTTGAGCAGGGGGTGTTCGGTGTTGGGGTAATAGACACGGGCGACGCCTTCGACCAGTTCGCGGGTGCGTCCGAAGAAGCGGCCCCAGTCTTCCCAGGGGGCGTCGTCGTTGCGGGCCTGGTGAATCACGCTCTGAATCACGCGCTGGGCTTGGGCGGGCGGATCGTCAGTCACGGGTTGGGCGTCGGGTAGCGCTTCGAGGTCGCTGAGCGCCTGTTCGAGCGCGATGACAGCCGGGGGGCGCAGCCAACGCACCAGCAGCCAACGCCAGCCGACTAGCGCCACGATCACCACGGCCCAGATCCAGCTCAGGCCCCAGTGTTGGATCTGGACGCCAGCTGCGATCAGCACAAAGCCCACCACGCTCGCCAGCGGCAGGGCTAGAACCAACCATTGCCAGGGTTTCAGACGCACCATGAGCACTACTCCCGTATTTCAGTAGTGTGGCTTGGCGGGGCGGGGTGGAGAATCCGCCAGCCGACATAGCCCAGTAGGACCACGGCGGTGGCGTTGCCCAGGAAGACGACGCTCAGGACCGCCAGCGTGAGCCAGTGCAGAGGCGCTCGGGTGGGGCTAGAACGGCACGTCTGCTTCATCGTCGTCCTCGCGATCAACGTAGCCCTGCTCGGAGGCGGGGGGGGTGTTCTGCAGGTACCAGGGCAGGTCTTCGGGGTCGTCGTCTAAGTTCACGACTGCGCCGTTAAAGAATTCGGCCAGTCGGCGGGCGGCGATGTTGACCGGGTCGGTTTCGAACGGCGCGAGCTGGGGCGGGGCGGTTCCGCTGGGCGGCGGGGCCGCAGGTGGGGGAGCGCTGCCGTTGTGAGCGGGGCTAGAAGCCGGTTGCGACGGGCGGGCGGGCGGATTGTGGACGCGGGGCGGCGGGTTGGCAGCGGGCTTGTCAGGGCTGGCGGCTTTGGGATCTTTGGCCGCGATGGTCAGGGAGACTTCGAGCGGGTAGCCGACCACGGCGGTTAGGACTTCGCGCACTTTTTCGATGCGCTGGGGATCTTTGAACAGAATCGTGTGCAGACCCTGGGGCACGCCGATCACTGCCTGGTGGTCGGTGAGGCTGGAAAGGAAGCCGTCTTTGGAGAGCAGGCCGCGCAGGAAGCCGGTGAGTTTGGGATGGGCGAGGAAGCCCTGCCAATGGCGCTCTAGGTTGGCGGCAACGACGGGCGGGTGGGCCGGGGCGGGGGGCGGCGGGTCGAGCCGGGGGCGGCGCTCGACCGGAGCTTCCGGTTCTGGTTCCAGGTCAGCGGGGAGCGCGGGTTCGGCAGCGGGGATATCTGCTGGAGCAGGCAGGGGCTCTGTTGGGCTCGGGGGGGGTTCTGGTTTGGCAGCGGCGGGCAGGGGAGGCACTACAGACGCGGCGGAGCGAATCTCGCGCACCACGGGCGCTTCGGCGGGGCTCACGGCGCTGGGCAGCAAGCCGAGCAGGGTGACTTCCAGCCAGAGGCGGGGTTGGGTGGTGTTTTTGAGCTGAGCTTCGCTGGCTTTGAGGTGTTGCTGTCCGGCGAGGATGGTGCTGACGCTCAGGGGGGCAGCGTGGGCGCAGAGTTGCGCCCAGGTGGGCGGGGTGACGGCGACTAGGTCGCGGCGGTCGGGGGCGGTGCGGGCGATCAGCAGGTCGCGGTAGAAGCTGGCCAGGTTTTGCAGGACTATCAGGGGTTCGCGGCCCCGGTCGAGCAGGCGGCGGGTGCAGGTGAGAACGGTGTCGGGCTGGTCGCTGGTGATGGCTTCGAGTAGATAGAGCAAGTCGCGCTCGGGGACGGCTCCTACTAGGTCCCAGACGGCTTCGGCGGTGATCTCGCCGTCGAGTAGGCTGAGCTGGTCGAGCAGGCTTTCGGCGTCGCGCAGGCCGCCCTGGGCAATTTGGGCCACCAGTTGCAGGGCTTCGGCGGTGATCGTGATGCTTTCGGCCTGGGCGATGGTCTCTAGGTGGGCGACCATGGCGTCGAGGCGGATGCGGCGGAAGTCGAAGCGCTGACAGCGGGAGATGATCGTGGGCAGGACGCGCTGCGGGTCGGTGGTGGCCAGGATGAAGACGATGCGGTCGGGGGGCTCTTCGAGCGTCTTGAGCAGGGCATTGAATGCTGCCGTACTCAACATGTGACAGTTGTGGACGCTCAGCCCGTTGGCCACAAAGTTGTGGTTGTCTTCAACTTCAAGGTCGTACACTCGCGCAGGTCCGCCGACTGTCACCGATTCGACCTGCTCCAAACTTGTAGTCCATTGCCTACCAGAACTGGCCTCCCCAGCCCCCCGAGTTCGGGGGGAGTCAGAGTCCGGTCCCCCTCGAACTCGGGAGGTTAGGGGGGCCTGGTGCAAGAGTTCAGCCGGGGAAAGGATGGCTGTTTGTCCGCTGATTGCGTTTGCGGCTTGCCAGCCCTGGTTTGTCCGGAGCAGGTGGTTGGGGGTGCATTGGATGGCTCGACGGTTGGTTTTGATGACTAGGGTTTCGCGGGTTCCTTGGTCTAGCCATCGGATGACGGTTTTGTATTCCCAGGCTCCTGAGGGGTCGTTGTAGCTCAGCACCTGTTTGCCCTGGAGTTGGGGGTTGTCGATGCGCATGAGCCCCTCACGGGTCTGCACTAGCGAGTCCCCGGTCAGGCATTCGTCGATGACGTAAACCTTGTAGCGGGCCTGCACAGGGGCGAACTGGGCTCGTTCGATCAGTTCTCGGATGTTGTCGACGCCGGTGTTGCTGGCAGCGTCGATTTCGACGACATCCAGCGAGGAGCCGTTGGTGATGCTGCGGCAGAGGTCGCAGGTGCCGCAGGGGTGGGGGGTGGGTTCTGGGGCGTTTAAGCAGTTGAGGGAGCGGGCCAGGATGCGGGCAGAACTGGTCTTGCCGGTGCCTCGGGGGCCGCAGAATAGGTAAGCCGGGGCAATGCGCTCTTGCCGGAGGGCGTTGCTGAGGGTGGTGACAATCGCCTCTTGCCCGACTAGGTCTGCAAAGACCTTGGGGCGGTACTTATGGTGGAGCGGTTCAAACTTCACCGATGTTTCGCCAATGGTTTTGATGAAGCTCCCTCACGCCCCATTCTAGTCCACTGGGGTTGACGCCTTGGGCAGAGGGTTCTCTGGGTCTGCTGAGGTTGCACGCCCTTGGGCTGGGGATGATCTGAAGCGGCGGCAACAGGCAGCGGTTCGCCGGAAACTGGGGGAGATTGGGCGGAC
>JANNOU010000188.1:0-12687 GCA_031399305.1 Leptolyngbya sp. SOY_34_metabat_272
CTACCTCGGTGAAAACATCGCGGCAGGCCACGCCAGTCCTGCGCAGACGGTGCGGCAGTGGATGAACAGTCCTGGGCACCGGGCCAATATCCTCAAACCTGAGTACGCGGAGACTGGTTTCGGCTATGTGGCAGCGCCTTCTAACCAGTATCGCCACTTCTGGGTTCAGGTGTTTGGCCGACCGCGGAACCGCTCAGCAAGTGAGCCTGGCAGATAAGGGATAGCAAGGCTACGAGGTTTGTTGCGGTGGCGAAGAACCAGGATTCGTGCGGCCCGAACTCGGCACAGAGATCGGCCACTGGGTTGCTCTACCAATTTTTTTAGACTCTCTGCGGGTTTGTACCTGTCGTCTGCCCGTGCTGCATTTTAGGATTGTTTAATCTGCTTTGTACAAACATTAGGAACCCCATGGCCATGGACCCTGCCCTGACTCGCATTGGCACCCAGATGTCTCAACTCACGGGAGTTCGCGCCATTATGAAAGACATCATCACCACCTTGCGAGCTGGGACAGGCCGATCGTTTATCGACTTGAGCGCGGGCAATCCGGTGATCCTGCCGGAGGTCGAACAGCTCTGGCGCGATTGCACCCAGGAGCTACTCGCCAGCCCAGAATACGGCGAGGTAGTCTGCCGCTACGGCTCCAGCCAGGGCTACCGCCCCCTGATCGAGGCACTGGTCGAAGACTTCAATCGGCGCTATGGCCTCTCGCTCACCGAGCGTAACCTGCTGATCACGCCCGGCAGCCAGGCGCTGTACTTTTACGCGGCCAACACCTTCGGCGGCTACACCGAGCAGGGCGACCTCAAGCAGATCGTGCTGCCCCTGAGCCCGGATTACACCGGCTATGGCGGTGTGAGCCTGTGCCCTGAGGCAGTGCTGTCCTACCGTCCCACCTTAGAGATCCAGGAGAGTGCGCACCGCTTCAAGTACCGCCCCGATTTCTCGCACCTGGTCATAGATGCTTCGACCGGCTGTGTGATCTTCTCGCGCCCCTGCAATCCCACCGGCAATGTGATCAGCGACCAGGATGTGGACAAGATCGCGGCGCTGGCCGCCCCTCACCAGGTGCCGGTGATGGTGGATTCTGCCTACGCGCCGCCCTACCCAGCGCTGAACTTTACCGAGCTGACACCTCGCTTTGGCGGCAACCTGATCCACTGCCTGAGCCTATCCAAGGCGGGGCTGCCGGGCGAGCGGGTCGGCATCGCGATTGGCGATGAAGCTCTCATTGAGGTGCTCGAAGCCTTTCAGACCAATGCCTGTATCCAGTCTTCACGCTATGGGCAGGCGATTGCGGCCCGCGCCATCCGCTCGGGAGCGCTGGCAGCGATCTCAGAACAGGTGATCCGCCCTCACTATCAACATAAGTTCCAGGTCTTGGAAGAGGCGCTGGATCGGGCGATGCCCCGCGATCTGCCCTGGTTCTTGCACCGGGGCGAGGGGGCAATTTTCGCCTGGCTGTGGCTGCGCGATTTGCCCCTGGGCGATTGGCAGTTCTACCAGGAGCTGAAGGCGGCGGGCGTGATTGTGGTGCCAGGCAACTCTTTCTTCCCCGGCCTGCGCGAAGACTGGCAGCACACGCGCGAGTGTGTGCGCATCAGCTTAACGGCTACACCAGAGGAACTGGCCACGGGCATGACCCAGCTGGCTCAGGTGGTCGAGCAGATCTATGCGCGGACACCACTTTCGGTGTGACCGCATGGCACAGACTCCCTCGGCCCCTCCCCCAGCCCCTGTTTGCTTCGGGGAGAGGCCGAGGGATGGAGGTCTCGGCGGGTTCGGCTCTGGAGCCTCGAATACCGGGCTCGGCGCTTGGCCTTTCGACCTCGGAGGCTGAAATTTTAAGCTCAGAAGCGCAAACGCCGGGCTCAGAACTGCAAGCGCCGGGCTCAGAACTGCAAACTTCGGCTCGCGAGCTTACGGCTTCGAGCTTGGGGGGTCAGCGTTGAGGCTCAGGAGTTGAGCGTTCGGCTTTGCTGCTTGATGAGAGAGGCTCGCTGCCAAGATCTAGTGAGCTTCACCTTGAGCGCCAGCCCTGTTGCGCTTGAGCTAGTACGTAGGCAGACACGTCTTCAATCTGTTGGATGCTGAGGCGATCTCGATAGGCAGACATATTGTTTTTGCCATTGGTCACCAGCTGTTCGATGGCTTCGAGAGAGTTCATGCCGTAGCGGGTGAGGGCTGTTTGTTTCAGGGTTTTGCCACGCCGGATAAGGTTGCCCCCCTGGGCATGACAGGCCGCACAGTGGACGCTGAAGACTTGCGCGCCGTTGACCAAGTCTGCCGCCTGGGTTGGCAGGGCGAAGGCCAGGACCAGGATCAGCGTCAGGAGCAAGCTAGCCAATCGTTGTTTCATCACAACCCTCCTCTCCTCTTATTTGCGGCCAAATTTCGCTTTGAGATCGTTGACGGTGGGCGCTGACTTCGGCGGGTGACGGTTGCGCTCAACGGCGTTGTCTGGAGATTTCATCGATAGGCTGATCCGATCCAGCTTCTCGTTGACGTCTAGAACACGCACCTTCACTACCTGACCCACTTTGACCACCTGTTTGGGATCATCCACAAAGCGATCGGCCAGTTGCGAGACATGTACCAGGCCGTCCTGATGCACGCCAATGTCCACAAATGCGCCGAAGTTGGCGACATTGGTCACCATGCCTTCCAATTCCATACCGACCTTGAGATCTCTGAGTTCCTGAACGTCTGCTTGGAAGGTGGCGTACTTGAACTCGGCGCGCGGATCGCGACCCGGTTTTTCGAGTTCACTGAGGATGTCACGCAAGGTCGGTTCGCCGATCTGAGCGGTGACATATTGCTTGAGATGCACCGACCTGAACTGCTCCGCCACCTGGGTGATCTGCGCGAGTGGCACCTGCAAATCTGCGGCAATTCGCTCCACCACCGGGTAACTTTCTGGGTGAACGGCGGTGTTATCCAGCGGATTTTCACCGTCGCGAATACGCAAGAACCCGGCAGCCTGTTCAAAGGCTTTCGGTCCCAGCTTGGGCACCTTGAGCAGCCCCTGACGCCGCTTGAATGCCCCATGCTCATTGCGATAGGTGACAATGTTTTTGGCAACCGCTGGCGTGATCCCAGAGACGAAGGTGAGTAATTCTTTCGAGGCCGTGTTTAAGTCCACACCCACGTAATTCACACAGCTTTCGACCGTTTCATCCAGCTTGCGCTTGAGCAGTTTTTGGTCGACATCGTGCTGATACTGGCCCACGCCAATCGACTTGGGATCAATCTTGACCAGCTCCGCTAGCGGGTCTTGCAGGCGACGACCGATGCTGATCGCACCGCGCACGGTCAGGTCGAGTTCAGGGAATTCGGCCAGCGCCACCTCACTGGCCGAATAAATCGAAGCGCCTGATTCGTTGACGATTACCTTAATTGGCTTGCGGTCTAAGTTTTCTAGCACTTCGGCCACAAAGGCATCGGTCTCGCGCCCTGCTGTGCCGTTACCAATCGCAATAAGCTCCACGCGATACTTTGCAATCAGGGCCTTGAGACTGCGCGCCGCCTCAGCTCGCTGCCCAGCCGACTGATGCGGAAAAATTGCTTGGTACTCCAGAAACTTGCCCGTCTGATCCAGAACCGAAACCTTGCAACCCGTGCGAAAGCCTGGATCGATCGCCAGAGTCGGTTTCATGCCCGCGGGAGGCGACAGCAGCAGCTGCCGCAGATTGGCTTCAAAGGTTTTGATCGACTCCAGATCCGCGTCGGTTTTCTTGGCTGCGATCACCTCGCTGACCAGCGAGGCTTTGATCAGACGGTTAAACGCATCTTTGAGCAGGGTCCGGTAGAAGGCTCGAACCACCTGAACTGGGGTGCGAATCTCTTGCGCTTCTAGATAGGCCAGAACCGCCGGTTCATCGAAGTTCAGCGTGAACTCCAAGATGCCCTCCGCTTCACCTCGACACAGCGCCAGCAAATTGTGGGGCGCAATCTGCTTCACTGGAATCTGGAAGTTGCGGTACATCTCAAACTTGGTGGTGCCTTCGGGATGGTCGCTCTTAAAGCGAGAGCTGAACTGCCCGGTTGTCAACCAATCGTGGCGCAGATAGGCCCGCAGCGCCGGTTTCTCAGACACCGCTTCGGCCAGAATATCGGCGGCTCCTTTGAGCGCCTCTTCGGCGGTCTTCACCCCTGTTGCCTCGGAGATATACTGTGCCGCCTCTGTCTCCAGAGACTGTGCAGGCGCACCCGGGCGATTCAGCGATTGGATGAATTGAGCCAGCGGTTCTAAGCCCTTTTCCCGAGCCATAGTCGCCCGCGTTCGTCGCTTGGGCCGGTAGGGCAGGTAGAGATCTTCTAGCTCATTTTTTTGTAAGCAGGCCTCGATCTGGGCTTTCAAGGTCTCGGTCAATTTGCCCTGCTCAGTGATGCCCGACAGAATCGCGGCTTTTCGCTCTTCCAGCTCGCTCAGATAGGCGAAGCGGTCGGCCAGATCGCGCAGCTGGACCTCATTCATCTCCTCCGTGCGTTCTTTGCGATAGCGAGCGATGAAGGGAATCGTGGCTCCTTCGCTCAACAGATCGAGCGCACTTTTGACCTGTGAGGGGCGCAGCGAAAGCTCCTGAGCCAGGATTTGCGGAATGTCTAGCATCGGGTCTATCCAGTCTGCCGGGGTTGAGAGCGGGCTCTGTCTGAGTCGATTGCAGATATTAATCGTACCTGAGCGCTGTGGGCATATCCGTCAGAGAATGAGCAACCCACGCCGCCTTCAAATCACAAAGGGTTCTAAAGAGCGGTTGAGCCACTGCCCCCGAAATCGCTCACAGACAAAGGGCCGGACCACAAATTGAGGCGGCTGCCCATCGCGAACATCGATCCGCAAAAACGAATAGGGCCGTCGTTTTCTGGAGCCCTGACCCTCGCGACCGACAAACAGCTGTGAACGCGCCACTGCTCGGGTGTTCGGATTCCCCGCTTCTTCGCCGAACGCTTCCTCTAGCTCAGGTCCCTCCGGGCGCTGACGGCGAAGACTGAACCCACTGCCACCGCAGATGATCCAGTTTAAATTCGAGTCCGCATGACCTGTATCGCCCGTGCGCAGGTACTCCAGACAGTGGGCGTGACCGTTCAGAATCAGATCCACCAGGGGACGTCCTGCTGTCTGCGACCCCACCGCACTGGCCACTGCATCCAGAACCCGGCGCAAGCGCTGGCGAATGGCGAGCGTCTGCGCCTGCCCCCACTTGGAGGACTCGGTGACATAAGGAGGATGGTGAAAATAAATCACCCGTCCCCGCACCTCCGGCGTATTCCAGGATGCGATCAGCCGCTGCTGCAACCAGTCCAGTTGCTCAAGGTCGATGACCGTGGTTTCATTGGCAGCCAATTGTTTTTCGAGGTCCATTTTGACCTCTGAGAGTTGCTCCAATTTGGCGTGCAGGTCATCGAGTTGTTCGGCTTCGTCCGTCACGTCTGGTCTGAAGCGGGCTTGTTGCTCAACCAGTTGCACCCGTTGCTGCTCCAACTCGTTCAGTCGCTCCTTGAGCTTGCGACGGTAAGCTGCTCCCTCGCGCGTGTTGGGTAGCGGCAAAGGGCCATTGAACGTGTTCGAATCGAGCGCAAAGAAATCAATGCCGCCGTAGCGGAAGTTGTAGTAGCGGTTGGGCAGGCGGGTGAACTGTTCGGGCTCGTAGCGCAGGCAGTAACCGGTTTCGGTCTTGGCCGTGTAATGACGATCGAGATGCAGCCCCAGAGCGTCTGGTCCCTCCAGCGCCTTGAGGTAATCCAGAAAGGCGCGCGCGTAAGCCTGCCCCTGACCGGAGCCGTGCCAGCCGATGTCGAGATCTAGTTTCGAGCTGAGCAGGCGACGCAAGGGCAGCGCGGTCTGAGCCAGCAGCCCCGACCAGAGCGGCAGATCATAGTAGTCGTGGTTGCCAAGCACCGGCAAGATCGGCGTGCGGAAGACCATCCGGTCGTAGGCAATGCGCTTCGGCTGCTC
Organism: Leptolyngbya sp. SOY_34_metabat_272; assembly: GCA_031399305.1. GTDB lineage: Bacteria > Cyanobacteriota > Cyanobacteriia > FACHB-261 > FACHB-261 > FACHB-261. Next base: position 5,960 of record JANNOU010000188.1, read on the forward strand.
GCCCCCCACCAGAAACTCCCGGTAGGGCTCGATGAAGTTCTTGAGGTAGTACTCGCTGGAGCCCACCATATAGATCACGTCGCCCGTGTGCAAGACAAAGCGACAGGCCTCGCCGTGCGCCAACATCTGCTCCGCGATCTGGCGTTGGGGGTTGTGTCCCCGGTGGTAACCGGCACCGCTGTCCCCCACAACCAGGAAAGAGAATTCTGGATTGTCCGCGTCGCCGTCGTCCAAACATAGCCGCGTCTGGTCGATCCCGCGCTGGACGAGCAACGGCTCTCGCCACCGCACTCGCTGCCGCATCTTGTTGATTTTGACAGAGATGGGTGGGTCAGAGACGAATTGCATTCCTGGTTGCTCCCGACTTCGTGAACTTGCTGAGACTGTCTGTCTAAATTTTGCCCAAGATTCAGCACAGGAACAGGGGGCAGGCATTGCCTACCCCCTGGCTATTGGCCTCAACTGGCTAGAAAACTCTGATCCCCTGAGAAATTTCTACCCAATGGGGTAGGGTGGCGGGCTCATCTGTTCTTGAGGCCAGCCGCTAACCGCTGAGTCGAGCTGCGCCGAAGGTTGCGTTGAACTTGCGACACCAAATGCCAGCCGATTGATAGTCTGCTAAGTTGACGTCGTCGGCAATGGCGTAACGTTGAGCGCCCGTAAACTGTTGCAAGGCACCGAGAACCAGATAGTCGCCTTCTTGGATTGGATAGGCGGGTGGGGTGGTGGAGCCCAAGACATTATCAGAGCGATGCAAAATGACGTGCAGATCGGGTCCCAACTCAGAGGTTTTGAAGTTTTGCGCCAGTTCCAAAAAGTTTTTGCCGTTCTCAGTGACAATCCGAACCGTTCCCTCAGTCGGATGCTCCCCAGATGCGAAGGTCCCAGATTTGACCAGTGTGGATCCTGAAGCTTGAGCTGTTAGCGAGGTGGGCTGGGTCAGGGCGCTTGCGACCGAGGCAGGGCTTTGTGCAGATTGGCCAACCGGCAAATTCTCAGCACAACCCAAGACCAGCAGGGACGCTATACTCACCGTCAAAAAATATCTGAGTCTCATAGCAGTTGAATGCCTCTCAAGCTTAGTTCGTAATTAGATTTCATGATGATCTTAGATTCGAAAACTAGCTAAGAGATGAGCTTTTCCTAAAAAGTTGGCTTCAAAAAGATTAAGTTCTGATCAGAGAATGCTTATGAATTTCTCAGCAAGAATTTATCTTAATTAAACTGTAGTGTCTTGGCTCTCAAGGTGCTCACGGGTAGACAGAGTTTGCGCGCTCGACCGAAACTCTGCCGGAGCAAAGGTACGATTTGTGGCGACGAAGACGCTTGTCAGTGAGAAGTTAGGGATGTGAGTTGTGCAGATCGCTTCATGACTGAGTGTTGCGGCTGTGAATTTGACTCGGGTCCGTTCCTCAGTATACTTAGCTGTGCGTTCTTTAAGTCTCAACCAGGAGAGTGATGTCTATCCAAGTTTACGGGATTCCCAGTTGCGGGACCTGCAAGAAGGCTCTCAAGTGGCTCGAAGGTAACGGGGTCAATTATGAATTTATCGACACGGGTGAGAAGCCGCCGACTCGCGAGATGATTAAAAGCTGGGCGATTGCTCTGGGAACTCAGCCTATGCGCAATACTTCTGGGCAGTCTTATCGGTCGCTGGGTGAGGCCAAGAAAGCTTGGACCGATCAGCAGTGGGTTGAGGCGTTTACTAACGATGCAATGCTGCTCAAACGACCACTTTTTGTTAAAGATGGCACTGCGGTCTTAGTGGGCTTCCGGGAGCAGGAAGAGGTGGTTCGAGAAAAGTTGGGAATTTAGCTCGCGAGGCATGAACGAGCGAGAAAAGTATCATGCAGATCAATCAGCAGTAAACTGTTTTGTGGCATTCATCGCGATCTCCTATGGCAATCATTAACGACCACTACCTCAAACTCAAAGCAGGCTACCTGTTTCCAGAAATCGCGCGACGGGTCAATGCCTTTGCGGCAGCCAACCCTGAGGCCCAGGTGATTCGGCTGGGGATTGGTGATGTCACAGAACCGCTACCGGAAGCCTGTTGCACTGCCATGCATCAAGCGGTTGAAGACATGGGTAATCGCGCCACCTTCCAAGGCTATGGTCCAGAGCAAGGCCATTCCTGGTTGCGGCAGAAAATCGCGGCTCATGATTTCCAGGCGCGGGGTTGTGAGGTTGAGCCGGATGAAATCTTTGTCTCCGATGGCTCCAAGTGCGACACGGGCAACATCCTCGATATCTTTGGCGATGACAACCTGATTGCTGTCACGGACCCGGTCTATCCCGTGTATGTGGATACGAATGTGATGGCAGGGCATACAGGGCCAGCCAATGCTGCGGGTGAGTATGCGGGCTTGGTGTATTTGCCGATCACGGCGGAGAACAATTTTACCGCTGAGCTGCCTGCTCAGAAGGTGGATTTAATCTATCTCTGTTTCCCCAACAATCCCACGGGCGCGGTGGCTACTCGGGAGTATTTGAAGACGTGGGTGGACTATGCCCGAACCCATGGCTCGATTATTTTCTTTGATGCCGCTTACGAAGCTTTCATTACTGATCCGGCTCTGCCGCATTCCATTTTTGAAATTGATGGGGCGCGGGAGTGTGCGATTGAGTTTCGCTCTTTCTCTAAAAATGCGGGTTTTACGGGTACTCGCTGCGCGTTCACGGTGGTGCCGAAAACGCTCAAGGCGAAAGCTGCTGATGGCTCGGAGGCTGAGCTGTGGAAGTTATGGTATCGTCGTCAGTCTACGAAGTTCAATGGTGTGTCTTACATTGTGCAGCGCGGTGCTGAGGCGGTTTACTCTGAGCAGGGTCAGGCGCAAACTAAGGCATTGGTCAACTTTTATATGGAGAATGCCGCGATTATTTGTGAGAAGTTAATGGCAGCTGGGCTGAGTGTGTACGGTGGCGTTAATGCTCCCTATGTTTGGGTGAAAACGCCCAATGGTCTTTCGAGTTGGGAGTTTTTTGATAAGCTGCTGCACAAGGTCAATGTGGTGGTTACGCCTGGTTCTGGGTTTGGTGCGGCGGGTGAGGGCTATTTCCGCATTTCAGCGTTCAATAGCCGGGCAAATGTGGAAGAGGCGATGCGGCGGATCCTGGAGGGCTTTGGGGTCTGAGAGGGGGGTAGTGAGTTGGGGAGAGGGCGTAGCGGGTAGAGAGAACCCGGAATGGGGGGCGTTTGCCCCCCAAACCCCCCACTGGGGGACGAAGCGCCTCCCCCAGGCCCCCTGCGCAAGGGGGGTCTGATTTCTTGAGTTAGTGCTGTTGGGGGTTGGGGGGCTTGGGTGCAGAGGCTGAATCTCTCTCTCCCAGCCTTAGACCGTTGTGTCGGAGCTAGCTCGGTCCTGGGCTGGGGGGGCGGGGGCGGGGGGGGCGGCTTGTCTGGGTAGTGCTTTGAACAGGGCTTTCTGGGCGGGGTGGTTGCGATACACTTTGCGCGCTACGTCGTTGAGATGGGTGAGTGATTCATAGACGCTGCGGGCGGCTTGATGGCGGGTTTCGGTGGCGGCTTTGCGTTCGCGTTTGGCTTTTTCTTGTTGCTGGTTGATGGTGTCGAGCTGGTCGCGCAGGCTCTGGCCTTGGCTTGCGTAGTCTGGAGGCTGGCCAAATGCCGCTAGGGCGGAGGCATTGCTGCTGGCGATCGCGACTAGGTTGGGCAGGATCTGGATCATCTTGGATTCGTTGCGCACAGCGGCCCGAAAGCTGCTCAGCGGGAAAGGATTGAATGAGCCCTTGCCGAAGGCGTACTGGCAACGGTCGCGCAGGAGGTTGCCCCAGAGTTCAGCCTGTTTGAGGAGGTTGTCTTTTTGGACGGTCAGTTGCTTTTGGGTCGCCAGTTGCGCGTCGTCGGAGAGCAGGGCTTCGTAAGCGGTGATCTGTGTCTGGAATTGGTCTAGCCAGGCTGGGTTGATGCCGAGCAGAGCTAGGTCGCTCAGGCGATCACGGGCGAAGCTGAGCTTGAGCTTTGCGTCTTCGAGGATGACTTCTTCGGGGATGCCGAGACCTTTGGTTGTCATGATGCACGGGTGAGGGTGAACGGTGTAGAGGATGAGGGTGAATGGTGTAGAGGGTGAGGGTAAACGGTGTGGAGGGTGAGGGAGGTTGTTGCCAGTTGGCGGCAACTGCCTTGAGCTTGGCGGGATTCGCCCTGAGTAGCTGCAGAGGTCGCCCTGAGCTTGGCGGGACTTACCCTGAGTAGCTGCAGGGGTCGCCCTGAGCTTGGCGGGATTCGCCCTGAGTGGCTGCAGGGGTCGCCCTGAGCTTGGCGGGACTTGCCTTGAGTGACTGCAACCTTGAAACGCAGCTGTCCAAGCCAACCCAGACGGCTGTTTGGATTGATGTGCAGGGTTCCCCAGTGAGGGCAGAGACTCTCACATTCAGGCAGTGATTTGGCAAAACGGATGCCAGTGTGAAGCGGTAACAGCGGCAGTAGTGGAAGCCTGGAGCTAGGTCGGCCTTGAGGCTACCGCTGAGATGCGCTCGTTTATCCGGTTAAACATTCGCTAAAATCGGGAGATTCCTAACCGACTTAAACGAAGGATGAGCGCGCAAGAGCAAAAAGTTATTGTGGTGGATTACCGCAAGGCCAATGCAACCCGTTTACTCTTGCCCAATCCAGCCAGTCTCTCAAGCTCGGGATGGAGCAACCTTCAGTTTGAGCTTTTCCAACAGCCTAAATTTGAGGTAGCCGAACATCAACATACCCTGCACGTGATTGCTTATGGTCTGTCTGGCTCCTCATCAGGTGAACGCTGGTTGGATGGCAAGCTCAGAAGAGAGACGCGGCGTCAGGGAGAGATCGCGATCATCCCCGCCGGTCTTTGCCATCGCTGTAATTGGGATGCCTCAGCTCAGTTTATGATTTTGGCTATTGAGGCTGCGCTGCTCAAACAAGTCGGTCAAGATTGGGTCAATCCTGATCGCATTGAACTCGTCCCTCGTTTTATGACTGAGCAAGATGTGTTGATCCAGGGTATCTTCGCCGCCTTGAGAGACGAATTAGAGTCTGGCCAAATTGGGGGGCATTTACTGATTGATAGCCTCAAAACGACTTTGGCCATTCATCTATTACGGAAATATTGCACCACGCAGCCGAAGCTCTCTAGTCACGTGGGTGGACTCTCCCAAGCCAAGCTGCAACAGGTGACGATGTATATTCATGAGCATCTCCACCAAGAGGTAAAGCTCATTGAGCTGGCAGCGATTGCCCAGATCAGCCCCCACCACTTTTTACGCTTGTTCAAGCGCCGCATGGGGGTGACGCCGCATCAATACATCTTGCAGTGCCGGATCGAGAAAGCTAAGGATCTGTTGCAGCACAGCCAACTCAGCATCGCAGATATTGCGACCAGGGTAGGTTTTTGCGATCAAAGTCACTTGACTCGCTGTTTCAAGCGCATGGTCGGCGTGACCCCTAGACAACTGCTCAAAGCCTGATCCTGGCAGCCGCGCTTTGCCGCCGCAAGAATTGACCAACATCCCGCAACTTTTTTCTAGAGTTCTGGATAGCGAGTTTCCTAGGCTATCCGCAGTCGGTTCTACTGGAGACTCCAGATGCAAGCAGTTGAAACGCCTAGCCAAATCGAGCAGACAGAGGTGATGATTGCCACGCCCGATGGACAGATGCCCGCCTTCTTGTGCGTCCCTGCCGAGCGGGTTCGCAAGCCAGCCGTTCTGCTCCTGATGGAGGCATTTGGCTTGACATCGCACATCCGAGACGTGGCCGTCCGGATTGCGAACCAGGGTTACGTGGTGCTCACGCCAGATCTGTACTATCGCGAGTTGCCGCACAACCAGTTTGGCTACAACCAGGTTGAGCCAGCGATGGCGATGATGAACCGCCTCGATCTCGACAAGTGCCTGGAGGATATTCGAGCGGCACTGGCTGATGTGAAGTCGCGAGCCGATGTGTGCCCCAGTCGGGTTGGGGTAACTGGGTTCTGCCTGGGCGGCGGTCTGAGCTTTCTCACTGCCTGCCAGTTGTCGTCTGAGATCGCGGCAGCGGCTCCCTTCTACGGCATGGTCCTAGACCAGTGGATCGACGCGGTCACCCAGATCACGGTGCCCACATGCTTATTCTTCGGGGGTGCCGATCCTTTCATTCCGCTCGCTCGCATTAGACAAATCGAGTCCCGATTCAAGGAACTCGGCAAAGCCTACACGTTGAAGCTTTATCCGGATGCTGACCACGGTTTTTTCTGCGACGAGCGCTCTTCCTACAATCGCTTGGCAGCCGAAGACGCTTGGCACGAACTCACACGGTTTTTCCATCAACATCTGGGTAGTCCTACAGACCCCTAAGCGGTTGAGGAGCCAGAAGCTTTGCGGGTATGAGCCGAGCAACTGTTCGAGCTATCAGCCTACTAGGCTACTCGACCCTGTTTTGTTTTTGGATACTGTTGCCAGCATCGCTGGAGCAGGTCTGGACTCTTCTTGTCCGCCGAATGGATTCCCATCCACCCGTTCTGACTCTGAAGAGTGCTCGAAGCCGAACAGACCACCCGAAAACCGTTGTTGTTGTTCGTGTTGTCGGGATGGTTGTTGTTGCGATAGGCAGAGCGACAGTTCTCAGGGTTGTTGTTCCAAGACCCGCCGCGCAGCCGCTTGGGTGCCTACCCCACTGAATACAGTACTGCTAATTCCACCTCTCAGACATCAAGATTCTTTGTGTCTTTGTGTCTTTGTGGTTTTCAAAGAGTGCAAAGCGTAAA
>JANNOU010000189.1:0-5712 GCA_031399305.1 Leptolyngbya sp. SOY_34_metabat_272
CTACCTCGGTGAAAACATCGCGGCAGGCCACGCCAGTCCTGCGCAGACGGTGCGGCAGTGGATGAACAGTCCTGGGCACCGGGCCAATATCCTCAAACCTGAGTACGCGGAGACTGGTTTCGGCTATGTGGCAGCGCCTTCCAATCGGTACCGCTACGTGTGGGTGCAGGTGTTTGGCCGCCCACAGAACCAAAGAGGTTAGAAGACAGACTTGGGCTTCAACTGAGGTCCAACCGCATCTCATTCGATAGCGTGTCACTCACCTCTTGCGCAGGGGGCCTGGGGGAGGCGCTTTGCATGGGTGTCACCTGAAGGGAAGTGTGGCAGCGGATTCGGGAGCGGATGGAACGGATGGGGACTGGAGAGGTTGACCGGTCGCCCATCCGCTACATCCGCTCCCGAATCCGTTGCCAATTGGGTCGACTCGCTTGCACCTGGCCACTCGGCCTACCGAGCCTGGAACTCGGAGCATTCGGCTGAGCACTCGAAGCCTCCAATCTGGAACTCGGTGCTCCGAGCTGAAGGCTCGCAGAGCCGAGTTATTTTCTCGACTTTCGAGGCTGGGTGCTCGGGAGAGCGAGTGCCGGACTCGGAGTCTGGAGCGGATGGCTCGACCTGCCGGTTTTGGAACCCGACGCTCCGGGTTTGGAGCTTGGGAAGCGCAGTTTTGCGTGGCGAAGGACCCGCTTCCCCAGCAAATCTGGGGCGTTTCAGCCTTAAGTTGACACCCCTTGGGGGTTGTTCCGGGTTCTCTAGCACCCCCGACTTCTCTCCTCAGTCAGTACTATTCCTCTGTGGATGTCCTGGGAGCGTCTTTGGAAAGTCTTTGGTTGTCTCTGGAGAGTTCGCAATCGAATCGTAGTCTCCAGCCAGCCTGGGCAGATAAATTCGGCAGGCACCCTATTTTACTCATCATCATCGTCGAACTGATCTTGGATCTTGGCACTAAAAAGATCTCTCTGTTTAGTATGAATGCTTCTCATATGTTTTTTGATCGTGTTGGGAGTTACACACAGTTCTGACGCGATTTTCTTGTAAGTATAATGGGCTCTGTGAAGTAGCCATACTTCGGTTTCGCGAGAAGTTAGTCCATATCTTTTGGCCTCCTCTATCGCGATACTCTTAATTGACTGATACGGATCTTCTACGGTTAGTAACAGACAAGGACGTTCGACCGCTGCCAACTCTAACCAGCGTGCCCGAATCCTTAAGGCAGTTGAATCATCAGTCAATATTTCAAAGCCGATTAGCCAGTATTGATTGGGAAAGAGACTACGACTGCGAATCAGAGAATGGCAAATATGCCAGATTTCTTTGGGGATCAGATTTGCTTGTAGACCATCCTGGCTCAGCTGTCTCAGGACTCGACGGGCCCCGTCATCGGCGTAGACTAGCTCCTTTTGATCAGTCAGGATCAAAACCCCGTTGATCAGGTCCTCAATGACTCCCTGTAGGAGATTAGGCTGGCCACAGCTTTGAAGAAAAGTGTTGTTCAGTAGAGTCGTTTCAGAGGTTTCCCTATCTAGGGAATCGATTAGGTTGATCTCTTGACGGGTAGGTAATGCCATCATGACTCTCTTTCGAAACTTCTGGTAAAGTTAAACGATATGTTTCGGCTTTGGTGATAAGTCTTGAGGATAAGCATCCAGAAGCAATGGCTAATAGAGGCCAGATTTACAGACGTCTAGCAGCCAAAAGCAGTGTCTACTCTATCATGTTATGAGATAAGGTACTCCCTGCTCAGCGGCAGCTCTATATTACTTGAAGCAAAGGGATCTCAAAATAGCCCAGGGCTGTCACTACTCCCTTAAAGGTCACAATTATCTGAAGGCAATACACCCCTGATGACTGCAGCATCGCAACAGGCAGCCGAGCTGTGTAAACTTGCTTCCCTTCAACCAGGGTATCAGACTGTGTGTCACCCAGATGGATTGTAACCCCTGCGGTTCGATTTCGCACGTAACACTCAACACGATAACTTGCGTTCTGGTATTGTCGTACTGTTCTTGTGGAGACACTTAGTCTGAAGGAAACTTCAAGCGCAAACGGTACTCGGCTCCTGAGATAACCTGAGAACGGTCGATGAGGCTCGCCCAGCCGGACGGGGATCTGAGCTTGAGGCGGCTGGAAGACTTGGACCTGGCTAATCTCTAGGCTCGCGGGGACAGCAGGCTCTTCTGGGCTCAGACCAGAGGGCTTCAATTGGCTGAGCAGCCACTGGCGAAGGGGTTCCGGTTCGAGGTCTGACCAGGTCTGCGTGGCGTTGGTTTGCCGGTGGTGTACCGTGATTCGTCGCTCTGTGCGTTCCTCAACCTGTCTGCGTTGGAACTCGACCGTGAAGGTGGCGGACGCGGTCTCTCGCAGCTCCAGGAAGTTGGCGTACTCCACCTGCATCATTTCGTGAAAGGAGCGGTAGCGATCGGCTCCCGGCAGCCAGGTGCCGAAAAACCAGGCTTCCCACTCTCCGTCTTCAGCGACGACCTGCGGATTGAGCAGATAAATCGCAGCATCTCCAGCATCACTGATTTCTAGAGCGGTCTGCAAGTACTCGGGTCGCAGTTTACCGCAGTCTTGCTGCTCTCCGTAGACCAGGTATTCTTCGTCTGAAATCGGCTCGATCCCAGAGCGATAGTCTGAGCTAGCGAGATGAATATCCATGAATCGTTCCACAAAGTCATCGATCCAAGCTTGATGCCGGACTGAGAACCATTCGATCTCTTCGGTGGACCAAAGCCGATAGATAAAGGGGGTTGTCTGACGCCAACCATTCGAGACCTTCAGAAACTCCCGATAAGAGGTGGGCAAAGTAATTCCCAAACGCGCTTCAGCGCGGGCGATTTGCTCTTCGGTCGCGCCTGGATACCCCAACCAGCCCGAGGCTACGACGTCTGGCGGTAGTGCTTCCTGTGCCTGACCGGCTGATTCTAGGAAATCACGGCTCCACTGCCTGAGGAAACTTTCCCAGTTAAAGGTGCTCATTGCTCCCAGGAATCTCTACACAACTTGCAACAAAGGGATTTCAAAATAGCCTGGCGTCGCTGAGGTATTCGGCAGGGTTGCAATCACCTGCAGGCGATACGTCCCCGGCAACAGGACCGCGCTGGGGAGCTGCACTGTGTAAGTTTGCTGGCCTGGAACTAGGGCCGCAGACCACGGGTCGCCCAGCTGAACGGTCGCCCCTGTGGTTCGGTTGCGCCCATAGCACTCGATGGTGTAGCTGGCCCCTCGTGGGCTGGCTGTGCCCCCGAGCAGCTGGAATGAAATTTCCAGGCTGAAGGGTTCCTGAGCCTTGAGTGAGCCTGAGAAGTGCCGGTTGGCCTCGCCCAGGCTGACGGGGTTTGGCGCTTGAGGCGGCTGAAAAAGGCGGATCTGTGTGATCTCCAGGCTGAGGGGGGGGGCCACAGGTTCTGGCGGCGGCTCGGGTTCGTTCAGCTGGGCGAGCAGCCAGTGCAGAAGTTGGTCGGTTTCGATGCCTGGCCAGGTTTGGCTGAGGTCTGCCTGCCGGTGATAGGCTGTGGTGCGCCGCTCGGTCTGGCCCTCGGTCTGTTTGGCTCGAAACTCGACTGAAAACGAGGCGAAGGTTTGCCAGCCTGCTTCCTCACGGGCAGGGATAGGGCTGGGTTCGGCAGGCTGAGGCGGGGGAGTTGCCGCTGCTGTTGGCGGTTCTGGAGTTGGGGTTGGGGGTTGAGAGGGCTCACGGGTGAGTTCCTGGGCTTGGGCGATCCAGGCTTCGATCTCGCTGCGAGAGGTGATTTGGCCCTCGGCTCGCAGCCGGGCTTCGAGTTCATCGGCTGAAAGATTGGCGAGGTCCTGGAAGCTGCGCACGTTGAGCGCTTCTCTTAGCCATTGTTGCTTGACCGGCCCGATGCCTCTGATTCTGGTTAAATCCTCGCTGTTGCTGTTGGTTGGATCCTCGCCCGGCGGTGATGTGGTCATGGTTGCTCCTCCCTTTACAACTGGGGTAAGCCAAATTTGTCAATGTCTTTTGGGTTATTGGCGGGCTGCGATTAAAAAACTGTTAAAAAACTGGCAGGCACGGCGAGTACCTGCCAGTCTGATGTTGCTTTTATAGGTCATGGAGGACCTATCGTTCACATCCCTAGGCGTCGTGGGCGGCTATTTTTCAGAGTGTGGTCTGAGAAATACTAGATCGCCTTAGACTAAACCTGACCCTTTAGGGCGAAACCTGGAAGATGCCTTCGCCCAAGAAGCCAGTCGCCAAGGGGAAGACACCGCTGGGATCTTTGAGGGTCACGATCGCGATCACCTTCTTAGGCCCTGGATCGAGACCCAGTCCATTGGCCGTCCCAGAGAAGGTGGGGGTGTAGACGTAGGTGGCATCGGGAGGCGCCGAAGGACCGGGTGCGGTGGTCGTTTCGCTTGCGATGGGCGTGAGGACTTCAGCGCCAGGGCCGATGCTCTCAATGGCGAACTGGACTTCAACCTTGAGCTTCAAGAACAGCAAAAAGTGAACAAAGGGATCCGGGTTGGGTCCAAATTCAACCTTAACGCTCGCCTTAAACGTCTCGGCTGGCTTAATGATTAGCGCTGAACCACCTCCCGTACCTGCGATTTTAAGATCGGATAACGTGATGCTTAAGCCTGGGGGTGCAACAACCAGGAATTCTGTCTCAGTTGCCATGGAAGTATCCTCGCAATTTTTCAGGTTGTTAGAGTGGCCAGCAAGCCTTAGTGGGATTGGCTTTTTAGCCTCTCGCTTCAGCTCAACTGTCCTTGACGTGTCGATAGCCAAAATCATGACAGAGTGATAAGGGCCTGGAAATAGTCCTTGCAGGGTACTCTTTTGTTCGATTTCAGGAGCTGCGTAGCGCAGCCTGAAGTGCGTTTAGCTGTTAAAGCTGTTTTTACGGCTGAGCTGAATAACTGCAGAGGGCAGGTGGTTGGGGAGTTCACGGGTTTGGTCTGTCCGTCAAGTTCCGCCCCAACGGCCAGACGAGGGGGGTACCCGAGAGGGATACCATCGGTTCGGATCAGATCCTGTGGGGTTTGCTGCGGTGGCTGGGAACCTCGCCGCAAAGGCTGCGCGGAGCCTGACCAGTTCCCGCCCTGGCGCTGCCAAGGCGGGGCGAACCAAAACTCCCCGACCTTGAACCCAGCCCCAGCCAGCCGAGTAGATGCGCAAGAATTCGGGCAGCCCGAACTCGGCGCAGCAATAGGCCACTGGGCCGCTCCACCAATTTTTTTAGACTGTCTGTGAGATTGTCCCTGTTGACTGCTCGCATCGCCCTTTAGGATCGTCTCAGTCTGAAGTTTGCATAAACCACAGGAACACAATCGCTATGGACCCTGCCCTGACTCGCATTGGCACCCAGATGTCCCAACTCACGGGAGTCCGCGCCATTATGAAAGACATCATCACCACCTTGCGAGCTGGGGCAGGCCGATCGTTTATCGATTTGAGCGCGGGCAATCCGGTGATCCTGCCGGAGGTCGAACAGCTCTGGCGCGATTGCACCCAGGAGCTACTCGCCAGCCCAGAGTACGGCGAGGTAGTCTGCCGCTACGGCTCCAGCCAGGGCTACCGCCCCCTAATCGAGGCACTAGTCGAAGACTTCAATCGGCGCTATGGCCTCTCGCTCACCGAGCGTAACCTGCTGATCACGCCCGGCAGCCAGGCGCTGTACTTTTACGCGGCCAACGCCTTCGGCGGCTACACCGAGCAGGGCGACCTCAAGCAGATCGTGCTGCCCC
>JANNOU010000199.1:0-37396 GCA_031399305.1 Leptolyngbya sp. SOY_34_metabat_272
ACCGAAGAGGTCGACTTGGTGACCGCGTTCGCGTAAGCCCCGACAGAAATTGAGGATGACATACCCAGAGCCCTGTTGCTCAACGAGCGGACAATTACTCAGAGACAGTATTTTCATGCTCGGGAAATCAGATTATCGAGTTTGAGCATAAACCGAGGGGCCTCCCGTTGAGCCTCTGAGCCCGAGCCCTGACCCCGCCAGCTCGAAGCCTCAGCCTCGCTGGCCGAACGGTGAGGTTCTGGGCTCGGCCCTTGCGGTTCTGAGGTCAAAATTTCAGCCGCCGAGCTCGGAAGGCCGAGTCCTAAGCCCGGAATTCGAGGCTCTGGAGCCAAACCGCCGAGCTCGGCGGTCGGAAGGCCGGGTTCCAAGCTCGGCGGTCCGTGTTCTGAAGCTCTGCAGACCCCTTGCCCCCGCAGGAGCGGCAGGGGAAGGGTCTGCAGAGTCTGAGGTTCATCCTTTGGCAGGGTTAGACAGGAACTTCCGATACAGTTGGGCGGTCTTAGCCCAGCTAAAGTTTTCGTAATAGTCGTCTACCATTTCAGGCGTTACAGGCGTTGTTCTGGCCTCAGCGATGGCCTCTAAAGAGGGGGGAAACGGCTTCAACCTCTCTTTGAAAAAGGGTTGTAAATCAGGGACGCCACCCGTTGGTGTGGCAAAAACCGGCATTCCGGATTCCAGCATTTCATTGAGAACCAGACCCCAACCCTCGACCTTGCTCGTGAATAGGCCAGTGTCATGTTCAGCCAGCAAAGCATAAAGTTGCTCTCGCTTGAATGAGGGTAAAAACCGTACAACGTTTGACTTGAGCAGCTCAACAGGAAAGCTCTTTTCAGCCTCAGACCCACAGCCTGCAATCGTAAACCTGTCTTGGGGACGCTGCTGCGACCACCGCACCGCAAAATCAACTAGCTTAGCCGTTCCCTTATGAGCCACCCAACGGCCCATCCAAAGAAAACGGATCGGCTCGCCTAGATCAGGCTTGCGATTTTTGCAGACTTGGGCGAGCGCGACTTGTTCCGCTTGCGAAAGTGCATTCACGTAAGTGATCAGCTTAGCTTGCCAGGCTGGAAACCACCGAGACATCCAGCGAAATTCTAAACTGCCCAGACAAAGAATATAGTTTGACCGTCTCCAGCCTCGCAAGGTCAAAAAAACCAGAAACAGCGAATACAAACAGTTCAATAGGATTTTTGCGACCCCTTTAATGCTTCTTCCCACCCCGTCGTTGAGACTGTAGACCATATACAAAAGATCGGGCTGGACACTGCGAGAGATGACGACAGCGGCTTGACTCACCTGTTGGGTAATTAGCACGGCGGGACTATCGATCAAATCGAAGGGCAACTCAAAGGCTGACCGGGTTCGTAGAAAGGCGTCCAGCTTGACTCGCATTTGCCGGACTAACTGCCAGCGGTTGAGCGGCATGGGCAGGGGATAAGGTGACCACAGCGTCACCTCATGCCCCTGAAGCCGTAGAGCTTCTGCCAGGTTAATCGCCACTTGGCCCGCGCCGAATTGAGCAGAGAGGGGTGCGTGGGTGACAATGAGGATGCGGCTAGCTTGCAACAGAGATTCCCAACTTCAAGACTAAGAAATGGCGGCTTGGCAAACGCTCTTATTTCTGATTACTGATTACTGGTTACTGATTGCTATCTATCACTTTTTGATCTCAAGGTATATAGACTCCAGTTTTTCGACAATGTGATCCCAGCTGTAACCCGCTTCGACCCAACGGCGATTGTATTGTCCCATATCTAACTGTAACTGAGCAGAAGCCAGGACTTCAATCAGGGCATCGGCTAGCGCGGGTGCGTCCTGGAGTGGTACCTTGCGGCCACCCTGATCTGGAACCAGATAGGCGAGCCCTCCCGCCTGAGTGGCGACCACCGGTTTACCGCAGGCCATGGCTTCTAGCGCGCTCATGCCGAAGGGTTCGCCGTAGGACGGTAAGCAGTAAACGGTGCATTGGTGCATTAATTCGGGCACTCGCTGGCGCTCAACTCTGCCGAGTAGTGTGATCTGAGGTTGGCAAGCCATCTGAGAGACTCGCTGCTGAACGGCTTCGCGTTGACTGCCATCGCCCCCGATCAGCAGCTGGCAAGCTGGCATCGCCTCGGCAACTCTCTCAAACGCTTCTAAAAGGGTAAAAATGCCTTTGCGGTATTCTAGGTTGGCTAAAAAGAGAATGCTGGTCTCCGATTTTTCTTGGGCGTTCCCACTCAGGTTTGGTGAGAACAAGGCCGTATCAATTCCCGGCGATAAGGTATGAATCTTACTCGGGCTGGACGCTCGTTGATCCAGCTCAGAGCCTGCGGCTGGCGTAGAAAGCAACAAAGCTGCGGCTGCCCGCTGCTGCTGACTGGAGCAGCGGCGGACTAGAGGCCTCGTGAACAACGAGGCGATTGCTCCAGAAATAGAAGGTTTGGGTTTTGCTGAGTCTGGAGGGCTGGGCCAGCTGAGCCAGAATGGGCCAAGCACTAGGGGCAATCCCAGGTCTAGCAGCCCAACACTTAAACCTGGGTTGACGGGGTTCAGCTGATGAATGAGGTCAACGTTGTGGTGGCGACGAACCTGGTTCAATATCTGCCTGACTTTAGCCATATACTCCAAGGGTTTGAGCGCCGAAAAGGGTGCTCGAAGGCTGACGGGGTAAATCCTGATGTTCTCAGGCAACACTCCTTGAATATCTACTGCTGGTGCCGCAACATGAAGCGAATGCCCCTTTTGAGCCAATCGCTGAATAAACTCAAAAGCAATCAAGCCATCCCCGTAAGGCTGATGATTGGTGAGCAACTCTGAGGGATGGGAGATAAAGATAGAAAGCTGATTCAGTGGCACGCAGGGTTATAGCAGGATCGTAGAAATTGCTATCGCTTCTATTGGGGTACCCAGAGCGTTCGCTGGGTCCGCTCATCCTGATTGATCAGAATCGTTTGCTCGTAGCTCAACTGCCCTAAAAGATCTCGGATGCTCTCAACCGTGACCCCACTGGGTAAAAAGCTGGGGTGAAGCTCTAACAGTAAATTAGGCTGAAACTTTTTCAGAGTCTCTCTAGCCCCCTCCAACACAGAGAACTCTGCCCCTTCTACATCGATTTTGATCAAGGTCGGCTTGAGCTTAAACTGGCTAACAACGGCGTCGAGACTGGTCGAGGTTTCCAGATTTTCAGGGGCTGTAGTAGAACTTGACCTGAAAGAAGGATGCAGAGATTCACCGACATTGACAGACAGAACGGGACTCCCATCCGAGACGGCAATCGGCAAGCTAGAGAACTTGATATCTGGAAATAAAGTAGTGGCTTCCGCCAGATTGCTCAAGAGCTGAGAAAATACTTGACGGTCCGGCTCAAAGGAAATAAACCAATCGTTAGGCTTGGCCTTCGGTGCCAAACAAAAGGAGAAAAAACCATGAAAAGCGCCAACATCCAGGAAATCTCCTCCGTTGTAAGCCTGGAAGCCAGCTTCGGCTTCCCCGTGACTGACCTGGCTCCAGAGTTGAAAGAGCCGGTGGGTAGAACGAGATGTGCGCCTAGAAAGGCCATCATAAAATAGGGTCTCACGAGGCCAGGTATCCAGAATCGAGCCTAGTGGCGTTTGTCTCAATAGCTGACCTAAAGGAGTTGTGAGTGGCATAATCGTAGACTCTTGATGAATAGCTGACACAAAAACTAGCTTTGCTCACCTTGCCCCTGCAAATCTAAATTCAGCCTTCACTGCGTGCGTAAATGGCATCGGCCCAGAGGCAGCGCTGCTTGAGGCGAAAAGGCGGGGATAGGTTGTGGAGATAGAAGCCCAGATCGATCATCTTGTTGTGGAGTTCTGAAAATAGAGTATCGCCTTCATAATGAGAGTGGAAGTTAACTTCCAGAATCAGGTACTTCGTTTTCTTTAAGGTTTCGTGGCTCCCTTCTAGAACGAAACTCTCATAACCTTGAACGTCAATTTTGAGAACCGATATCGCAGGAAGATCGGCTAAGATATGGTCTAAGGTTTCGACTGGGACTAGAATTTCTTGCGCTATGTTGTAGCCATGACCATAAAAATTATTCATCTCTGCTTTCGGCTTTAGCAGCGAACTGCCGTGAGAGTGAGTCGCCATATGAAATTTAGCGGTCCCAGGTTTGCTACCCGCTGCGACACTCAGGATCCGAACGTTGGGGAAGTGGCCGAGACGTGACTTGAGAACGGGCTGCAGGTTGGGGGTAGGCTCGACGACGACCAATTGCTTCGGCTGACAAACGGATAGCACGCCTAAGCTCCAGAGCCCTTCATTGGCCCCGACGTCGACCACATATTCAATCTCGTTCAAGCTTGCCTGAGGCAGCAGATTTAGACGCGTCGAATGCAAGGCGCTGAGCTGTTTTGGAGAAAACGCGGCCCGCCAAGCTTGGGCCCTTGAAAGGCCTAACCGAGTCAGTTCCCGATACGACTGCACAAGCTGGACCAATCCATAGGGTAAGAACTGTTTGATCATGACCCGCTGTCGCCAAGAATTTGCTCGTACATACTGACATACTGGCCTTTGAGCTGCTGCCAATCAAAGCGGCTGACGGTTGCCAGCTGGTTACGCTTGGCTTGCACGACCTTGTCTGTCGGCTCGCGTTCAAAGTAGGCGATTTTTTCTCTAATCGCATTGGCTCTGGTCATATCGATCAGTCCGAGGTTATCTGGACCGAGAATCCATTCCGTGTTTATAGTCTTGTGTGCCATAACTGGCAAGCCAGCAGCCATGGCTTCAATGTAAGCTCTGCCAAATCCTTCACTTAGGCTGCACAGAACGAAATAGTCAGAAACAGCATAGACATCGGGCATGCGCGAGTAGGGGATGACGGCGAATTGATAAGAGGTCGGGGGCAATATAGAAGCTGCCAGAGCTTTGACTTGCTGCGTCTCTGCTTCAGTCTGCCCGACGATCCACAGGAAAAATTGAGTGGGGTCAAGCTGAGAAAATTCTCGAATCAGCCAATCCATGCGCTTGTGGCTAAAGTTGACAGCTCCTACTGAGAGGATGATCGAGCGCTCGACCGGGAGATTCCAATGCCTACGCTTTGCCGTGATCTCGTCTGGGCTTAACGGTTGCGAGAACGGTTTGCAGTTGAGCCCATAGGGCACTAAGAAGAGACGGTCTTCTGGATAACCGGCCTGGATCGCCTCCTGCTTTTGGGCGGGCGTGAGCACTTGAACATAGTCATACCGTCTGTAGTGCTCTGGCGCGGCTGGCCCGCCATTGGAGAACAGGAGTTTGAACGAGCCGCCCAAGCGCCTGCGCAGATGATAGAGAATATTGGCTGGGATGGTCTCACTGAAGTGAATGAGGGTCTGCGGCTGACTGTAGCAGTGCAGGACCAGCGGGACGCTAAAGATAATGTGCTCAATTCTGGGGCTACGCGGCTTGAGAAGTCTAAACGGCTCAAGGTTGTAGAGCTTTGAATCTTGCTTGAGTGTCCAAACTGCTCTGGCTCCGCTAAGAACCTGACCCCGACCCTGAAATAGAGTGAGGTTGATTTCTGGGGTCTGACGGAGCGCTGCGTACAGTTCCCCTGTAAACGTCTCTAGCCCTCTGTTAATAGAGCCTAAGCCTGGCGAATAGAGAACTATATTACAAGGGGACATGAAACACTATTTCCTGGAGAAGGCCCGGCTGAGCGCAGAAGGTGACGTGAATAAAATCGGGTTTGCGAGCAGCAGTAAAAAATCCTGATGCAGGCTGGTGTTGGCGTGTCTCATGACTGTGTCAAGGTGGTTGAGGGTTATAGAGCGGTAGGCGAGAAATTTGGACAACCAACGACCTTGAACCTTCGGTAGAAATTCTAAGAGTACAGTCCGTTTTTCTTGGCTAAATTTGAGGATACTGGAGAGCCGCTGAGTCTTAGCCTGGTCGTGAATACGAGTATAGGAGAAAATCCCAGAGATAAGGTCCAGCTCATAGTGCATGAGCAGACGGATAAAAAAATCTAAATCGAAGGTGTATTGTAAATCTTCTCTAAAATTGCCGATGCGCTCGAAAGCTTCTGTTTTCCAGAACATTCCCGTTTGATGCACATAGGTTTTTGCCAAGATCAGGTCCTCGTGAGAGACGAACGGCATCTCTGGAAAGGTGTGGGTGACTGTTCCGCTCTCGTCAATTTCTGCGTGTCCTCCTTGCAGGACAGCGCTCTGTCGCTGACTATGAAAGTGGTTTGCGATTTGCGCTAAGCTATTGGGGGCCAGTAAATCATCGGAATTGATGAATGTAAATATTTCGCCGGTGGCTTTGTCTATGCCCTTGTTGAGCGCGTGAGGTTGGCCTCGGTCCGGTTCGCTAACCCAATAGGCGAGCTGATTATCGTATTTCTGAATAATCTCAACACTATTGTCGATTGAATGACCGTCAATGACAATGTATTCCAGATTTGGGTATCCCTGTAGCAGCACTGAGCGGAGAGTGGCCTCTATGAATTGCGCTTGGTTATAGCTAGGCGTGACGACGCTAATCCGAGGCCACTCAGAATCATCGGTCATTCGTTCAGGTAGGCGTTGGCTTGGTACTGTCCAGGGCCAGCCGGACTGGTCAGGTGGCGGTGCTGGTAAATCTTGCAAGCTTGGGTTTGGACTGGTGAGTGGCCTTGTAAACTCGGTCATGTCAAGAAAGCCGCGACTATAAAAACTGATATTCCTCAATGTCCCAGTAACCGTTGGGTGAATCTAGGTTGCGCCTGATGACCCTCTTGCCAGTGTAACCACAGACATTCGCGAGTAGACTCCTGAGCTTGGGAACTTTGTGGAAGCTCAGCTTAAAGGTAAGCCTTCTGGCAGGACTGGGAACCCAATCCAGGGAAGCTCGTAAATCGGCCAAGGACTGTTCGGCGTCAAGAACGTATTGGGTAAACTCGCGGCTGCGTTGATTGAACTGAGAGCGAAATCCGCCCAAGGGCGAAATGGTCCCGTACAGATCGGCATGGACCCAAAAACGCGACCACAGGTCAAAATCTCCAGCCAATGGCATGCTTGTGTTCAGGCAACTGCCAACTTTTTGCCAAAGGTCCTGCCTCCAGAAAGTAGATTCTTGCTGAATGGGACTGCTGGGACCCACCATCTCGATGCTTGGTTTTGCGCCGGAGGGAAGGTAGCGGCCATCTAAAAAGGCTTCTTTGGCGTAACCTGGTGCTGAGCTAAAGTCGAGGCAGAAGCCATGCCAATCCCAAAAGCCGGGCCGCAGGGTGGTTAACCACTGGACCTGAGGCAGATCGGCCATGATGCTGGCTACGGTCTTGAAGGTCCAGGGTAGATACATATCATCACTATTGAGCCAGGCCATGATTTCGCCACTGGCCTGGGCAAACCCTTTATTGATCGCGTCGTACTGTCCGGTGTCTGGCTCGCTGCACCAGAAATGAAGATGATTAGCATGGTTTTTGATGATCTCTATACTGCCATCAGTTGAGCCGCCATCGACGATGATGTATTCAAGATTTGGGTAGTTTTGAGAGAGAACGCTATGAATTGTCGCTTCGAGAAACTCGGCTTGATTAAAAGAAGGTGTGACGATAGAAATTTTGGGCAGGTCTCTAATCATTAATGAGGGACTGATGGTTTGAGCCGTGGCTTGAGAGAGGCAAGCACCGTCTGGATTTCTCTGCTCAAGGTCTTACCGAGGCATAAACTTCAAGCGTTTGGGCTACGGTCTTCTGCCAGCTGAACAGTTGGACCCGCTGATACCCTTTGGCGATTAAGCGCTCACGTTCCGCAGGATGGGTCAGCAGAAATAAGAGGTTATCTGCCAAGTCAGTTACCGATTTGGGATTGAACGGTAAGCCAGCGTCTCCCATGACTTCAGGCAGGCTGGCGCAATTGGAAGCGATCACGACAGTTCCACAGGACATGGCTTCGAGCGGGGGAATGCCAAAGCCTTCGTAAAGTGAAGGATAGACAAACGCAACACTGCAACGGTAAAGCTTCGCAAGATGGTTGTTGTCGATGTGACCATAGTGCTTAATGTGATCAGCCAATCCTAGGGTGCTAATCAGTTCTGCTTCTTCTGGGTTGAGCGGGGCACCGACGACACAGAGGATGACCTCAGGGTAAACGGAGATCAGCTTGGAGAAGGCTAGCAGTAAGCCGTCGAAGTTCTTGTAGCTAGCATCGCGGCTGCCCACGTACAAGTAGTACGGGCGCAGCGGGACTTCCTCTGGTCCCCAGGACAAGCTTTCATCCATCTCTGAGGCTAGGTGCGTAACCGATATCTTGGCCTCAGGAACTGAATACAGCTCGATCAGGTCCTTCTTCGTATTCTCAGAGATGCAAATGATCTTTTGCGCTGCGGCGATGGCTTTATATTTTTGCGCCGCATGTTCACCACTGGGGTCTATTTGCTCGCGAAATAGCTCATGAATCATGTCGTAGACTGTGAGCACAATTGGTTGACGACCCTGGCTGAACTCTTGCTGCGTTAAAAGTGAGTAGTAGGTAGGGTGAAGAATGTCAAATTGATTGAAAGCATGAGCAGCTCTAAAATAATATTTTTCGAGCTTGTGCGCGATAGAGAATGGGAGAAAGCTCCGATATCTCCAAATCTTCAGATTGGCATGACTGGGATGGATCAGACCGCGATTGCTGGGAGTGGTCAGGTGTGGAACAAAGCTTTGCGGCAGTCTGCTGATTAAACTTGCAAAGTAGCGACTAATGCCTCCGGCCACCTGATATTTGTATATTTGTCCGTCGTAAAGGATGCGCACAAGTCTACTGTTCCTGGCAACAAAATGAGAGAACTACGAGCTGCTTTGCGTGGTTAAACTGGCTAAGTGCTCAATGCAGTTTTGTACGCTTTGATCGTCTGTCGAGTACACTTCTGCCAACTAAACTGTTGAGCTCGCTCTAGGGAGCGCAAGGACATCTTTTGTTTCAGAGAAGGATCTTGGTAGATTTCGAGCATACTTTGGCATAAAGCATCAGCGTCTGTAGGGGAAACCATGATTCCTGCGTCTCCCACGACCTCGGGCAGGGAGGAGGTGTTGGAAGTGATGACTGGGATGCCACACTGCATGGCTTCTAAGGGAGGCAAACCGAAACCTTCATAAAAAGAAGGATAGACAAACATCAGAGCGCCGCTGTACAGTGCAGCCAAGTCTTCGTCTGCTACGTATCCTGTGGTAATGATTTTATTTTTTAGGGCTTCGTGACTAGAAATCTCGTCAAAGATCTTGTGGTAATCCCAGCCTTCGGTGCCCACCAAGACAAGATAAAGATCTTGAAGGTGTTTTTCTTGGATGAGTTTGGAAAAACAGCGAATCGTGTGGTCGATATTCTTCCGAGGCTCTAAGGTACACAGGCTCAAGATGTAGTGTCCGTCGGGCGGAATCTTATATTTGTTCCTCGTGGTGGCGATTTGCTGGAGATTGGAGCACGGATAAAACAGTTCAGAGGCGGCTAGGTGGGTGACTAACACTTGAGAAGGGTTAATGCGGTTTGAGTAGTTGCACAGATCGTCTTTGGTTGCTTGGGAGATGCAGAGAATCCAGTCTTCGGAGTTCAGACTTCCTAAAATTGAGTTCAGAAGATGATCTTCATTGAATTCGAAAAATTTCGGGTGCAGAATTGGAATCAAGTCATAAATCGTCAGGAATTTTTTTATGCTTTTTGTTTGTTCTATTTGCTTAGGGATAGCATAGAAAGGTGAATGAAATATATCGATGTCAGCCATGTATTTGGGGTTTATCAAATGAGAGCGAGATTCGAGTATTCTGCTCGTTTGGTACAGCGCTTTTCTCAAGATTCTGAGTGGTAGTAGCTTGGCTTGAGGTTGTGTTCTACTGGTGATTTCGTTGTTTAATTCACCTAGTCTTTTATTTAAGTAGCTTCTGATCTCCATAAACTCAGGTAGGAATATCTGTATTTCCTGAAGTTTTAAGTTGGATTTCAAGTAGTCTAGAGACTCGTCTAGCTTCTGAAAAGATTCGCTTGCACAGAAAGACAATTCGCATTCGTCGGAGGCCGCAAGTCCATAGGCAAGGTTCTCGGCCACCCTGAATATGCCAGTTCGAGCGCGGGGATAGTAGTACCCTGTCCCCAATACAGAGATATCGTATGCGACCTTCATGAAGTGTTTCCTTTGGCCTCTGCCGTGCTTCTACAGATCGATAACTGCGACCAGGCTAGTATAAACCTGCTTGTACGCGACTCTGTCGAGCAATCTCATGAGCAGGGAATTAAAAGCTCGTTGCAGAAAAAGAGGTATTCCTGGCGCAGAACCTTGAAAGTCAATCATCTCCAACACCAACCATCGTGCGGGTATTGCCAGCTCTGGGAAAACCGTAAGTTTAGAATGAGTAAGCTTCAAACTAAGTTCCTTGAGAGAATGCTCTGTATAGTTTCTTAAATGAGTCTTGTCTTGATAATGGAGAAATGTCAGGTTGAATCGGTGCATGACCTCGTCTTCTTTCGGAACCGTGAGAATTAAGCGTCTTTTCGTGACCCTCGCTAGTTCTCGAAGGGCAGCCAGATCGTCGGTGTGTTCTAGGACATCAAAGCAGTATGTGCAGTCAAAGGTTTGGTCGGGGAAGGGCAGGTTGGTTAAATCGCCTTGGACGTATGTTCCTACTCGATTGTTCTCTTTGGCAACTTGCAAAAACTGCTCATGTTGCTCAACCCCGGTGACCTGCAGACCTTGTTGTGACAGGAATTCTACATAAGCTCCGCCGCCGCAACCAGCGTCAAGGACTGTACTGCCCACTAAGTGGTTTTCAAGATGGGATACACGCTCAGGATTCAAGCTTCCGGTCACAGAAGACCACTTAAACTTCTGAGCGTTTTCAAGAGAATAACTCATCACTAAGATATGGTGCTCTCTACTCAATCTCGACCAAAGGGAGGCTCGTAAGCAAAAGCTGCTCCTCGTCTCGGGATAGTTTTGTGAGATTGGCGTTTTGATCACGAGCATCACAAAACTGACCTGCAACATAACCCTCTTCAGCCGAGAGTTCCTTCATGACATCAGGCTTCAAATCCCTGCGAACGAAGAAAGCATTGACACCATTGCTATTGCACCCCACAAAAGCATAGCCTTTACGCTTGCCCAGGAGGCACATGGCTTTTAGAGAAGCGCCATAATAGATCATGGAGTAGTGAGCTTTTGTACGATCAAAGGCTTCATCGTACGGGACCGTGACTGAGAGATTACTGCCAAATCTATGGTTGTACTCGACGATTACGATCGCTGGGTTAATGTTCTGAACCGCCTCCCATATCCAGTAGTCGTTGCCATCAATGTCAATGGAAAGAAGCCCAATTTCCCCGACCAGACCATTCTCTTCAAGGATCTTATTAATATTTTCTCGGGTCACAAAGCAATGTACGGCTTTCAGGTTGTAAAGCCAATAGTATCGTTGGGTTTTGATTCTCCTGATGTTTTCGGTATCCCCATCAATGACTAAGCCGGACCAGTTGTTGTTCACCAGTAAAAATCTGGTGTTTGACTCTGTGTAATCTTCGACCCCAAATTCAACAAATATTTTTTCGCGGATGTCGAGCTGCCTCAATAAAAACTGAATGATTCCATCTTCCCCCCACTGTGAGAAGACTCGATACTCGTTTTTGAAGAGCTCAAGATCGTTCAGGTCGCTCGCTTGTCTGGCTTCGATTCTGCCCAAGGCTTCCTGTACGTATTCTAAACGGCGCTCAATCACGAATTGATGATCTTCAAGTCGTTGGAGATAAGCACTGAGAGGCGATAGAAGCTTGTCTCTTAACGCTTTCAGGACCTTGAAAGGAAGCACATAGCCCTCACAAAATTGAATCGTTCCGACCTACAGCCCTGACCATCTAAGCTGCTATTTGGCTGATATTCCAGTATAGCTTTGGTCGCAGAATTCCGGGAAGCTTCTGATTTGACGAGCCGTGTCCTTCCACGTCTTCGATGGTGAAGCTCAAACCATGAAATGCTTTCACAAGAGAGTGGCTATAGGGTGGTATGTCGGCTCCAAAATAAACCGAGTACCTGCCGGAGTTTAGCGTGTAGCCTGGAAAGATACAACTGCTGACGTAACAGCCTGGAGCCCTCTCTCGATCTTGTCCTGTTTCTGAATCGGTCGATCCACAGATGGATATTCCCTCTAAATTCTGCATGAGAAAGCCGACTCTTAAACCATTCAAGGGTTTGAGAATCTCGTACTCTACGACGATGCAAAAGTCTTTTCGACAATCTAATAGAGATGCATACTCCCCTTGCTCGTTTAATATGTAAGCTTTGGTGAAACGAATTTCCGGTGACTGGGGAGCGTTTTGCTGGTTCCAGGTAACCAGTGCATCGGAGGTATTATCTTCTGAGAGATACTTGCTGATAACGGTCTCAGTATCTGAATCTAGGTGAAGCTGACCGTCCTTAATCAACAGGGCTCGACTGCAGAGGGCTTTGATTGCTGCCATGCTGTGACTCACAAACAAAATGGTTCGCCCTTCTTCGGCCACGTTCTCCATCTTGCCTAAGCACTTTTTCTGAAACTGAACGTCGCCTACGGCTAGGACTTCATCGACAATCAGAATCTCTGGTTCTAGATGTGCTGCTACGGCAAAAGCCAGGCGTACATACATGCCAGATGAGTAATGCTTGACGGGGGTATCTAAGAACTTCTCGACTTCGGCGAAAGCGACGATCTCGTCAAACTTGCGTCTGATCTCGGCTTTGCTCATCCCCAGGATGGCTCCGTTGAGATAGATGTTCTCTCGGCCTGTTAATTCTGCATGGAAGCCAGTTCCCACCTCCAGAAGGCTGGCTATACGCCCTCGGACTGAAATGCGTCCGACGGTTGGCTCGGTGATGCGGCTCAAGATCTTCAGTAGGGTCGATTTGCCTGCACCGTTGCGACCGATCAGACCTACTCGATCTCCTTGCTGAATCTCGAAGGAGACCTCGTTCAAGGCCCAAAACTCATCAGCTGCTGAGTTGCGAGCCTTTGGAGCAAAGGGATTGAACAATTGCTGGCTGAGCGATTTGGCTCCCTTGGCGATCACATCCCGCAGCGTGGTGTAGCGCTCCTGTGGCTGATGACCAATCAGGTATCTCTTGCCTAAGTTTTCGACTCGGATCACAGGATCGGGCATCAGGAGTTACACAGAATCTGAATCACGCGGTCTGAACCAAAAAAGCTCCCTGCTAACCATGGGCAGAGAGCACCACTTCGAGGAGAGCACCCCTTCACAAACCAATGGAGTGCCACATGGGCGGTATCGGTCCAGAGTGAGCCAAGCCGCCGCTAACGCGCTCAGTGTTTTCTGGGAAAAGTTTTCCGATCACTCCAGCCTCCATCGCCATTCTCGGTACATTTTCTGCCTTCGCTGCTGGCCTGCTGAGTTCACACAGGACAAAACCCTGCTTGGCTCAAGCCGATTCAAGCCGCACTTCAGCCAAAGTCGTCAAGACTCAAGCTGATTCAAGAAACACTCAAGCCAAATCAACAAACACTCAAGCTAAATCAACAAACACTCAAGCCAAATCAACAAACGCTCAGGCCAAATCAAGAAACACTTAAACCAAATCAACAAACGCTCAAGCCAAATCAACGAACACTCAAGCCAAATCAACAAACGCTCAAGCTAAATCAACAAACGCTTAAGCCAAATCAACAAACACTTAAGCGTTTCTTATCAATGCTTTCTCCTGATCGAGCACGGCTGCCTCCCAATCGACCAACCCGAGAGGCCTCAGACCGGTCTAGATCACATCGGCGAACGTGCGCTCAACCCGGCGGAAATACCAGATGCCGCTGACAAAGAACAAAGCCACCAACCCGACCGACAGCGCAAAGCTCGGCCAGTAGATCTGAAACTCCCCGCCCAGAATCGCCCAGCGGAAGCCGTCGATCACCCCCACCATCGGATTCAACGAATACAGCAAACGCCACTGCTGCGGCACAATCGCGCTGCTGAAGCCCACAGGCGAGACATACAGCCCAAATTGCACAATAAACGGCACAATATAGCGAAAATCTCGATACTTCACGTTGAGCGCTGCCAACCATAGCCCGCCCCCCATCGCCGCCGCGAAGGCAATTAGCGTAAACAAGGGCAGGGTCAGAATCTGCCAGCCGGGCACAAAGTTGTACCAGGCCATCAGCGCCAGCAGAATCATGCCAGAGACCAGAAAATCCACAAAGCTGACGATTATAGAACTCGCTGGCACAATCAAGCGCGGAAAGTAAACCTTCGAGATCAGATTGGCGTTGCTCAGCAGGCTATTGCTGCACTCCGAGAGCGCACTGGCAAAGAACTGCCAGGGCAACATGGCGGCAAACACCAGAATCGGGTAAGGCGCTCCCGAGGACGGCAGCTTCGCCAACTGACCAAAGACCACCGTGAACACCAGCATGGTCAGCAACGGGCGCACCAGCGCCCAAGCAATGCCGATCACCGTCTGCTTGTAGCGCACCAGAATGTCTCGCCAAGCCAGGAAATAAAACAGCTCCCGATAGCGCCACAGATCCTGCCAATACTGGCGCTCACTGCGACCGGCCTCAATGATCAGTTCAGTTTGACTAGGGTAAGACACAAATTGCCTTGGGCGACAAAGTCAGATTAGCGGAAGCTACCCTGGCGGGCCTTGCGGCCATTGCTGCTGCCCGACTGGCTGCCGCCGAAGTACTGGTAGTAGTGCTGGTAATAGTAGCGGTCGCCATACTCAGTCACCGAGTTAGCAATCACCCCCAACACGTTGACCTGCGCCAGCGACTCAGCCACCTGCTGTACCGCCGCCCGCGTCGCCAAGCCAAGCCGAGAGACGATGATCGCCCCGTCGGTAAGCGCAGCCAGGACAGCAGCGTCGGTCAGCCCCATGGCTGGCGGCGCGTCGATCAGCACATAGTCGTAGGCATGGCGCATATCTTGCAAAGTCAGGGCCATGCGTTGCGAATCTAGTAGGCTCACCGGGTTAGGCGGCATCGGCCCAGAGGTCAGCACCTCCAAGCCCGGCACGTTCGAGGGTTGCACCCACTGCTGCCAGTCTTCTTCCTGAACCAGAGCGGTGCTGAGGCCGTGAGTGTTGGGCAACTCCAGATAGCGGTGCACGCTCGGGCGGCGCAGATCGGCATCGACCAGTAGCACCCGCTGGCCCTGGTCTGCGATTACCGAGGCCAGACCGCAGGTCAGGGTAGACTTGCCCTCGCGCGGCAGGGCCGAGGTCACCACCAGTGTGCGCAAGGTCCGCTCCGAAGCCAGAAAGCGCAAGTTGGTATAGAGCGAGCGCAACGCCTCCACATAGAGCGACTGGCCGTAGTGGCCCGCCCGAGCGGCTGCCAGTTCAGGGCTGCCACTGGCCACCGGGCTTGCGACCTGCGAAGTCTGGCGGCTTTCTGCCTGCCAGATTTTCAAAGCGGTTGCTGGTGTGTAGGGTACAGAGCCCAGCAGCGGGTGGACCGTGGCGTTTTTGAGGTCCTCGACCGAGTGCAGGGTATCGTCGGTCATCTGGCGCAAGAAGGCGGCAGCCATCCCCAGCAAAGCCCCCGCCAGGATGCCAATCGCCATATTGCGCGGGCGATTGGGCTTAAAGGGCTGGCGCGGCAATTCCGCAGGCCGGATCAGCTGCCAAGGGATGCCCTCCTGGGCTGAGGTAATTTGCAGCTCTTGCCGGGAGGTCAGCATTTTTTGCAGGGCTTCGGTGGCCACCTGCGCGTCGCGGGAGAGTTCGCCGTAGCGGTTAAGCAGCACCGGCAGATTCTGAAACTGCTGACGCAAACGGCCTTCGGCGGTGGTTAGTGCGGCGCTGCGTACCTCCAGCACGCGGATGTTGTTCTCGGTGTCGATCAGCTGCTTGGCCAGATCCAGACGCACCGAGTTCAAGTTCTGTTGAATGGGCAGATCCGGGCGATTGCCGGGCACAGGCATGCCTGGGCTGCCCGCGCCGCCGTTGACCGCGACCTGGCCGAACAGCTGGTCGCCCAGGGTGTTGCGGGCTTCTTGGTTGAGCAGGCCGATGATCTGCTCCCGCTTGCCAATCAGGGCTTGCACCTGGGGATGGGCGCTACGAAAGCGGTTGCGAGCCGTGGCCAGTTCAAGCTCCGTGGCCTGGAGCTGATCGAGCAGGGCTTGGTAGCGGCTGGACTGGCTGAGGGCAGAGGCGGCCAACGCCTGATCCGGCTGAAAGCCCAGACGGTTTTGCAGGCTGCCGTAGAGGGTGCGGGCTTCCTCCAGCTCGGTCTGGGCTTCCTGGCGGCTCTGCTCGGTTTCACTAATGGCAGTTGCCAGAGTGTCGCTTTGAACCTGGGGATCTACCAGACTGTAGGTCTGGCGAAAGGTGCGTAGTGCCGCTTCCGCCGCCGCCACCCGCTTCTGCTGCTCAGGAGTTTGCTCATCCACAAACTCAATCGCTTGGCGGATGTTCAGCCGCTGCTGTTGCTTGCCGTATTCCAGATAGACCCGCTGCAAGGTGTTCAGGACCACGTAGACCTCGGTGGGGTCGTCGCCCTCGTAGCGCACCTGGATCACTTGGGCGTTAGGCAGCTGCTGCAGCAGCAGGTTGCCCGGCAGGGCTTCGGCGTCCGCATCCACAAAGTTCGGCAGCTCTTGCCGCAGGGCTTCAACCACCTGCTTGATCACCGAAGGGCTGGTCAGCACCTGCTGTAGCGTCTCGAAGTCATAGCCCCGGTTCACCGCCAGCAGCGAGTTGGTGGCAGCGTCACTGCTGGGCATCTCAGTTGGAATAGCGGGGTTGGCCAGCATAATCTGGCTGAGGGCGAAGAAGCGCGGTGGGCGGGTCCAGGTCCAGACAGCGGTGAGCGCCGTGACGCTTACCAGGACGCTCAAAAACCACCAGCGCCGCCGCAATAAAACCCGGCCCACCTCCTGGAGACTGAGATCCGTCTCCGATGCCGATGGGTTGCGGACCCCGTCCAAGCGCCGCCGGTAGGCGTCCTTTGCAAAGAACGTCCCCTGGTGGCGCTCCTCGCGCACGGGCAGACTATCAGCTGGATTAGAAGATCGTCGCAAATTTTGGCTCACCGATTTCTATACGTGATTGTCCGGACTCGGGGGCATCGACCCGGAAGAAAACGACAGCGGACTTGCGGCCCTTACAACTGTCGCAAGGAGAAGCGTTGTAACGGCTGGTAGCACCGACCCTGTAGAAACTTCACAAGCGGAACGAAATTTTTGAGGGCTGCTGGCTCCAGATAGACTAGCTTCCCCAGCTCCCCACCCCGCAAGGCTCCAATTCGCTCGGATTTGGTGCTCTTAGCAGTTTGGGTTAATTCTCCCCAAGTATAAAGCCCTCAACCGGTTCGTCAAGGACTGCACCTCGGTTGAGCCACGTTTAGCAAGGTCGGTCTAGTTTCGTCCGGATCAGTGACCCTGAAGCAATGGACTACGGAGTGTAGTGAGTGGTGTGCAGGCCTGAGCCCTGGACGGGCAGCCTGGGAGTATTAGACAGAGCCAGTTTTGGCTCCTCTGGGGTGGCAGACCCCAGAGCTCTGGCTGTCTCTCGATTGTGGACTCGGTGAAAGTCTGTGCCCCGCCCCCCCCTAACGTCTATGCCTGACGAAACGCTGAAACTTATGGAGCAGAGGATCCACATCACGAGTGACGGCCTGAAGGTGCTGGTGCTCAAGCCAGCGGGCCGCCTAGATATTACCTCGGCCTGGCAGTTCCGGCGCAAACTTCAAGAGTGCATTGCTGAATACCGCTACGTTGTGCTCAACTTAGCCCAGGTTCCCTTTATTGATAGTTCTGGGCTAGCGGCGTTGGTGGCCGGGATGCGCGATGCTGAAAAAATCAAAGGCTACTTCCGCATCAGCAATGTCAACTCGGAGGCTTACCTGGTGTTCGAAGTGACCATGATGGACACGGTATTTGAGATCTTCGCCGATGAGGCGGCGGCTCTGGAAAGCCGGGTCGATGGCATTGCCTGACAGGACGAAGGACACGCGCATGAGTCGACAGAACGGCAAGCTCAAGCTGATGGTGGTCGATGACGAGCCGGACAATCTCGATCTGCTCTATCGCACCTTCCGTCGTGAGTTTGAAGTCTTGCGGGCGGAGAGCGGCTATAGCGCTCTGGCCCAACTTGAGACTGTCGGCGAGGTGGCGGTGATCATCTCGGATCAGCGCATGCCAGGGATCAGCGGCATTGAGTTCCTCAGTCGCACGGTGCCCAAGTTCCCGGACACAATTCGCATTGTCCTCACGGGCTACACAGATGTTGAGGACCTGGTGGAAGCAATCAACTCGGGCAAGGTGTTTAAGTACATCACCAAGCCCTGGGACCCGGAGGAGCTGCGGGTGGTGGTGCGCCAGGCCAGCGAAACCTACCGGGTGCTCAAGCAGCGCACCGAGGAGCTGAGCCGGGCGCTGCAGCGCGAGTACCTGCTCAATGCGATCACCACGGCGATTCGCGAGTCACTGGATTACACCAGCATCCTGCAGACCCTGGTCAATACCGTGGGGCAGACCTTCGCGGCCCGCCTGTGTGTGCTGCGCCCCGTGGAGTACAACCCGAGGACGGCGATCTTCCAGCTCAGCCCCCAACACTTCCAGTACACGCCTCCCGATCAGCCGCCACAGACCGAGCTGCCCGCGACCCTGGAGCTGCTGGAGCAAGCAGCGGTGGACACGCTTCAGACTCAAGTCGCTGACGAAGTGCTACCCTCGCCGGAGCTCAGCTGTGACCACGCCTGCGACCTCTCGGTGCCGCTGATTCACCAAAAGCAGCCGCTGGCGGTGCTCTCGATTGTGCAGTGCTGCCGCCAGCGTAGCTGGAAAGCAGAAGACCTCCGGCTGATTGAGATGGTGGCGCAGCAGGCGGCGCTGGCTTTGTCCCAGGCGAAGCTCTATCAGCAGACACAGGCCCAGGCGCAGCAGTTGGAATCGGAGCTGGAGGTGGCGCGTCAGATTCAATTCAAGCTGCTGCGTCAGACTTGGCCGGCGATCGAGGGGGTGCGCATTCAGGCCTGTTGTCATCCAGCCCAGGCGGTGGGCGGCGATCTGTTTGAGGTCTTTGTGCATCCCAGGGGCGACATCTGGCTGGCGGTGGGCGATGTAGCGGGCAAAGGCGTGCCTGCGGCGCTGTTTATGGCTAGTTTGCTCTCGGTGTTGCGGCGCGAGATCTCGCAGGCTGACGCCTA
This sequence comes from Leptolyngbya sp. SOY_34_metabat_272, assembly GCA_031399305.1. Taxonomy (GTDB): domain Bacteria; phylum Cyanobacteriota; class Cyanobacteriia; order FACHB-261; family FACHB-261; genus FACHB-261. The sequence continues at coordinate 19,079 of JANNOU010000199.1, forward strand.
TGTCCCGGCGGAGGTGATCGCCACCCTCAATGGCAGCCTGGCAGAAGACTTGATCAGCAATAATCGCTTCGTCACCATGCTGTTGGCCCGCTACACGCCAGCGACGCGGGAGCTGACCTATGCCAGCGCTGGCCAGGTGTATCCGCTGTTGTGGTCGCGGCAGGCGCTGCTGGCGGGCCTGGAAATCCCCCAAGTGCTCAAGGCTCGGGGCGTGCCCCTGGGCATTCTGCCGGTCTGGCGCGGCGATTCAGAGACGCTGACCCTGCAGCCGGGGCAGACGCTGCTGCTGCTCAGCGATGGTGTGACCGACGCTTTCCTGAATCGGACGCCGGGGCAGAACGGCCTCACCCCAGCCGAAGTGGCGAGCGGGGCCTTGCCCGGCCAGGGCGGTCTCTGGCGTTTGATTCGCTCGTACGGGGCCGGGCCGTTGGACCTCAATCAGCTGCTGGCGCATCTGCAGCAGCGCACGGGACGTCAGGAGGACGACCAGACGCTGCTGTCGCTTGAGATCCTGTGAGAGGACGATGAGAACGGAGTTGAGAGTTCCCAGTGATCTCAGATTTTTGGGTGTAGCGGAGAGCTGGCTGCTGGGCAGTTTGGAGCTGGAGCTCAAGGCCTATGCCGACTGGCAGCGTCAGGCGAGCCGTTTGCGCCTGGTGCTGGTGGAAGCTTATTCCAACACGGTGCGCCATGCCCATCGCGGCCAGCCACATCTGCCGGTGCGCCTGTGCCTAGAGGCGCGCGCGCGCGAGGTGGCGCTGGAGATCTGGGACCGGGGGCGGGGCTATGACTTCAGCCAATACCAGGCACCCGCCCCCTCTGAACTGCCCGACGGTGGCTATGGCTGGCTGATTCTCAATCGGCTGATGGACCGGGTGGAATATCGCACCCAGGTCGAGGGCTGGGAGGGTTGGAATTGTCTGTTTTTGGGGGTGCGCCTGCCGGAGCTGCCGCCACTCGGTTGCTAAGGAGCGAACTTGGTAGGGTGGAGAGGTGAGCCTGCCTATTCGGTCTGGATGATGGACTACTTTATTCCCGAGCGCTTCCGAGACAAGGTCATTTTGCACATTGCCAAGAACTTTGTCGCTTTGCCCAAGGTGAACCCGGCGCTGATCTTGGGCGTCCATGGGCCGAAGGGCGAGGGCAAATCGTTTATGGTGGAGCGCCTGCTGGAGGAGTTGCGGGCGCTGCCGTTTCACATTGCAGCAGGCGAGTTGGAGAGCCCGGATGCGGGCGAGCCGGGTCGCATGTTGCGTCTGCGCTATCGCGAGGCGGCGGAGCTGATGACGGTGCGCGGCAAGATGGCAATTTTGGTGATTCATGACATCGACGCGGGGGCGGGGCGCTGGAGCGGCTCGACCCAATACACGGTCAACACCCAGATCGTCACGGCGACGCTGATGGCCATTGCTGACAACCCGACCAATGTGCAGCTGCCCGGCAGCTACGCGGCAGACCCGACGCCGCGTGTGCCGATGATTGTCACGGGCAATGACTTTTCGACCCTTTATGCACCGCTGATCCGCGATGGCCGCATGGAGAAGTTCCTCTGGCAGCCCGCGCCGCAGGAGCGCTTGGAGATTGTGCGCCGGTTGTTTGCCGATGATTTGATTAGCGCCACCGAGGTGGAGCGCTTGGTGGAGCGGTTCCCCGACCGGTCTGTGGACTTCTTTGGGGCGATCCGTTCGCGGCTCTACGACGAGCAGTTGCTGAGTCAGCTCAAGATCTGGGGCTTGGAGAATCTCAACCTGAAGCTGATCAACCACGGCGGCCAAGTGCCGGTATTTACGCCGTCCCGCTTGAGTTTGGATCTGCTGCTGCGCTGGGGTGAACAGCTTGAGGCAGAGCAGGGGGCAGTTGAGAGCGGCCTCAGCCGTGAGTACCTGCCGCTGACTCCCGAGCCGCTGAGCCGCGAGCGGGTGCCGCAGCAGCAGCAGGCGCTAGACCGGCCCCGATACGGCGAGCGCTGAGTCGCGAGGGGCGCGATGGCTAGGTTATGGCATGGGTTAGTGCTGGTGGTGCTGGGGTTGGGCTGGGGGCTGGCGGGCTGTCTGGGCGGTCCGGTGCGGCAGACACCGGGCGTCGATTTGCTCAATCGCGGCCTCAACAGTCGCCTGGCAGACCAGGATCCGGCGTTCAGCTACGACGGCGGTCTGCTGGCCTTTGCCTCTGACCGCAATGGCAGCCGAGATATTTATTTGTACGAGGTGCGGCAGCGGCGGTTGCTGCCCCTGCCGGGGCTGAACTATCCCAACTCGCTGCAGGATCAGCCGTCGCTCAGCGGTGATGGGCGCTATCTGGCCTACATTTCCGAAGAGCGGGGCAAGCCGGATGTATTTGTCTATGACCGAATTGCCCAGCAGGCGGAGCTGGTGACACGGGATTTCGTAGGCTCGGTGGCCCATCCCCAGCTCAGCGGCGATGGTCGCTTTGTCTCCTTCGCGTCCAACCGCTCGGGGCAGTGGGATGTGGAGATTTTTGACCGGGGCGGCGAGGCTCCGTCGCTGCCACCAGGCACGACGCGTCCCCCATCTCCATCCCCACGCCCACCCTCCCAGTAAGGGACTGCTGGCCAGCGGTGTGCGAGGCCGCGACTGGGGGCATCCCCTGCCCAGCTGAGGTTCAGAACCTCTCGCGTGATTTTAGCCTCGTGCGCCAGGCTTGGAAGCTCGTGAGCGAGATTCTGGAACTCTCAGGCGAAGCTCGGAACCTCTCGGACAAAGCTCTGGCCTTCTCAAGCGAGGTTTAGCAGCTCGTGAGCGAGGCTCCGGAACTCTCAGACGAAGCTCGAAGACTCGTGAGCGAGACTCAGAAGCTCTCGGACGAGGCTCTGGAACTCTCAGACGAGGCTCGGAAGCTCTCGGACGAGGTTCTGAAACTCTCAAGGCGAGGCTCGAGACCTTTAGTTGGCCTGTTCGAGCTGGGTGTGGGTGACGCAGTGGTAGATGGTTTCGAGCGTGGTTTGGACCAGCTCAGCGTCTCGCGCTGAGCCCAGAGGGCTGAGTTGATTCAGCAGACTAGACTCCGGGCGCGGCGCACGGAAATTGTCCTCGGGGACATAGTAGGCTGGCTCAGCCCAGAAACTCTCCAGGTCTAGGTCGGTGACCGGCGCATCGGACTGGGCGCGGACCAGGGTCTGCAACTTGGGCAGCTCACTGCCCAACAGCAACAGCAGCACGCCGGGGTCGCGGTCGATTTGCTCCACTAGAAAGTAGCAGACCGCCGCAATGTGCTTGCAGGGATTGCCGGAGTCGTAGCAACTACAGCTCATCGAGAGCTTACGGATGCTCAGGGGCAGCCAGTAGCGGTTGATCTGGTCCAGCAACCCCACTAGGGCCGATGGCAACTGCCCGGCCAACACCTCCTGTCGCAACTTGGCTTGCGTGCGCACCGAAACCGCCAGTTTTTCCCAGACCTCCACCCCGAGCGTGGGCAGGCTGAAGGAGAGCTTGTACTTGCTGTAAGAGCCCTGCACCAGCGCCTTGAAGCCTCCCGACTCCACCTTGAGATCGAGAATGCGCCCTTGCCGGGCGTAGGTGCGGCCCTTGAGCAGACGGTTCTGATCGCTGGCGGTCTCGATCAGCTTCTCGAAGCGTTCTCCCCAGAGGCTGGTGGCAAAGCGCCCCTGACGATTGCTGGCAACAGGTCGGCTAAAAGAAGTGTCTGCCATCAGTCCTCTAGTGCCTCCCGGCTCAGCGTGAACAAATCGCGCAGCTGATCGGTAGAGAGTTCGGTGAGCCAGCTTTCCTCGGCCCCGACCACCTGCTCCGCCAGAACTTTTTTGCTGTCAATGATCTGGTCGATTCGCTCCTCCAAGGTGCCTACACAGACAAATTTGTGAACCTGCACGTTCTTCTTCTGGCCAATGCGAAAGGCGCGATCGGTGGCCTGATTTTCGACTGCCGGATTCCACCAACGGTCGAAGTGAAATACATGATTGGCTCGCGTGAGGTTGAGCCCAACCCCGCCCGCTTTGATCGACAAAATAAAGAACTGTGGCCCGCCGCTGTCCTGCTGAAAGTCGGCCACCATATCATCTCGCTTTTGCTTGGAAACCGAGCCATAGAGAAAAGGCGCTTCCTGCTTGAATTGCTGCTTTAGGTGCTGCTGCAGCATTTTGCCCATCTCAGCAAACTGGGTGAAAATCAAAACCTTGTCATTCTCCGCTTCATCGAGGATCTCTTCAAGCAATGCGTTCAGTCGGTTGAGCTTGCCCGAGCGCCCCGCCAGCACACTGGCGTCTTTGAGAAACTGAGCCGGGTGGTTGCAGACCTGTTTGAGCTTGGTCAGGGTCGCTAGGATAATGCCGCGCCGCGCGATGCCCTCGGCCGTTTCCAATTTCTGCATCGTGTCCTGCACCACCGCCTGATAGAGGCTGGCCTGTTCGCGCGTGAGGTTGCAGTAAACTTTGGTTTCCTGCTTCTCCGGTAGATCCTGAATAATCGTCGGGTCGGTTTTGAGGCGACGCAGAACAAAGGGTTGCACCAAGGCGCGTAGATGAGTTGCCGCGCCAGTATCCTGGTTGCGCTCAATCGGCAGGGCAAACTCGTCTTTGAACCGCTCCGCACTGCCCAGATAACCGGGGTTGAGGAAGTCCATAATCGACCACAATTCACCCAGGCGATTTTCGACCGGTGTGCCGGTGAGGGCGACTCGCGCCCCTCGGGCGATCTGCTTAATGGCGCGCGTCTGTTTGGCGTCAGGGTTTTTGATGTTCTGCGCTTCATCGAGCGCCACGCCCCCCCAGGCCACCTGCTTGAGATCTTCGAGATCTCGCAACACCAAAGCGTAGCTGGTCAAGGTCAAGTCCTGCTGCGTCGCCGCCTCAATGAACTCCTGACCTCTCAGTCGGCTGGTGCCATGTTGCACCAACACCTTAAGCTCAGGCGCAAATTTTTGAACTTCACGCACCCAGTTGCTAATCACCGAAGTGGGGCAAACCAGTAGGACTTTGAGCGGTTGGCCGAGCGTTTCCTTTTTGCGCCACAGCAGATAGGCAATGTACTCAATGGTTTTGCCCAAGCCCATGTCATCGGCCAGACAGGCTCCAAGCCCCCATTGCTGCAGGAAATACAGCCAGGAAACGCCGCGTTCTTGATAGGGACGCAGGCGACCTTGCAGCCCGGGGGGTTCGCCCAAAATCTCGATTTGGCTGCCGGATTTGAGACGATCCAATAAACCATGGAGCAGCCCCTGCGCATTGAAGGCTTGAATTTCCAGGTCGCCGATCATGCCTTTGGCCTCTGCTAGCCCGCGCCGCAGAAATTCGCCGGTCTGCATCTGGCCCTGGCCCTGCTGGTGTTCCCAAAAGGCAATGGCTCGCTCCACCTCGGCGGGGTCTAAATTGATCCACTGGCCGCGCACATTGACCAGCGAGATTTTCTGTGCAGCCAGAGCGCGGAACTCCTCAAGGCTCAGGCTTTCGCCGCCCAGCGCCAGCTGCCAGTCATAGTGCAACACCTGATCGAGGCCGAAGTGGCTGGCCCCCTCCGGCTGCTTGACCTCCAGACTGACCCCCAGCCTGGACTTTTGCTTCCACCAATTCGGCACCTGGACGACCAGCCCCTGCGCCTCCAATTGCGGCACGGCATCGCGCAGAAAGCTGTACGCTTGCTCGGTGCTCAGATAGCGTAGGCAGGGCGTCGCTGAGTGAACCAGCCGTTCGAGCGGCGGGAAGAGCACCGCCGCCAGGGTCAGGCCCGTACGCAGCTGGGAGCGCACCCGATCGACCTGACCCCCAATCGCCAGAACGGTGGCATCTTCTAGCTGCCAGAGATCGCGAGCGCTCAGACGCAAGCTCGGGTCGTCCTGGGCTTGGATGCTCAGCTCCAGTAGCCAGCGCTTGCCGTCTTCGGGCGGGGCCAGTCGCAGGCAGATGACAAAGCGCTCGGCCTGAGTGGCTAGCACGGGGTGCAGCCAGGTTTGAATGTGCTCCCGCAGCAGCGTCGCAATCGGGGGTGGGCAGCGGAACTGGTCTGAGTGCGTCTGGAGGCTGGCCAGCCAGGCGTTGATCGGGTTGGGGCTTTGGGGGCTGAGGTTGGCGGGTCGGCTCTGTTGCGTCATCACCTGACGTACGCCCACATTCACCAGCACCTCCAAGGCTTGTTGCACTAGCTCAGCTGCAGAAGCAACTGGCTCGCGCAGCAAGTTTGCGGGTTGGAGCGCCCGGCAGATCCCTGGCATTGAGGCTCCCAGTCGATAGCGAGCGAGCTGCGCCCAGCCTGTCTGAAACACTGGCAGCCAACGCGAGTGATTGACCTGCTGCTCCACCGAGAGTGCGGGTGCGTACTGCCCATGAATCAGCAGTTGCTGCGCCAGCAGCGTGACCTCGCGCCAGAAGCGCAGGTCGGGGCCGAACACTACCCCCTCCTCCTCCAGCTCACGCGGCGTCTGTAGCTCGGGGTCAGGCACCGCGGGCAGCATGTCCAGTACCTGAGCCGGAGATAGCAGTAAACCTGTGACCTGCCAGGCTTTGAGGCGCGGGGTCTCCAGCCCCGGAGCCAGATCAATGTAGCGCCGCCATTGCGGCGAGGGCAAAGGACCTGCCTGAACGGAGGGCAAGAGCAAGGTTTGGGCGAGGGGAGCAGGCGGAGACTCGACCAGCGCCGCCAGGTCATCGGTCAGGGTGAACAGGGCTAAACGCAGGCTGCGATAATCGGCCTGGAAGGGATGAACTTCCTGAGCGCCGCCAATCCACGTCTCACCCTCTGCCCAAACAAAAAAGCCTGGAGGCTGTTGGGGCTCCAGAAGCCAGGTGCCGTGCAAGAGCAGCATGGAAGCAGGGGGCAACATTGCGGTGATTCTCCAGGATAAAACCTTTTGCCAGGTCCCAGACTGTTTGTTTCAGATTGCCTAATCACTCTTGTGAACTAATCGCCATTGGTTGAGTCTCCGAAAAATAGGGATGAGTCTCCGCAGTGGGTTTGTTAGGCTACGTGTAAAGCCATCACCCTCCTCAATTGGAGTTGTGCCGTGAGTCCTGCCACTGCTAATCAACCCCGTTCAACGAGCGCATCTGTCCTGGTGGTTGAGGCGGATGCGCCCCTGGCCCAGCGTCTGAGCCTAGAGCTGCGGGAGGCCGGTTATGAGGCGCTAGTCGCCCACGACGCCCCCACGGGGCTGCAGCAAGCGCAGCGCATTCAACCAGCTCTGATTGTGGTCGACCGTTTTCTGGGTGGGGAATCGGGCCTGTGGCTCTGCCGCCATCTGCGAGCCCTGGGCCTCCAGATGCCGTTGCTGCTACTGATGGGCCGCGATGAAGTGGACGACCGCGTGGCCTGCCTAGAGTCGGGTGCCGATGACTATATCCTTAAACCCTATCGTAGCGATGATTTCCTGAAGTTGGTGCGCCTCTACCTGCGCACCAACAGCAGCTCAGTCCCTTCTAACCAGCTGCGCTTCCAGGATTTGCTACTCGATCCGGCCAGCCATGGAGCCTACCGAGGCGGACGCAGCATCGACCTGACCGCCAAAGAATTCGACCTGCTGCGCTACCTGATGGAGCACCCCCGCGAAGTGCTCAGCCGTGAGCAAATCCTGGAGAACGTCTGGGGCTACGACTTCATGGGCGAGTCCAATGTCATTGAGGTCTACATCCGCTACCTACGCCTCAAGATCGAAGAAGAGGGCGAGAAGCGTCTGATCCAAACCGTGCGCGGCGTCGGCTACGTGCTGCGCGAGTCTTAGGCGGCGGTGAAGCGCGAAGCCGTTGTCCTGCTCTTGGCGGCGGGGCTGGACTTGCTGCTGGGGGATCCCTGGGGCTGGCCTCACCCGGTGCGGGCGATGGGCTGGGTGATCGCCCGCTACCGAGATGTCACTCTGAAGCACCTGGCCGCCCCAATTCTGCAACGCCTGGCAGGGGTGGGTCTGGTGGTGCTGCTGGTTGGTGGCAGTGGTGGCTTGAGCTGGCTGTTGCTGGCGGCGACGGGCTGGGTTCACTCCTGGCTGGGGGTGGGCACGGCAGCGGTGCTTCTGGCCAGCTGTCTCGCGGAGCGCAGCTTGCGCGATGCCGCGCAGGAGATTCTCCAGCCGTTGGCTGGCGGCGATCTGGCTCAGGCACGGCTGCGCTTGAGCCGCTACGTTGGGCGTGACACCGAAGCTTTGAGCGAACCTGAAGTCCTGCGCGCGGTGCTAGAAACGGTCAGCGAAAACGCCACCGACGGCGTTTTCGCCCCTTTGTTCTTTGCGATGGTTGGCAGCTTTACGCCGCTGGGCGCGGCTCCGGCGGCCATGGCCTACAAAGCCCTCAGCACCCTAGATTCGATGGTCGGCTATCGCGAAGCGCCCTACACACACCTGGGCTGGGGGAGTGCCCGCTGTGAAGATTGGATCACCTGGTTGCCCTGCCGTCTGGTCGTGCTGAGTGTGGCCCTAGCCTCGGGCCACCCCCGCCGAGTGCTAAGCCTGTGCCAGCGCGATGCCCCTGCTGACCCTAGTCCCAATGCAGGTTGGAGTGAGTGCGCCTACGCCGCCGCTTTGGGCGTGCAGTTAGGCGGGGTCAATCGCTACCGGGGCATCCTCAAGCCCAAGCCCCTGCTGGGAGATCCGGTGCAAAAAATCACCGCAGGACATGTGAGACAGGCCCTGCGGTTGACGCGCTGGATTGACTGGAGCTGGCTGGGAATTGGAGTGTTGCTGCTAGCGGCCCCGTTCTAACGACCCCTCGACCTGTTTGAGCTCGTCCAACAGCCGTCGCTTAAGCTTGGCGGGAACCGGGCGGTTGGGATAGGTACTGTAGTGGCCGGCCAGGGAGTTAAGGGCCGTACGCATCGTAGTGAAGGAGGTCAGGGTTGTCTTAACGGGATCGCGACTGTAGCGAGCCGCAAAGGCGTTGATGCGCACCCGTGCTTCCTGCTGCAGCTGCTTCTTATCGGTGTTGTCGTCGGGCGTCTCTATGGCCGTACGCAGGCTGCTAACCAGCGAGAGCGTGTCCTCCCGGTAGTTGCCGGTCATGCCGCCGGGATCTGCTGCGCAGCCCATCAAACTGACCACAGCAACCAGAACCAGAGCGAGTAGGCGCGAAAGAGTACGTCTCATGAGTAGGGTTCGATGCCGGGGTAGGTGGACGAGGTCGGCAACCCATCCTTCAGCATAGGACAAAGCGCTGACCCTGGGGATCACTTCCATTGCCGCCCGGATTGTCCAAACCCCCCCATCGCTGTCAGAATGCTCGATAGTCTGGGGAACTCGCGTTCAACCTGTCCCTCGCTCCAGCAGGCCTGAGTTTAGGCCTAGCCTTTGGGTTTTGAGCCGGCAGTCACCCCGTTGCTCACTGCTGGATCGATCGGCGCCAACCAAGTCGGTAGAGGGCACTAAAGTATGACTGTACCCCTGGTGATAAGACTTCAGTGGCTCTGCTGACCCCAGCCAGGATCGGGTACTCTCTGGTTTTTGATCTCCCTGCCCGCTGCCAGTCCTGATGTTGTTCACGCCCTAGCAGTCTATGGCCAATCAGCCATACAACTGGAGAGAGCCCGCTTGGGTGATCCCCAACCACCTGGCTCTGGGGCCGTTCCCCCAAGTCCAGGATCTTGAACGCCTACGCACTCAGGGCATCACCGCGATTTTGACGCTCAATGAAGAGCACGAGGGTAGCTTACCGCTGCGGCTCAAGAGCCAGTTCACCTGGTCACGGGTCGAGATCCCCGATGGACTGTTCGGTGGCGTGCCAGAGGTGAGCCATCTAGCGCAGTGCGTCGAGATTCTGGGGCAATGGCGCTCTGAGGGGCATCACGTGTATGTCCACTGCATGGCCGGTATTGGCCGCTCGCCGCTGATTTGCGCCGCTTACTTGATCATTTATGAGTCTTATTCCTTGTCTGAATCGTTGCAGCGGATTCAGCAAGTTCGCCCGATCGCCAGTCCGGATGCCCGTCAATTGATGGTGCTCAGCCAATTTCTCCAAGCGCGGACCAGAAGTTAATTTCCTCAGGAGGGCAAGGACTTCGGCGGCAGGCCGATGGCTGGCCCCTCGGTCGTGTCTGGGCCACCAAACACAGGCGTAGGATCGAGGCTAGTGATGTGCTGAAACTGCTGCGGTGTGAGCGTGGGTTCAGCAATACCAGCAGCCCAGTCCTGGAGTAGGGCGCTGGTAAGCTGCAAAAAAATAGGCCCCCGTGGCATGGGCACCCGCAGCCAAGACTGTACTAATGCTTCACATAGAGCGAGTTCGACCCTGGCGAGATCCCAGGTTTGCAGCAGAGTCTCCAACTGCTTGCGAAACTCGACCGGCTCATCGCCCCCCAGTTGATAGCTGTCAATGATGTACTGGACGCGCTGGCGGTTCATCTGCTTCCGGAGATCCATAAGCAACAGGGGGAAGGGTGACTTAAAGATGAGCGCTAAGATCCAGTGTAAGAGCCACCATAACACTCTCAAAACTGTTTGATAGGCGAAACCTGCCATCCCCATTCATCCAGCTAAAATCCGTTAAAACAGTACCACTAATAGTGTTTTAGGAACTCTAAAGCTCTAAATGTGGACTTACTTAAGGCTCGCAACTCGGCTGTCAAAGCCTAAAGTTGGCTGGACTCTGGTAACCGCTGATAAAAACTCAAGGTGGTTTCGCCATAGACCCGCTGGGCGAGACGCTGGAGCGAGCCGATCTGCTTGGGGAGCGGACGGCGAGAGGAGTGCTCAGCAGCTAGTTCCCCCTCAAGGCTGAGCAGCGGCGCAACCTGGCTCAACACCGGCAGATAGAGAGCGCTCTGGTAGGGGGGGTCAAAGTAGACACAGTCAAAGCACTCCCCCCGCTGGCTTAGGCGTTGGATCCCCGCAAGCACGTCGCCTCGAATCACCTCAAACTTCTGCTCCTGGTTGGCGCATTGTTGCCAGTTCTCCTGAATCACCCGAACTGCACTGGCAGCGAGTTCAATGCCGACTACAGAGTCTGCGCCCCGTAACAGGGCTTCTGCGCCCACACTGCCTGCTCCTGCACACAGGTCTAGCCAGAGACAGCCACCGACCCGCGACTGCCAAATGTTGAATAGCGCCTCGCGCACCCGGCCCGGCGTGGGCCGAGTGGCCAGCCCGTTCAGTGTGCGCAGGCGACGGTTGCCATAAACTCGCAGCGTCATGCTTTGTTGCAGTCTCCTGACCTATGGATTTTCTCCAGCATTAAAGTCGGGCTCGAGGTGGCATGTGAGTCTAGCTTGATCCCTCAGTTTATCGTCCTCGCCGAGGGGGTGTGATAGCATCGCGTTGCGGTTACCTCGGCGAGAGCGAGTGGCAGGTAAGGGCCTGGTGGCCGTGCCTCAGCTGTGGGATTAGCTCTCTGGGGATTGAGTGTCGATGCCAGACGCTTTCGTCAAGCCGTTTCTGGGGACTGGGGACAAGCTTTTCCCGCAGCCCTCGGCGAATCCTTCTCAGATTTTGGGCGAGTTTCGTGATGACCTAGCAGATGGCCAGGAGTACCTGGTCGTCTGCTTCTCGCCTAGCTCGGTTCCGCTCCAACAGCGCTGGCGCAACAACGGCTTATCAGCTGATTTTTTGGCCGATTACCTGGCGACGTTCTTTCCAGTCGGCGAGGGCGGTGCGACTGATACCCGAGCCGAGGTCAAGAGCGCCGTTAGCTATATTGCCAATGAACTGCTCGAAAATGCCATGAAATTTAACGATGAAGCATCCCCTCTACCGATTAGCATCCGGCTGCAGATGCGTGAGGATCAATTGGTGTTTTTCGTGGCCAACAGCATTTCCTCCCGAGCGGTGTCAAAATTTCAGGCTTTTATTCGAGAACTGCTGACCTCTGATCCTGGCGAACTCTATATTCGCCAGCTGGAAAGGAATGCGCAATCGGAAACACTCAGTGGCTCCGGACTGGGTTTTTTGACGATGATGAATGATTATCTAGCGAAGCTCGGTTGGAAGTTTGAGACCGTCCAGAAAGATCCGGACCTGATTAGGGTGACCACCAGGGTGCAGTTGACGATATAGAACAGCCCTGAGTCATCCGGCGTCATCCGGCACACAGCAGCGAGGGGCATCTTGGCATGGTTAAGGCGACGGAGATCAAAACCGATAATTACAACGTTAGCTATGACTCAGCGACCCTGACCGTGAATTGGCGGGGGTCCCTGCGGCTGAATAGCATGGAAGAATATGCGCAAATCATGCAGTTGCTGAGCGACCTCATCGAGCAAGCTCCGCCAGTCGTTACCCTAAATTTGCAAGAGCTGGTGTTCCTGAACAGTTCTGGGATCAACGCACTGTCAAAATTTGTGATCAAAGTGCGAGAAAGGGGGAACATCGCCCTGCGGGTGCAGGGCTCCAAGCAGACTCCCTGGCAGGGAAAATCTCTGAAGAACCTGCAGCGATTGATGCCGAGCTTAACGCTGGAACTGGTGTAACAACGCAGAGGTCAGGACGCGAGGTCGAGCGGATGCCTAGCGGGTGCTCGTGGCTTCGCATCCCTCTGTGAGCAGGCTGTGAGCAGGGCAATGGTCGATTGACCTTCAGGACCCCATAGATTGCTCACAGCCTGCCATTGTATGTTGTGAAAAACAGGTCACAATCGCCGCTATGACGACCAGCAATCCCAATCCTGGCTCTGGAGAAGGCTTGGTGCCGAACTTGCGCCCTGAGCCCGGCCCGTTGCCTGTTGTGAATCTGTTCACCATGTTTCGTCTGGGTTTGTTTCAGATGGGGCTGGGCATGATGTCGCTGCTGGCCCTAGGCGTGCTGAACCGGGTGATGATCGACGAGCTAAAGATCACGGCGATCATCGCGGCAGGGGCAATTGCCATGCACCAGTTCATGGCTCCGGCTCGGGTTTGGTTGGGTCAGATGTCGGATGCCAAACCGCTGTGGGGTCATCACCGCTCGGGCTATGTCTGGACCGGTGCGGCGCTGTTTTCTGTGGCTGCTTTTTTGGCGGTGCAGGTGATGTGGCAGTTGGGCGGTAGTCTGTACCGCCAGGGTTGGACCGCGCAGACTTACGCTTGGGCAGGGTTGTTGGCGTTCGTCTTTGCCCTTTACGGTCTGGCACTCAGCTGCAGTTCCACGCCGTTTGCGGCGTTGTTGGTCGATGTCTCCGATGAGGACAACCGTTCCAAGCTGGTCGGCATTGTCTGGTCAATGCTGATGGTCGGCATTGTGGTGGGTGCGATCCTTAGTTCCAGGCTGTTGCCCCAGGGTGAGGCCTGTCAGGGGCGGTTGGTGTCCGACCTCTCTCTGTTCGCTCGCCCCGAGGAGCTGCGCATCTTGCAAGGCTCGATTAACCGTCTGTTCGTGATCGTGCCTGCCTTGGTGTTCGGGCTGGCATTGCTTGCGACGGTTGGCGTGGAGCGGCGGTATTCTCGCTACACTTCGCGCTCCACAGTAGCCGAGCGCGAAAGCAGTGTCACCTTGGGCCGAGCGCTGCGCGTGCTAACTGCGAGCCGTCAGACGGGGCTGTTTTTTACCTTTCTGTTGGTGATGACCATCAGCCTGTTTATGCAGGATGCGGTGTTGGAGCCCTACGGCGGCGAAGTTTTTGGCCTATGCGTGGCGCAGACTACGCGGCTCAACGCCTTCTGGGGCATGGGCACGTTAATCGGCATCAGCGCCACGGGTTTCTGGATCGTGCCGCGCCTGGGCAAACAAAACACGGCCAAACTGGGCTGTCTGTCGGTTGCCGCCTGCCTAATTTTGGTCTGGCTCTCGGGTTGGACTGCCAATCCTGCGCTGCTGCAAGGGGTGTTGCTGCTGTTTGGCTTAGCCTCGGGCGTCACTACCACCGGCGCGGTCAGCCTGATGTTGGATCTGACGGCGGCGGAGACGGCGGGCACGTTTATTGGTGCTTGGGGGTTGGCACAGGCGATGGCACGGGGCCTGGCGACTGTAACCGGCGGTGCAGTTCTGGATCTGGGGCGTAGCCTGTTTGCGCTGCCAGTCTTTGCCTATGGTTTGGTGTTTGTGCTGCAGGCGCTCGGCATGCTCCTGGCGGTCTGGTGCCTCAGCCGCGTCAAGATCAGCGAGTTTCGCACCGATGTCAAAGGCGCTGTCTCCCAGATCCTGGCCGGGGAGTTAGACTAAGGCGCGAGTCTGGCTCCCCCCGAACCTGAGGGGCTTGAGGGGCTAGCTCCGGCACCGCTCCAAAACTGTAGAGACGCAGCGGCAACCTGTTGGCATCCTGTGGACCCCTGCCGGGAAGCGGCGGCAACTTGCAGGCATGCTCCTGGCAGTCGCGCGCAAGTGGCGGCAACTGGTCGGCATCCTGCGCACCGCTGTAGGCAAGCGGCGGCAACTTGTAGAAAGCTTCCTCAGGTTTGTGGAGAGTCACCTCAGACTTGCCAGAAATGATCCTGCGCCTGGATCTGTGCTCAGGTGGCTTGTTGGAGTGCATCGCGATACGCCTTGACTGCCTTGGTCTGGTTAGTCTCACCCACATAGCTGGCCAGCAAGGTGGGATCCAGCTCGGGCAGCAATTGGCTGCGGTCACTAGCCAGGTAAGTGGAGGCCGGTTGCTGCAGCGCGTAGAAGCAAAGTTGCTGATTGCGCCAGAGCCAAACCTCCTGCACACCGAGCCCACGATAAACCTCAAGCTTGTCGAGGCCACCACTGGTGATCACGATTTCAATCGCAATCTCAGGAACCTCGCGCAGCACTCCCAGGCAGTAGCACTCATCCGGCTCCAGCCCTCGTTCGGCGGCTTCCCGGCGAAAGGTCGCAGAACCGTAGCCATTGAGGCGGATTCGGCGCTCAACGGCGTAGATTTCAATCAGCCGAGCGATCACTGTTTTCAGCCGTTCGTGTTCTGGAGAGGTCGACATAATCTCTAAAGTGCCTTCCAGGTACGTCATGCGCAGAGCGGGGAACTGGTCCATAAACAGAGACACCAGCGTGTCGTACTGCTGCCAGGTCACGCCGTTGAGGATGACGCGTTGCTCGGCTTCCGGCAGACTGCGTTGGAGGTCTAGGAGCTGCATCGCGACTCGTCCTGAGCAGGGAGAAGATTGAATTCAGCTTACCCGTCCAGACCGTAACCAGCCTGAACCTGCCAGCGCTGCCCATCATGCCGCAGCAGCACCAACTCAGTGGCCAGAAAGCTCAAACTCAAGGCGCGGCTTTGAAATTCAGGCCAGGCCAGTGCATAGTTCTGAGCCGTCAAATCCTTGAAAGCAACCGTCATGTGTGGCACAAAGCTTTGCTCATCCCGATCCACGGGCAGCCCAAACTGCGACCGTAAGCCCTGCACCAGCGCTTGCTGAAGCTGAGCCAGCGCCTCACTGCGCTCGACCTTCACATAGATCACCCGAGGCGGAAAGCTGCCGAAGCCATTCAGCCCCACCGAGAACGGCGCAAACTCCCGACCCAACTCGCGCAAGCAATAGCTCAGAGCGCTGAGCGGCTGCGGCTCCTGGAGATCCTTGGGCCAGTGAAATGGAGCCTTGAGCGTCACATGCGGCGGCGACCGCTGAGCGTGGCAACTGCCATAGCGCTCTGCAAACAGCCCCCGAATCGCCGCCACCGGCCCCTGAATCTCCGGCGGTGGCACCAGCGCAACGAAGAACAGGCCCGCATCCGCCACTACCCGCCCACCTCTGGCATCGCCTCAACCACCAGGCGCGACACCAACGGCAGCAGATCTGAGTTCTGACTTTGTGCCTGCCCTTCGGCAAACACCACCAGCAGATAAGGCGTCTGCCCCGGCAGCTCCACATAAGCCGCGTCGTGACGTACCGTGCTGGTGAACCCCGCCTTGGACCACAGTTGCGCCTCCTGGGGTAACCCTTCTCCCAAAAAACCAGCCACCTGATTGTCGGGATCTGCTCCTAATTCCCGGGCGTCCAAGCTGCGTCGCAGCAGTTGCATCATTGCCTGAGAACGAGCAGCGCTCACCGCCACGCCGCCCACGATGCCGTGTAACAGCCGCGCCGTCGCATCGGTGGTCAGCATATTGCGGTTGTCCATCAGCTCGCCCAAAAAAGCCCGCTCACGTCCGTAAGGACCGTCGCACCAGGTCTTCTGATTGACATTGATCGATTCCAACTCCACCCAGCCCAGCGACTGGTAGTAGCGATTCACCAGATTGCGCTGCTGCTGCCAGGTCTCAAACGGCCCCGAAGGCAACTCCGGGCCACTAGTGGTGCCGGTGAGCAAATCAACGACCAGACTCGTGGCATCATTGCTGGAGTCCACAATCATGTCGCGCACCGCCCGCTCCAGCTCCGGCGACGGTAGAATCATCCCCGACTGCAGCCACTCGTGGATCGCCACCAGATAAAACAGCTTCACCACACTGGCCGGGTAGATCCGCTCCACGCCCCGATAGCTGAACCCCCGCCCCCGCTGTTTCCAGAACTCCTCCGACGAGAGCGCCCCGCCGGTGTTCACAAACACCGGCGGGTCATAAACCAACCAAGTCAACGCCAGCTGATTGCGCGCCAGACCCTGCGGCGAAAAAGCCTCCCAGACCTGCTCCAAGATGCGGTTTCCCAGACCCGCCAGACGCTCATCGGGTTGGAAAAAAGGCATGGACGTCAGTAATCAATCTTCTCAATCTGCTTGCGAACGTCATTTAAGTCAATGTAACGGTCCGTCGCATTGCGCAGCTCCCGCGCAATCATCCCCTCCGTCGAAACTACGGTGATATGCGTGTTTTTCGAACGTAACAGCTCCACCGCCCGCTCAAAGTCACCATCGCCGCTGAACAGGATCACCTGGTCATACTGATCCACCGTGTTGAACATATCCACCACAATTTCAATATCCAGGTTCGCTTTTTGAGAGTAACGACCCGAATTGTCGTCGTAATATTCCTTAAGGAGCTTGATGCGAACCGTGTAACCCAAGCTGATCAGCGCGTCCCGAAAGCCTCGCTGATCCTGATGATCCTTCAACCCGGTGTACCAAAAGGCATTGACCAGTGTAACCTCTGGCGGACTCGTGAAGTGCTCCAGCACCCGCCGAGGGTCAAAAAACCAACCATTCTTTTGCTGCGCATAGAACATATTGTTACCGTCCACAAAGATAGATAGACGGCTGGCCGGGTAATGCATAGAAACTAAATCCTAATAAGCGGGACTAAGCCCTGAAGAAGTAAACTTAAGCCAAGAGGGACACTGAATTCTAGCAATTTCCGACGATTCTCCGCTTCCGTATCAAGCCGCCGCATCCTGAGACCAGTTTCCTAGGGGGAACCCCAGCTCCTGCCGCTGCGCTTGATAGAGTTGCGCCACCCGCCGTGCCAAATTGCGGATTCGCCCAATATACCGTGCCCGCTCGGTCACCGAGATCACGCCGCGTGCATCCAGCAAGTTAAACGTGTGCGAACACTTCAGGACATAGTCGAAAGCAGGCAGTACCAGCTTCGCCTCCAACTGCGCCCCCGCCTCCTGCTCATACAGACCAAACAAGGTTAGCAACATCTCCGGGTTCGAGGTCTTGAAGTTGTAAGTCGAACTCTCAATCTCTCCCTGCAGATGGACAGCCCCGTACGTCACCTGATCCGTCCAATGGATGTCTTTGATGTCATCCACCCCCTGCAGGTACATCGCGATCCGCTCCAACCCATAGGTGATCTCAATGGGCACGGGCCGACAGTCAATCCCCCCACATTGCTGAAAGTAAGTGAACTGGGTAATCTCCATCCCGTCCAGCCATACTTCCCAACCCACCCCCCAAGCGCCCAAGGTCGGTGCCTCCCAGTTGTCTTCCACAAACCGAATATCGTGGTCCTTGGGTGGGATACCCAGCGCCCGCAGCGAATCTAGATAAACCTCCTGAACGTCATCCGGTGATGGCTTAATCAACACCTGGTACTGGTAGTAGTGCTGGTACCGGTTCGGATTCTCTCCATAGCGCCCATCGGTTGGACGTCGCGAGGGTTCTACATAGGCCACGCTCCACGGCTCTGGACCAATCGCTCTGAGGAACGTATGAGGGTTCATTGTTCCTGCCCCCTTCTCCGTGTCATAGGGCTGCGCGATCAGGCAGCCCCGCTCCGCCCAGAACCGATGCAGGGTGCTAATAATCGTCTGAAAATTCATAACCCTCCCGTCCGTCCTCTACTGAGCTCAACCCTACCATGTGCCTGAGATCCTTCAGGAGCAGGCATTTCAGGCGTTAGTGAAAACTTCTGGGCAAGGGGTTGACTTCCTCGGAAGGGTCTGGTTATAGTAGGTGAGCGGTTGAAAGGGACACGGCACCGCCGAGCCCGACCGACGCAAACCGGACCTGGAAAATAGAATAGTTTAGAAGCCAGAAGTAAACAAGGACCTCGTCAAGAAAACGAAGCAAAGTAAGGCGGAGGTGGAGAGATTCACCAAGGCCGAACTGAGTTCCGGAGTACGAGAAGTGCTTTGGAGTTCAGGGAAAAACTCGACACCATGGAGAGTT
>JANNOU010000212.1:0-37393 GCA_031399305.1 Leptolyngbya sp. SOY_34_metabat_272
GCCGCGAAAGTCGAGAAAAGGGCTCGAACTTCCCAGTCTTCAGCGCGCCCAGCCGAGTTCCAGACTGGCGGCTTCGAGTGCTCAGCCCAATGCTGCGCGTTCCAAGCTCGGCAGGCCGAGTGGCCAGCGAGTCGGAATCACCGCGAGCCGACCCAGTGGGGGCTTGGGGGGCAAATGCCCCCGATTCCAAATTCTCCCTAGCACCGACGACCTTTGCCCTCAATTCAGGGCCATCCCCCTCACGGACTTACGTCCGCTGGCGCAGACCCCGTCTGCGGCTGGACCGGCGTCCCCGGCTCCAGCGCCAAGTCAGCAGGCGGCACCACCACCGTTTCACCCGGGCGCAGACCCGATCTCACCTCCGCCTGCAACAATCCCTCTAGCCCCACCTGAATCTCCCGCCGCTGGGCTCGGCCCTGCCCATCCCGCACCCAGACAAACGGCGGCTGCTCCGAGCGCTGAATCGCCTCCACCGCTAGCGCCACCACATTTTGCCGCTGCTCCAGCACGATCTCCACATTCACCTGACTGCCCGGAATCAGCGTCTGCGTCGGCTGCTCCAGTCGCACCGTCGCCGGTACCGCCACTTGATTGGGATCGCTCTGCCCCTCCGGCAGCGTGGCCTGAGGATACAGACTCTGCACCCGCGCCGGATAGACCGAGGCATTGGGGCCAATCACACTGACCCGCGCCCTTTGGTTCACCTGCACCCGCGAGGCATTTAGAGTCGAGAGCCGCAGCTTCACCAGCTCCTGCGTAGGGTCACCCAGGGTGAGCAAATCGGTGCGCAGCTCCACGCCATCACCATTCCTGACCTTGACATCCAGCACCTTGCCATTGAGCGGAGCCGTGACCACCGTATTCTGGACCTGCTGCTGAATGCGTTGGCGCTCCAGTTGCAGACGCTGCAGCTCTAGAGCCGCACTGCGAGCCGCCAGCTGGGCATCGCGCAGCGTCGTGCGGCTGTTGCGCACCTTGTCCTGAGTCTCCTGCAGACGCTGGCGAGAAATTGCACCTGATTGGGCCAGCACAGCCAGGGTGTTCAGCTCCTGTTCATTGACCACAAGCTGCTCCTGAGCTTCCGTGATTTTCTCGCGGCTGCGCGCCAGCGTGAGTTCCTGCGTCTGGATCTGCAATTGTTGATTGGCCAGCGCCGTCTGCCGCTCGGGATAGCGCAAAGTCAGCAGCGACTGCCCGACTCGAACCCGGTTGCCCGGCTGCACCAGCACCTGATCCACCGCACCCTCAGACGGCGACTTCAGCGTTTGCTGCCCGCGCAGCTCCACCGTGCCACTCTCGTTAATTGTGGTCTCAATCGTGCCACGCGCCACGCTCAGTAGCCGCACCGGCACGGGCTGCGCAGGCCGCTGCCACATCGACACGTAAGCCAACCAACCGCCGATACTCACCATTGCCAATGCGCCTGACCAGGCCAGCCAGCGCACCCCAGCCTTGAATTCTCGCCTGCTCTGAACCCGGATCATGGATGCGTCGTCTCGCCAGTTTGCACTCGCAGTCTAGCCGAGACGACTTGGGCAAAAGGTCAGCATTAGCTCACCCCCGCACCGGACGCAGCAAGGATTCCAACGACTTGATCAGAGTTTGCGTGCCCAGAGGTTTGGTGAAATAGGCATTGGCCCCCAGCCGCAGCGCCTGCTCCCGGTAGCGGTCACCACTGCGCGAGGTCAGCATCGCCACCGGCAGAGACTGGAACTCCGGCTGTTGCCGAATCTGTTGCAGCAACTGGAAGCCATCCAAGCGGGGCATCTCCACGTCGCAAATCGCCAGATGGCACTGCAGCCCCTTCGACAGACGGTCCAAGGCATCCTGCCCGTCCCGACACTGCACCACCTGATAGCCTAAATGCTCCAGCGAGCGAGCCAACCAGCGCCTCGCCGCCACCGAATCATCGGCGATCAGAATCGAGATCTCTTGGTTGGGCAGCTCAACTGGGGGCGGACTGTAGAGCGTCTCCAGGCGTCCGGGCGGAGGCAACCTGGACAGAGCGGCAGGCTGGCTGGGGGGTCGCGACTCGGCAGTGGCAGCGGGGCGATTCAGTTTCGGCAACCGTCCCCGCAACTGGTTGGGATCCAACACCGGCACGACCTCGCCGCTGGGCAAAATCGTACAGCCGGGCAGATAGTCGGGAACGCTCACCAGGTCATCGAACGGCTTGAGCACCATCTCGCGCTCGCCCAACAGTTGGCTGATGCGCAGGGCCACCGGCTTGCCTTCGACGCTCAAGATCACGCCAATCGTGGTGAGGGTCGCGCCTTTGAGATAGGCCGTCTGCCGTCGGTGCCACGGCGAGTTCGTGGCGGGCATCAGACGCGTTAGGGCGATTTGCGGGATGGACTGATCGCGCCAAGTCAGGCTTTCGGCCTGCTGCGTATCTGGCGGCAGATCGACGATCTCCAGCACATTGATTGAGGGCACGGCGATCAGGGTAGGCGGCCCCTGGTCGCGCTGGCTCTGACACAACAGCAGCGGCAGAATATTGAGCGTCAGGGGCACCGAGAGCACAAAGCGTGTACCCCGGCCCTTCACTGTGCGGACTTGCACCGAGCCCCGCAGCCGCACCAGCTGCGACTTGACCACATCGAGCCCCACGCCCCGGCCCGACAGCTCGCCCACCTGTGACGCGGTGGAAAAGCCGGGCATGAACAAAACCTCCAACAGCTTGGTGGAGGAGTTGGGCGTGGCGTTGCTGGGCAGCAGGCCCAGGGCCTGTGCCCGCTGTTGCACCCGCCGCAGGTCGATGCCCCGGCCATCATCGGTAACGGAGATAGAAACTCGCGTGCCCCGCTGGCTAGCAGATAAGGCAATCTGCCCTGCGACTGGTTTCTGCTGCGCCCGCCGCTCGGCAGCGGACTCAATGCCGTGGTCAAAGGCGTTGCGGATCAGGTGCAGCAGGGGGTCGTAGAGCTGATCGAGCACAGCCCGGTCAATCAGGGTGTCGCCGCCGTTGATCCGCAGCCGCACCGACTTGTCATAGCGTTGGTTGAGGTCCCACAGGGGACGCTGGAAGCGCTCAGCAAGCGTGGTGAAGGGCACCATCCGCGCCTGCGTCAGATCGCCGCGCAGGCTGTCGAGCTGCAGCCGCAGTTGCTCCGTGGTATCCTGGGCCGATTGGGTCAGCAGGTCGACGTCCTGAGCACTCTCTTCGATGCGGGCAATCAGCTCCTGAAAGTCTTGGAGGACCGTGTGCAGCTCGGTGAAGCGGTCGAGTTCCAACGGGTCCAGTTCGGCGTCAGGGCTCAGGTCCGCTAGGCGGGCAGAGCCTGACGGAGCCAAGGCAAGCAGCTTGGAGGCTTGGGGCAGCAACAGCTGGTCGTACAGAGTTTGGATCTGCTCCCGCACCCGATAGAACTGGCGGGTGCGCTTTTTGAGTTCGCGGCTGGTCTGCTGTAGCCGCTGCTGGTCGAGCGTCAAGCTTTCGTAGCCGATGAACAGTTCGCCCACCGTGTCCGCCAACCGATCCAGGCGACGCACCGGTACGCGCATGGTTGTCTCCACGGCAGGTGCGTCGCTGGGCAGGCTAGCCGGGACCGGGGTAGGACCCTGAGGGGAAGCCAGCGGCAGGACCGCCTCAGGGTCTGCGGTCTCAGACGGCTCAGAGGAACCGCCAGCGGCAAGCTGCCAGAGTTGGGCGCTAATCTTGGGGGTGTGCCCAGCTAGGGCTTCGTCTCGCGCTTGCGCCAGATTTTGGCAGGCGACCTGAGCCAGCTGCCGGATCTGCTCGGTCTGAAGGTCGCTGCTCTGCTTGGCCAGGGCCTCCCAGATGCAGGCCACTAGCTCATCAAGCCAGCGCAGGTTGAGAATTTCTGCCAGAGCCTGATACTCGCGCAGTAGGTCCGCCAGGATGCTGCGGCTCTGCTGCGCGGTAGCCGTTGCTAGGCTGGCTTGGGCACGGCTAAGACACTGACTGAAATCGGTTTCTAAAACAATCCGAACGGGGTCAACGCCGCCGGTCATCGACAGCACCGCTGCCCCTGGCCCGTCTGGGGCAGCGACCAGATCAGTGGTCAGCAACTGTTCCAGCTCACGCCCCACGACGGACGGGTCGCTGGGCAACTCACCCTTGGCGGCGCGAGCTAGCAGATTGCGCACCTCATCGACGCTGCGCAGCAGCAACTGGCAAGCGGTTTGCGGCTCGCGCACGCGCTGTTCGTTGAGCGCTTGGAGCAGATCTTCGATGCGGTGCGCCAGTTGGCTGAGCGAGTGCAGCTGGGAGAGCGCCGCGCCACCCTTGAGCGAGTGCACCGCTCGCAGCAGTTCCAGCCAGCGCTTGGAGTGCTTGAGGTTGAGCAGACCGCGCTCCGCGTTCAGCGCCAGGATGCCCTGCTCCAAAACCACGAGGTACTCCGGCGCATCCTCGTGAATAAAGCAGGTGCGAACTTCCTGCTCGATCGCGGCTAGGTGAGCCGAATCAAACATGGGTCTGCTGAGCGGTGACTTCGGGCTGGGGCTCGACGCGGAACTTGGCCACTGATCCCTGCAACTGCTCGGCCAGTTGGACCAAATGCTTCAGGCTGCCCGACACGACCTGCGATTCCGCCGAAGTATTCTGCGCCACCAGCGCCACGTCTTTAATCGTCTGGCTGACTTGCTGGGAGGCTTGAGTTTGCGAGGCAGTGCTAGCGGAGATCGACTGGACCAATTGGTCGATCTGCTGGCTGATGTTCATCAGGCCTGCCAGAGTTTGCCGCGTGTCGGCGACCAAGCGCGTGCCAGTGACCACTTGAGCGGTGCCCTTCTCCATGGTTTCCAACACTTCGGCGGTTTCCACTTGGATGCTGGTGACCAGCTGCTCGATCTCCTTAGTCGATTCCGTCACGCGCTCAGCCAGACGCCTCACCTCGTCGGCCACAGTGCGGAAGCCCTGACCGTGCTCCCCAGCGCGCACCGCTTCGATCGAGGCGTTGAACGCCAGCAGGTTGGTGCGGGCCGAGATGTCGGAGATCAGCGAAACGATCTTGGAGATTTCCTGGGAGGACTCGGTCAGGCGCTTCACTTTTTTAGAGGTTTCAGCCACGCTGTTGCGCAGCTCGTTGATGCTCTCCACGGTGCGCTCCACGGCGCTGCCGCCCGAGCTAGCCGCCTCGGAAGCCTGACGGGCAATCCGGGCAGCCTCTTGGGCAGATTGGGCGATGGTCTCAATCGAGTTGGCCATCTGTTCGACCGACTTCAGGGCGCTGGCAATGGCCCGGGCCTGTTCCAGAGCCGTGAGGGAGTGCTTGTTGACCGATGCTTCGCTCTCGGCGGCGCTGTGGTTCACCTGAGAGGCGGCGGTCTGCACCTGGAGCACGATCTCGCGCAGGCTGGTGATCGTGGCATTGAACGCGTCGGCCACCGAGCCCATCTCGTCGGGGCTCACATGCGCCCGGACCGTCAGGTCGCCTTGGCGCGCTCCTTCGATTTCTAGCAGCAGTTCCATCACCCGCCGCTGCAGCTGCTCTTTCTCTTGGCGCTGAAACTCGGCTTCTTGCCGCCGCAGCTCTGAGAGCTGTTCTGCTTGCTGGGCGCTGGTGGAGATGCTGTCCGCCATTTGGTTGAAGGCCACAGCCAACTGCCCGACTTCATCCTGGGCTGCGACCTCGGCGCGGACGCTGCGATCACCTTTGGCGAGCTGCTGGGCGGTTTTGCGCAAGCGCATGATCGGACCCGCAATCGCCCGCCCGAGCAGAATCGCCAGCAGTACGTCAACCAGCAGGACCAGCGCCGACAGCGCCAACTGCACCCACAAACTATCGCTGAGTAGCCGGTTCAGGCCGGTCTCCGGCGTACCTCGCACCAGGATCGCAGCCGTGGAACCGGCAAAGTTGGGCAGTGCTCGGGCTGCCATGGTGTAGCTGTTGGCACCGAGGCTCAGGCGACCGGTCACTGGCTCCCCGTTGGCGATGGCCGCAGCTTCCAGCAGCTCGGTGTTGGGCAGGACCACTTCCGCCAGCAGGGGACCCTCTGACTTCTCCAGAGAAGTTGCCAGGCTAAACTCGCCGGTTGCCTGGCGCAGATAAATGGCGCTGTAGCCCCCTCCGAAGGCGTTAATCGTGCTGTAGACGATGGGAGTCTTTTGGTTGACCACGTCCCCTGCGACCAGCGCTCCGATCACCGTATTCGTCTCGGGATCTTTGACGGGGATCACGATGTAGCGGATCAGCGCATCCTGGTTATTGAGCTTACTCAGCAGCGGCGGCGCTTCTTTTTGTAGCTCCGACCAGGCAACGAGTTCGGTGGCTTTGATGCGTCGTTGACTGCGAAAGACAGAACTCACCAAATCGTCCGGGTTGAACTCCTGCCCCTGGCGCTTGGCATTGGCGTTGGCAATGATGCGATAGTCTGAGCCCACCAGGGTAAGGTACTCAATGTCGTTTTCCTTGGCCTCTCTGCGCAACCACTCCCACACCGCTGGCGGGGCCTGCCTGGTTTTCGCCGCCGTCACGACCGGCAAGCTCTTGGACTGAGCACCGAAGTTCACAGCGAGCTGGTCCACGCGGATGTTGTAGAGAGTCCCCGTCACCACCAGCTCTGACTTGGCCTGGTTAACCAGCTGCGCGCGCAGACCCGTGACCAGCAAAACCGCACCGACGGTCACCAGACCGGCGAGCGACACAAATTCAGAAGTGAACAAGGCCGCCAGCTGTTTCTGGCGAATCGGCAGGTTAAAGAACCATTGCAGAGGGCTGGGCTTTGAACTAGTCAGGGTCGCGGCGGTCAGATTGGGCGATTGCGCCTCGATCGACTCCACCACCAGTTCAGCAGTAGCTGGTCCTTGGGTGGGCGTATCCAGAACCTCCAGCGCCTTGCGGGCGATCGCGCCAAACATGCCCTGGGGCTCAGCAGCCAAGACCTGTTGATACACTTCAGCAGCCTGTTGGTCTTTGCCAGCCTGTTGTAAGGCGCTGGCCAAAGTAATCTGGAGCAAAAGATTGTCTGGCTCTTGCTGGATCTGCTCGCCAAGCGCGGCAAGCGATTGGCGGTTGGCGGCGGGCGGCGACGGCAGTGGCCGACGATTGGGCGGCTGGGTGGAGGTCGGCTTGGAGTCAAAGGGAAGTTGAGTAGACATGAGCGTTGAGCCTAAAACTTAAAGGCCAGACGGATGTAAGAACCAGTCAAGTTGTTCGGCTAACCACTGCTGAGCTTCCAGCAAGGTGAACTCAGGATCGCACGAGGATCCAGCAGAATCAGAGGGGCCTCCAGTGGCACAATGCCACTGATATAGTCGCGCGCCGCTTCGGGCAGTTGTGTGGATGGCGGCTTAATCTGTTCGGGTGAGAGGCTCAGCACTCCTTTGAGATCGTTGACCACGCAGGCCAGACGACGCAGCGGTTGAGCCTGTGCAATCACAATCGCGGTAATGGTTGAAGTCGGTCGCCCCGCTGTAGGCGAATTCGTCTGACGGACCTTGAGTAGAGCACTTAAGTCCACACTCCAGAGCAGCTGGCCGCGCCATTTAGTCACGCCTATCAGCGCGAGATCCACGCCGGGAATCGCACAGATCTGTTGAGGAGTTATCCGAAGCACCTCAACCGCCGAGCTTAGAGGCAGGGCAAACTGAGCGTGGCCTTGTAATTTGAAGTGGAAGTACTCGGCATCCATGATAATCAATATCGATATCTTAATCAGCTCAATCAGATACCGTACTTTTGGATTTGCGCTTTGACGTATGCCTCTGGGTTGCTAGGATCAAAAGTGTCAAATTTCAATTTTTCCACACGCAAATCGTTTGTGGGAGGAGCTTCCCCCTGTTCAACAGCCAAGTCCCTTGCTAAGTCCGTGAGAAAAATCTGGTTCCCGATTTTGGCATAATCTACTTTGTCTTCTGGCAAAAGCTTCCAGCGGACTAGTTGCGATGAAATCCAGTAGGCAAAACTCTTCCACGGGTAAGGTATAAAGTCGATCCGATCGGGCACATCCTGAACGTTGCCCAGGCCATCCTCAAACTTGCCAGTGAGGACTGCTCGCAAGACTTCTTCGGGTTGATTTAGGTATTTACGAGGTGCAATCGCTGCCGCAATTTTTTCTCGATTGCCTCGATCTCTAGCGTACCTAGCACCATCGATAATTGCATTATTCACCGCTCGAAAGGTATTGGGATTAGCATCAATCCACTGTTGGCTGGCAGCAAATGCACAACAGGGATGTCCAGGCCAAAGATCTCTCGTGAGCATGTGGATAAACCCAACTTTTTCAAACACAGCTCGCTGATTGAAGGGGTCGGGCATGAGCATGGCATCAATGTCTCCCACGGTGAGCCGAGCGACGCTATCTGGCGGCGGCACTGGGCTGATTTGCACATCTTTGTCCGGATCCAAGCCCCCTGCCGCCAGATAGTAGCGGAGGAGCAAGTTGTGCATGGAGAATGGAAAAGGCACACCAATTTTGAAGCCTTTGAAGTCCGCAGGCCCTTTTACCTTGTCCTTATATTTGCTAGCGACCGTGATGGCTTGACCATTGACATTCTCAATACTGGCCAACTTGATTGGGAATGTCGTGGATCCCAAGCCCAGGGTCATGGCAATCGGCATCGGCGAGAGCATGTGGTAAGCGTCCAATTCCCCTGCAATCGCCGAATCTCGAACAGCTGCCCAGCTAGGCATTTTGACCAGCTCTGCACTGAGGCCATAGCGTTCATAAAATCCCAAAGGCTCTGACATAATGATTGGCGTCGCACAGGTGATCGGGATAAAGCCAATGCGAACATTGGTCTCCTCAAGCAGCCCGATTGCGACCACCTGTTTGGACTTAGTTGATGCCTGCTCAGATGCTTTTTTGCCAGCACAACTACTCAGGCCAATCAAGGTTGCTGACACAGCGACTTTTTGCAAAAAATCACGACGGCTAAAGTCTCCTGAACGGATAGTATCTCGGAAAAACTCTGACGACTTGGGTCCGAAGGCCGCAGCCAAGGCTGCCTCTATACCGCCCGCCTGCTGGAGCAGTTCGTGACGTAACCCTTGGCGTGGATCAGTCTCAGACAAGCGATCGCTGAGCACCAGTGTTTTTTTTAGTTCGACCTGCGTGAGAGTATCGGCCAGGGAAAGTGCTTGCGGCGGGTAGAGTCCCATTTTGATCAGATCGTCGATCAGTGCAACAGGATCCTGTGGCATATCTGAGGCAAACCGCCAGTGATCTTTGGGCGCATGGATGCCACCACACGCACAACGATCTGCATGCCCGGTGTCGACAACTGGTTGTGTCAAGAGAGATTTCGGTGAAACGGTCATGGCTGCGATTCCGTAGTGAGAAAGCTAGGCTGGCAGATAGCGACAGATCGTATTGATCAGCTCACTGGGAGCAAAGGGCTTAGTAATGTAAGCAGTGCCTCCTTGGCGGAGACCCCAAAAGCGGTCAAACTCTTGATCTTTGGAGGTACAAAAGACGATAGGGACTTTCTCAGTGTCCGAATTGGAGCGTAGCTTTCGGCACAATTCAAAGCCGTTTAGCCCTGGCATCACCACGTCCACCACGATTAGAGCGGGGGTGTCGCGTGCAATCCAATCCAGGGCTTGCTCGGCACTATCGACCAGGACAACGGTCAGGCCAACTTGTCGCAAAAGCGCCGCAATCAAACGCTGATCAGAGCGAGAATCTTCGACAACTAATACAATTTGACTCTTCTGCATCGGAATTTACCTTACAACACCGGTGGATGAAGCAATGGGTTAGGGCTTAGACTGCCTCTTGAACCTGCTTCGCGATCACGTCCGTGAGCGTCTTGGTATCAAAGGGTTTGGTAATATAATCTGACGCACCCACCAACCGCGCTCGTACCCGGTCAATTAAACCATCTCGCCCTGTCAACATCACAATTGGAATTTCCCGTAGCGCCGAACATTGCCTTAGCATTCGACATAGCTCATATCCATCCAGATCGGGCATGGAAATATCCAGAAGCACCAGCACCGGTTTCTCTCGCACCAGAGACGAGAGTGCCTGAAGCGGATTGGTCAAACTCAACACCTGATATCCAAGCGCTTTGAGGATGAGTTGGACCTTGCGTTGAACAGTCGAGCTGTCATCGATGCAAGCGATCGTGGGACGACGAGGCTGGTGCATCTGCGCGAAGGGCCTCAGGGCAAGCACTTCCAAGCGCACCAGTGCTGCTAGGGCAGAGGCTACCTTCAGCAGGTCTGCATCCAGCCGCAAAGCCAGGTCGTAAATGCAGGGCTGCTCGTCTAAAGCCTGGAGGAGCGTTTGACGGGCCTTTGGTCCATACAGTGCCTGTAACTTATCTGCGTAGCGCTCCATGAATTTTGCGGGAGCGACCAGCTGAGGACGCTGAAATGGCGAACTGATTTCGGTTTTGAGCCGTCGCCAACCGATAGCCTGAGCAGAGAGCGGCAGCAGGGTCTCCCTCAAAGGCAACGAAAGTAAAATCGGGTCTAAACCAAAAGTACGGTCAAATTGAAGCATGGCTTGGGGCAAAGCCAAGACATGAACTAAGGTTTCTTGAGTCAGAAAATAAACTAATCGACGCAGCTGAGCCAGGCTCAGAACCCTTTCTCGCCAGGCTTGATGTAAAAACTCGTAATCGGACGGAACGTTAGCTGGCAGTTGCACAGCTAACCGAGGCTCTGCCCGCTGCAGGATATAGGCCAACCGTTCTCGCTGCCCAACTGAACTGGTAGCAAAGTGTAGCTGACCGCCCCCCATGTGAACACGCCAGGCGATTGATTCCGCATCTGCTCCCTGGACATTCAATTGACCAGAAACTCGTCGCTGGACAATCTTGTGCAGGGCTTTAAGCGGGCAGGCAACGGTGGCTAGATGAGCAGCAGGTGAAGTAGGAACAGGAGCCGAGGACAGACCAGAGCGTTGATTCGGTGTGTTGGCCACAGACACAGTGCTTTTGGTAGGATCTGAGATGACTGAGCTCGGTAGCGACGCACCTCAAGGTGTCGAGGTTTCTATTGCCCCGTCCACACCAAAAATCACAGCTTGGTGAGCTGAAACATCAGTCAGGATGCACCAACACTCTACGATGACCCCTAAACTAAACCCGGAAAGGTCGCAAGTAAAACAAACATTTTCAAGGCGACTTCAGGAATTTTAATATCTTTAAATCGCCGGTAGACACGTCCTGATAAAAACTTTAGAGATTAGCTTCTGAGCGCAAGCAATCTGTTCACCCAAGTTAGTTTGATTACCAACTGTTCAAGGACTCAACAAAGATGAGACTCGCTACTCAAAGCCCACTAACGACACCCTGCACCTTAGTAGATTGAGCTAGCCACACGCCTCGTCAATACACCTTTAGTCTACACGAGGGCATCTGTATATCTTGATACACAAACTGTAGTACCACCATCTTCGCTGATCCAGAGATTGCCAAGCGCTTTTTTTACGCGAATCTTAGCGCTTTTTGCGCAATTGGGCAGTTCTCGCTTGATTTGCGTCAACTCATACTAATGGCTGTGTGGTTGCGCTTGTTGTACTCTCTTGAGCTTATGAGTAACTGTGTCAAACCGCACAAGCTAGCTTGAGGGCCCGAAAAATCTCAAGTTGGCTCAAATTAGTTTTACTTATCGTTTTAGGCGCAAGCGCAGTATTGAACCGAGGCATCTCCAACCAACGGCAGCTTTCTAATGATCCAGAGGCTAGGGTCTTCAGCCCCAGATTTGCGAACGACGCCAAATCTGTATTCAATGCCCAGGTTTTTAGCATACAATCTCTAAGCTTTGCCTGAACTCACAGACTCTACATGATTGAAATTCCCACCTGCGCCTGGAAGCGTCCAATCGGTCTGGGTTGGGAGAAGCCATACACGGTTCGCTACGCCAGCAACTTAGATGATGGTCCCTGGCACGGCTGTCCGCTGGGTGGCTTCGGCGCAGGCAGCTTCGGGCGTTCGTCGCGGGGCGATTTCAACCTCTGGCACCTCGATGGGGGCGAGCATAGTTTCCGGAGCCTTCCAGCTTGCCAATTTAGTGTGTTTGAGCAGAGCGAGGGTCAGGCCTCCCAAGCCTATGCCCTGTGTACCCAAGCACCCGAGGACGGCAGCCTAGCGAGCTGGCAGTGGTATCCCGAGGGCGGCGGGACGTATCATGCACTCTACCCGCGCAGTTGGTTCGAGTATCAAGGTATTTTTCAGACCGAGCTAGTCTGCGAGCAGTTCTCGCCGGTGTGGGCGCACAACTACCAGGAAGCTAGCTACCCGCTGGCGCTATTCCACTGGACGCTGCACAATCCGACCGAGCAGCCGATCACGCTCAGCATTCTGCTCACCTGGCAGAACACGGTTGGCTGGTTTACCAATGCTCAAAAAACGCCCGAGGTCACGGTTCGCGACGACGGCAGCCCGGTCTACACCTATGAGCCCCAGTGGCAAGACAGCGCGGGCAACTTCAACCAGGCGATTCTCGACCACTACCGAGCAGGCCTGATCCTCGACCGTCAGGGTCAGGACCTAGTGGAGCCCACCGAAGGCGAGGGTCAGTGGGCGCTGGCCACAACCGACTCGTTCCGCCAAGAGATTTTTCACCACACGCGCTGGAACCCCGAAGGCGACGGCTCTGAGATCTGGCAGAGCTTTGCGCGCGACGGCTCACTGGCGGAGGTGGACGACGAGACGCCTGCCCAAGGCAATCAACAAACCGCTGCGGCACTGGCAGTCAGGCTCACCCTATTGCCGGGGGAAACGCGTGAAGTCCCGTTCGCGCTAGCCTGGGACTTTCCAGTCACCGAATTCGCGCCAGGCGTGGTCGAATACCGGCGCTACACCGACTTTTTTGGGCGCAGCGGTGGCAATGCCTGGTCCATGGTGCGCACTGCGCTCAAACACGCGAGCAGCTGGCGCGAGCAGATCCTCGACTGGCAACAGCCCATCCTCAGCGACCCCAGCTTGCCCGACTGGTACAAAATGGCGCTCTTCAACGAGCTGTATCAGCTCACCAGCGGCGGCACGCTCTGGAGCGCGGCCAATGCCGAGGAGCCGCGCGGCCAGTTCGCCACGCTGGAGTGTTTGGACTACCGCTGGTACGAGAGCCTGGATGTGCGGCTGTACGGCTCGTTCGCCCTGCTGTTGCACTGGCCGGAGTTGGAAAAAGCGGTGCTGCGCGCCTTCGCCCGCGCCGTGCCGCTGCATGACAACACGCCCCGGATCATTGGTTATAACCAAGCTCCGGCGATCCGCAAGGCCAAGAACGCCGTGCCGCACGATTTGGGTGCGCCCAACGAACACCCCTGGGCCGCCACCAACTACACCAGCTATCAGGACTGCAACCTCTGGAAAGACCTGGCCTGTGATTTTGTGCTGCAGGTCTACCGCGACTATGTGTTGACCAACGCCCGCGATCTTGAGTTCTTGGCGTTCTGCTGGCCATCGGTGGTCAGCGCCCTAGAGCGGTTGAAAACTGAGTTCGATCTCGACGGTGATGGCATCCCTGAAAACTCCGGTGCGCCGGACCAGACCTTTGACGACTGGCGCTTACAAGGGGTAAGCGCCTACTGCGGCGGCCTGTGGTTAGCAGCGTTGGAAGCAGCCATTGCGATCGCAGACCTGCTCAAGCAGGACGCCAGCCAGTTCAAAACCTGGCTGGCTCAGGCCCGACCGATCTATGCCGGGCTCTGGAACGGCCAGTATTATCGCCTGGACAGCCAGAGCGGCTCGGATGTGGTGATGGCCGACCAGCTGTGCGGGCAATTTTACGCCCGCTTGCTCGGCCTGCCAGACCTGGTGCCCGAGGCCAATCTTCAAACGGCGTTGGACACGATCTACACCAGCTGCTTTCTGAAGTTTCACGGCGGCCAATTCGGGGCCGCCAACGGCGTGCGGCCCGATGGCTCGCCCGAAAAGCCAGATGCCACCCACCCGCTTGAGGTTTGGACCGGCATCAACTTTGGTCTAGCCGCCTTCCTGAAACAAATGGGCCGCGCCGACCAGGCCATGACCCTGGCGGCAACCGTCGTGCATCAGGTGTATGACAATGGCTTGCAATTTCGCACGCCCGAGGCGATCACGGCGGCTGGCACCTTCCGCGCCTGCTTGTACCTACGAGCAACCGCCATTTGGGCTATGCAAGTGGTCAGGCCCTGAGACCGAGGCTATCTTGCCACAACGCCTCGCCACCTTGCCGCAACCCTTCGCGCTCTGCTGACAACCTCTCGCGCTCTACTGACAACGCCTCGCCACCTTGCCGCAACGCCTCGCCCAGAGCCTACAAAGTCCCGAAGCTTTCCTGCCAGCGCTCGCCCTGTGGCCGCAGGGTTGCGAGACTGCTCCGCAACCCCTGTGAGCATTGCTGCAAGTTTGGGAACTCTGCCCACAGGCCCAGATCAAAGCTCGGCGCTGAGCGCATTGAGCTTCTGTGCCAGCTCCCAAGTGACTCTCCCCGCCATCTCAGCGGTGCAATTTCCTGACAACGCCCCCCGCCACCTTTGCGGGGGGCTTTTCCAACTCAAATCGGCGTCCAGCCGTTCGGGTTGTTCTCAACTCCCAACAGACCGACAGGCGGCACGGGAACCGGGCCTCTGGGCACACAGCCATTGGCGCAGGGAGGGGTCACCCAGCCCAGCAGGAACGAGAGCAATTGCAGTAGATACTCATTCCAAGCCTTGCTGGCCAGCAAAAAAGCCTCAACATTCGGTAGCAGATCTTGAGGCGTATAGCGACGACGCACTTCCGACGTGTTGGGCTGGCTAACGTAGTAATCGACCGGCGCAGGATAAACCGTAAACGTTGCATTCTGATATTGCACACTGCGGAAAGTGCCCGCCGCACGGGGCATCTCCAGCGCTGTAGTGACCAGCAGGATACGCGTCCCCACGCCCCGGGTGACCAGTAGACGCAGCAGCCGCTCCGCCGTGCGGCGAAGGGTCGTTTGCTCGGTGTCCTGCTCAATGATCGCCTCAGGCACCCCGTAAGCGATTAAGAAGTTTTCCATATCCACGGCTTCCGGGTTGGCTCCCGACTGCGCCTGTCCTGCGACCGGCGCGCAGCCAGGCGGACATTCCAGCCGCGCCTGCAGCCCCACTCGAGGCCCCCCATTGACCACGATCAGGCCATCTGGCCGGACCTCGCCGCGTTGGTAGAGTTCGGCGGTGTAGAGCAATAAGTCACCCGCTTCCGTCACCTCCGGGGTGCTGCGCGGGCGCGGCGGCAGCGGTGGGCGCGTGGGCTTGCCAACCACGATGATCGCGTCTGCGGGCGTGCCAGTGGTGACATTAATCGGGCTGGTCGTCTCCAGATTCTGCTGCCGCACCGCCTCCAGCTCCAGACTGCCCGCCATCCGTTCGGCCAGAATCGGGTTACTAAATAGGTAGAGCAACAGCAACGCCATCGGCACCAGCATGCCGGATGAGCCCGGTCGCACCGATGTTAGCAGCAGCAGGAAAATCAGCCCGATCGGCGTGAACGGGAAAAACAGGATCTCGAGGATGGCTCGGGAGACTGGCGTTTCGACAAAGAACAGACTTAAGCCCGTCCCCAGCGCCACGAACAACAACAGCGCCCCCAGCACCGCCAGAAAGAAGGGCGAGATCAGCCCAGAGAGAAAACGGTAGGCCAGCCATAGCAGCAAAACCCACAGCAGAATAAACAGTAGGAAATTTAAGAACATTGCGCCTTCCTCACACTGCTAAACTGCTAGCCCGACCACTTATCAGTGCAATTGTGTCACAAGGCCCCAGATATGGTGTCGATCCCCCCCAGTTTTTTGCAACAAATTTGAACCAGTAACAGCGAGAAGTAAGGCAGTTCGAGCTGCGCCCAGTCGCTGAGGTCCGAGCGCAAGACCTGACGCTCGCCGCTCACCCACTCGACCAAGTGGCTGTGACGTAACAGATCGCGCTCAGCTAAGCGCTGCCAAACCTGCGCATACACCGAGCTCACCTTCAGCAACACCAGCACATCCGCCCAGGCCAGTGCCTGCTCCAACTCCGCCAGACTGTGCAGCGTGGGCAACACCACTAGCTTTTGTGCGCCCAGGGTTAGCGGTATCCCCAGAGCCGCCGCCGCTGCCAAGGGAGAGCAAACGCCGGGTAGGGCTTGGATCCTCAGGCTGGGGTCGCGCTGCTGTACAGTGGCTGCCAGATAGCTGAAGGTGCTGTAGAAACTCACATCACCCTCCGAAACAAAGGCCACGTCCTGCCCGCTTGCTAGGTAGGGCCAGAGTGTTGCTGCCGCCTGTGCCCACGCCGTCTGCAGCTGTTCGGGGTCAGACACTAGGGCAAAGGGTAGGGGGAGGCGCTGCTGCTCAGGCTTGAGCCAAGCGGTCACGATGCGCTGAGCGATGCCAGGTTGTCCCTGCCGTCCGGCGGGAAAAGCCACAACCGGGGCACGTTGCAGGATCTTCAGGGCCTGGACAGTAATCAGGTCGGGGTCACCAGGACCGGCGCTGATGCCGTAAAGGGTGCCGAGCGTAGCGGGTTGGTCCGCTAGCGGCAAAGAGTTAGAGAATGAGCTCATGAACCGTAACCTTCTACGCCGATGCCTTTACCGACTGTAATCCTGCCCGGCTACCTGGCGGATGCGCAGGAGTATCGGGGCCTAGAGCAAGCGATTCGCCAAGGCCACGGCTCGGCCCTGACCATGCCGCTGCACTGGTGGCAGTGGCTGCCGACCGTGGGCGGTCGGCCTGTGACACCGGTGCTGGAGATCCTCGACCAGACGGTCAAGCAGGTGCTGGCAGATTCAGGTGCAGAACAGGTAAACCTGGTCGCCCACTCGGCAGGAGGCTGGGTTGCTCGTCTTTACCTGGGAGAGCAAGCCTATTGCGACCGGGTCTGGGGTGCGCACCCCAAGGTGGCGACGCTCATCACCTTAGGCACGCCCCACCGCAGCCTGGAGCGCTGGACACTCACCAACCTAAATTTCGTGAACACTCGCTATCCAGGGGCGTTTCATCCCAAGGTGCGCTACGTCTGCGTGGCGGGCAAAACAATTGAAGGCAAGCCAGGTTGGCAGCCGAGCTGGTTGGCGTACCAAAGTTACAAGATTACTGCGGGCAACGGCAAAACCTGGGGAGATGCCATTACGCCAGTGGAAGCCGCTCATTTAGAGGGGGCAGAAAACTTAACGCTGCCGGGAGTTTTCCACTCTCCCAGGGGTAAGCGTTACTGGTATGGTTCGCCCGAAGCTTTCAAACAATGGATGGGCTACCTCGCCTAGAGCGACCCTCTATCGAGAGCAACTGTATCGAACCGTCCAGCAAACTCAAAACAAGAGGGCTGCATGACGGCCTTAGCGTTCTAGTGAATCGCGTCGGTGATGTTCCGTAGGGCTTTCACACCTTTTCTCTCGCGACAAGCCCCTCCAGATCTTTACAGAGCATGACTTTCAGCCAGCGAGAGGCTATGCCAGACATTAATTAGACGCCCAAGAAAGATTCAGAAGTTACGCGGATCTCGAGCTTGGCTTTGGGCTTGCATCATAGTAATCAATTAGGACTGACTACTCCACTTGCGTAAGTCCCCTGCAATACGGTCGAAGCACTTATCAGTTTGCTTAGAGCGTGTGATCTAAATCGTTTTGCCTTGTCTCTTACTCTGTAAATATCTCTAGGAGCTCCCAATGAAAGTTAAACAACCGCAAAAGCAAATCTCGTTTTCTCTGCAGGGTGTGATCGCCGAAGTGACGATGACAGGTCTTGTTTTTGCATGTCTTGCGCCAGCAGCAATGGCCCAGAGTGTGAACGGAGGCAATCAACAATCTACATCACCTAGATCTAGACAGCTTTTATCAGATAGCGATAGAATCAGACGAATTGATGACACTATATTTTTTATTAGGCCGAATAGTGAGCCAGTTTCAGGTACTAATAATTCAAGGATCGGTTCAGACGCCAATACCAATCCTGAAAATTCGGGGGTTAGCGTGAGTCCTGGTGCAGGTGTCAACGGCCCTGCTCCCAATATTGGAGTTGGCTCAGGGGCTAACCAGGGCAGTCCTGGTTCTGGAGTTGGCCCAGGCGCTAGTCCCAGCCTTCCGGGTATTGGGGTTGGAACCGGAGGCATCGGTCTTCCAAATGCCGGTGTTGGGGTCAACATCAATACTGGTCTTCTAGGCCTTGATGTCGATGCAAATGTAAACACTGGAAATCCCAGTCTTGGTATTGATGCAAACGTCAATACCGGCTTTCCCGACCTGGGAATTAGCACCAGTGTGAACGCTAACAACCCGAGTATTGATGTTGATGCAAATGCGAAGATTGGCAATCCAAGTCTCAGCATCGGCACGACTGTTAATACCGCCTCTCCCAGCCTAGATATTGATGCAGGGATAAGCACCGGTAACCCCAGCGTCGGCGTCGGTACAAGCCTCAACGCCACTTCCCCGAGCATTGGGGTTGGCACAGGTGCCAATCTCGGGTCTCAAGGCATTGGGGTTGGTGTAGGAGTACGCACTAGTGGCCCAAGTGTTGGCGTCGGTGCGGGTGTAAACACTGGCAGTTCGGGGGTGGGCATCGGTGCAGGCGTGGGGAGCAGTAGTTCCAGCAATGGCGCTGGTAGTACTGGAGATGGTGGCGGCAGCCAAGGCAGATCTGGCAGCCAGGGTAGTGGCAACAGCGGCAGCCGAGGCGGTGGTGTTGGTGGCGGTGTCGGCGGTGGTGTTGGCAGCAGCCGAGGTGGTGTCGGCGGTGGTGTTGGTGGCGGTGTCGGTGGTGGTGTCGGTGGTGGTGTTGGTAGCAGCCGAGGTGGTGTCGGCGGTGGTGTTGGTGGCGGTGTCGGTGGTGGTGTTGGTAGCAGCCGAGGTGGTGTTGGCAGCAGCCGAGGTGGTGTTGGTGGCGGTGTCGGGGGGCGGCGTGGTGGGCTCGGCGGCAGCCTCGGTGGTCGCAGTGGGCTCGGCGGCAGCCTCGGTGGTCGCGGCGGTGGGCTCGGCGGCGGCCTCGGTGGTCGCGGTGGGCTCGGCGGCGGGCTTGGTGGTCGCGGTGGCAGCCAAGGGGGCGGCGGTCAAGGGGGTGGCAGAGGCGGTCGGTAGAGAGCGCTGCTAGCGGTCCAGCTCTTGCTGGTTTGATGGTCAGTAGAAAGAGCCCTATCCTACAAAGCAAAGTAGGATAGGGCTCTTAAGCACTCTGTAAGATATCCATAAGGGGACGCCAACCTTGACTCCAACACCTGTTGCCGCTGGTGGAGCGGTCCCGGCGAGCCAGGCCCAGAGAGCCTCACTCGCCGGGACTGTGCAACGGGGGCTGCCGAAGATACAGCGCTCAAGCTAAATATCAGATGAAGCAGGTTCCGCGCTGAGCTTCGCTGGGGAACGAAGA
Organism: Leptolyngbya sp. SOY_34_metabat_272; assembly: GCA_031399305.1. GTDB lineage: Bacteria > Cyanobacteriota > Cyanobacteriia > FACHB-261 > FACHB-261 > FACHB-261. The sequence goes on from JANNOU010000212.1 coordinate 19,206, forward strand.
TCTATGGCGAGACCTGCCTCCTTTGGGACTATGCAACTCGACAGATTACTGATTTGCAGTGGCTTGAAGGCGTTCTAGTTCAACGGCAGCTCGGGTGAGGTGATGCATGATCGTGGCAACGCGGGGGCGGTGAGAGGTGTTGATCATGGTTGCGAGGTGGGCACGGATGGTCTGAATCGTCTGGCGATCCTCTTGGAGACAGTCGAAATTGGGCAGAAGCGAAGGCGAAGCACTATTTGGTTGTGACATGGCGAGGCTACCTATCCCTGACAGGACCTAGAAAAAGGAGAGCACACTTACTCTTTCGAAGGTATGGCTACGATTTCCGCACACCTGATCGCTGAATGTAGTCTCCCTGGGAGAGCTTTCCAACAGGGCGAAGCCCCTAACGGAGCAGGATACAGGTCCACACTTCCTCCACTATGCACAACAGATCTGTGATCGTAAAGAGTTTTGTCTGCAGAAATACAAACCGATTTCCACCCGGATTTCAATGGGCTTTGAGCGGACAGAACATGAGGATCCTGCTCTACAGCAGACCGGCCTGCGTTTGCAGTTTTTAGTAGTAAGTTTGGGCGCTACGATCGCCTATTTTTTTGCTTGAATTCAGCGGCCTGATTCCAAGCCTTGCCGTGCTAATTTCCGCGTAGGATTTAGGCGCAGAAATAAATTTGCTTGCGCTCAGGGCGGTTGACCTGCCCGCAGGCGGAGGACCAGACCGACTCCTAGGGCTGGGGAAGTGTAAACTAGTCTCCGATTCACGGGTTGATTTTCCCCGCACAGGGTGTGGCGTTGAGGAGCATCGGTCATGCATCGAAGAATTCTAGCCATTGTCATCAGCTGGGTTGGCTTGAGCTGGGTTGTACCTGCGACGAGTGGGTTGGCGGCACCCGTGGTTCAGGTCGCTCAGGCGAACGCGAATGTGTCCCAGTCTCGCGTCCGTGAGCTGATTCGCCAGGGTCGCCAGCGGGCGGCGCTGCGGGATTGGGTGGGGGCTTTGACCGCCTACCAAGAGGCCGCTGGTCTCGCCCCAGATAACGCGGCTTTGCAGGGGGCGATTGGCTTCAATCTCGCTCAGCAGCGTAACTTTCAGGCGGCCACGATGGCCTACCGCCGCGCTGTAGAACTGGATGGTAAAAACGTCGCATTCCAGATCGCTCTGGGCTACTCACTAGCTCAATTGGCGGATTTCTCTGGCGCAGCCACCGCTTACCAGCAAGCCGTGCAGCTAGCCCCTCGAAATCCCAGAGCCTTGGGCGGTCTGGGCTATGTGCAAATGCAGGCTAAGGACTATGCAGGGGCAGTCACCACCTATCGCCGTCTGCTCGCGCTGAGCCCACGCGATGTCTCGGTGATTCAGGGTCTGGCCTATGCGCTGCTAGAGCAGGGGCAGGTCGATGCAGCGATTACGACCTACCGGCAGGCAGCGGCTCTGGCTCCCAACAATGGCGACATCCAATACAACCTGGGCCAAGCTTTTGTGCGGCAGGGTAAGCAGGATGAAGGGTTGGCGGCCTACCGACGAGCGATTGCGCTCAACTCGCGGCGGGGCGAGGTCTACTTCGCCCTGGGTAATCTGTTGCAGGCCAGAGGTGACTCAGCAGCAGCCTTGGACGCTTACCGGCGAGCGATCTCAGTTCAGCGCGACCATCTGGAGTCGCACTTCGCGCTGGGTCGATTGCTCCAAGCGCAGGGCGATCTCGCGGCCGCGATTGTTGCCTTCCGTCAGGCTACGGCCCTCAGTCCTGACGACGCCGATGTCCGCTATCAATTAGGCGTGGCTTTGGCACAGCAGCGACGCACCGCAGAGGCAGCATCCCAGCTCGAACGTGCCCTCACCCTCTACACCGCCCAGGGCAATTCAGAGGGAGCCACGAGAGCACAGCAAGAATTACGGCGGCTACGGGCCTCGTGAGGTAGCAGCACTCGAGCTGCGAACTCCACTTGCCAGGGTGCGCACTGCCTTGCCCGAGTGCTGAACTTCAAAGTTCGAGCGTTTTGCTTAACAGTTCCGGTTCTTTGGTGGATCTCACGCGCTTCGAGCTTCAGGTCTCAGGCACTTGGCTCGAATTCTGGTCCACGCCGCTAGGTCCCCCGAGCGCCCCGCTTCGAGTTCCGAGTTTCTCGTTCCAGTCTCCGAGCAGCGAGCTCGCAAGGCAGTTCAGATCCAGTCTCGCAGCAGAGCCTGACGGCGCGGGTGGCGCAGCTTACGCATCGCTTTAGCCTGGATCTGACGCACCCGTTCGCGGGAGAGGTGGTAGAGGTCGCCAATCTCTGCCAGCGTGTAGTTACGACCGTCAGCAAGGCCATAGCGCAGCTTGATCACCTCGCGCTCACGCTCGGTGAGATGGTCGAGCACGGTGTCTACCTGATCCGAGAGCAGGCTCTGATCCATGCGCTCGGTGGGGGCGACATTGTCGGCGTCTTCGATCAGCTGCAGCAGTTCGGTGTCCTCCTCACGGCCTACCCGGATGTGCAGCGATAGGGTGTGCCGTCCGGCCTCGAGAATCTGATCTAGCTTCTCCTCATCGAGTTCTAGAGCCATCGCCACTTCTGTTTTGGTGGGCTTACGACTCAGCTCCTGGGCCAGCAGGCGGCGCGTCTTCTTGACCTGGTTGAGCTTCTCGACCATGTGCACAGGCAGGCGCACGGTGCGCGACTGAGAGGCAATAGCACGAGTGATCCCTTGCCGAATCCACCAGTAGGCGTAAGTGGAGAACTTGTAGCCCCGTTCATAGTCGAATTTCTCGGCAGCTCGCATCAGGCCGATCGAGCCCTCCTGGATTAGATCTAGAAACGGCACGCCTCGGTTGAGATACTTCTTAGCAATGGATACCACTAGCCGCAGATTGGAGCGCACTAAGCGACGTTTAGCACGCTCAGCGCGGATGCCTCCCTTGACGATTTCGCGGGCTAGCTCAATCTCCTGCTCCTGGGTTAGCAGCGGGTAGCGCGACATCTCTTTGAGAAAGATGCCGACTGAGTCGTCAGAACTGCCGATCCGTGAGCTAGCAGGCCGCCCTGTCCGTTCACGGGGCGACGAATCGGAAAACTGGATCCGGAGCATCGAACCCTCAAGCTGCTCCAGCTCGCTCTCGGTTTCGAGGGAAGCCTTGATTTCGGAGTTCATGTTTAGGAAGGAACCGACTGGTATATTCTGTTTACTGAGGAAACTGGATAGCTCAGCCCATCAGAGCTGGGCCAGAAGTTGGGACAAAAAACTTGCCTCCAACTGTAACAGAGTTCTTTGAGAAGCAATAGGCAGCGGTTGCAATTTTGGATAGCCTTCGCCTGCTCTTGACCCTGAGGGAGAGGCGAGGAAGCCCAGTGTGCTGCCATCTTGACTGATGTTGGACGCTAGCCTAGCCTTCACCGTCCGCGAAAAGCTGTATTCCGGAAGACAGAGCAGTAGAAATAAGGCTTGATCTGGCTTCTAGGCCTGTGGTTCCTTGGGCAGGCAGCTGAGGATTTCCTGTGCGACCTGCGCCAGGATGTTGGCATCGTGGCTGTTCGGCGGCAGCAGTGCTTTGCGCATCTGTGCATAGCCTAAGCGCTGCTGCGCCCGGCGTTCGGGATCGATCAGCAGGTCGAGGGCGGCGCGGGCGATGCGCTCGGGAGTCGCCTGTTCCTGTAAAAATTCCGGCACAATCGGCTGCATCTCGACCAGGTTTGGCGGCGACATGAAAGGAATTTTGAAGCGCAGCAGGTGCCGCGCCAGCCAGGCAGTCACTGGGTGGACCCGGTACATCACCACTTGCGGCACGTTGAGCAGGGCAGTTTCCAGGTTCACAGTGCCCGACTTGGCGATCACCAAGTCAGCCGCCGCAATCGCGAGTTGGGCTTGGCCGCTGAGCACGCTGGCGCGCAAACGGTATTGGGCGATGGCTTTTTCCACTTGGGGCCGAAATTGCTCCAGCGACAGGGGCACCCAGAAACGCACATCTGGCATGCGAGCCTGCACTCGGCGAGCGGCAGCGAACATCACCGGCAGCAAGGTGTGCATTTCCTGCCGGCGCGAGGCGGGCAGCAGCACGATGGCCTTCTCGTGGGGCGGGATGCCGAGGTGGGCGCGGGCACGGGCACGATCCGGCACCTCACGCAGCAAATCCAATAACGGATGGCCGAACCAGGTCACTGGAGCGCCACGCTCCGCGTAGTAGCGGGCTTCGAGGGGGAAGATTGCGATAATCCGGTCGCACAAGGAGACGATTTGCGAGGTATTGGCCGTTCCCGCCCAGACCCAAGACTGGGGGGCGATGTAATAGACCACCCGCGCCCCACACTGGCGACGGGCGAACCGCCCTAAGCTCAAGTTAAACGTGACGTAATCAATCAGGACCAATAGATCCGGGGGCGTGCGCCGCAGCTGTTCACGCACACGCAGCTGCAGTCGCAGACCAGGCAACAAGAAGGGCAGCGCTTCGAGCAATCCCACCGAGCCTAAGCGACTGGTGTTGCCCAACAGTTTTACACCAGTCGCTGCCATCCGCTCGCCGCCCAACGCCAGCAGCTCTAGGTCTAACCCCTGCTCTCGTGCCGCCCGCTGCAAGGCCTTGATCAGGGCGGCTCCGTGCAAATCGCCGGAGACTTCGCCGGTGCTGATGAAGATGCGTACCATGAGTCTCTACAGAGTACCTCAGGCCCGCCGCCCTGGGATCGGCCCCCGCCGCCCTGACATTTGCGACTCTTCCAGGAACTTCATTAGGTGGGTAATCTGCGAATCTGCTCCCCAGGTCGTTAATTCTGCAAGGGCTTGGCTCAGGGGTAGCCCTGAGCGATAGAGCAGGCGGAAGGCTTTCTTGAGTAGTGTCGGAGCCACGCCAGCACGCTCCAGGCCCACCCGATTGAGCGAACGAATGCGCGAGGGATTGCCCTCTACCAGCATGAAAGGTGGCACGTCCCGGTCAATCCGGCTCATACCACCCACCATGGCCAGCCGCCCGATGCGTACAAACTGGTGAACCCCTAAAATGCCCCCCAGTCTTGCGCGAGACTCGATTTGGACATGCCCTGCCAGCGCGACGCTATTGGTGATCACGATGTGATCTTCCAGCACGCAGTTGTGGGCGATGTGGACATAGGCCATTAGGAGATTAGAGTTGCCAATACGCGTAGCCTCACCCGCGTGGGTCGCACGGTTGATCGTCACATACTCGCGAATGAGGTTGCCGTCGCCAATCGAGACGAGACTCTCAGCGCCGCTGTACTTGAGATCCTGGGGTTCCAAGCCAATCGCGGCTCCCGCGAAGATCTGATTGCGCTCCCCGATCTCTGTCCAGCCGTCGATCACCACATGGGGACCGATCTGCGTGTACGCCCCGACACTGACCCGTTCCCCAATCACCGCGTAAGGGCCGACCTTGACCGTGGGGTGGATCTGGGCAGCAGGATGCACCACAGCGGTGTGGTGGATCAGGGGAGCTAACACAGTGCGGCTGACTGGCTCCTCCGCAACGGCTGCCTTGCCGTTCGGGCGTGAGTGCGTCTCTGTTGTGGAAAGCGTCCCATGATCCATGCCACTCACTCACTTCACCTTAATCAACTAAGGAAAACATTAGTTCGCCTTCGGAGGCGAGCTGTCCATCGACCTCAGCGCGGGCAAACATTTTGCCGACCCGACGCTGTTTTACCCACAGTAATTCTGCGGTGAGAATCAGTTGATCGCCAGGCACCACCTGACGTCGGAAGCGCACCTTATCAATGCCCACAAACAGCGAAAGCTTGCCCTGAGCATCAGGCAGCTGCATCAGCACGATTCCGCCGACCTGTGCCATGGCCTCAACGATCAGCACGCCCGGCATGATCGGTCGGCCTGGGAAATGGCCTTGGAAGTGAGGCTCGGTGGCCGTGACATTTTTGATGCCCACTGCCCGCTGTCCGGGGACGTACTCAATAATCCGATCCACTAGCAGGAACGGATAGCGGTGAGGCAAAAGATTTTGAATCTCTTCCAGGCTTAAAACCGGCTTATTCGAGCGCACCGCAGCAGGCGTCAATGTAGCTTCCTTTGGGGAGACACCTTGCGTGTGGGCATTGCTTGTGCTCTCAGGGTGAGTTGGCTGAGGAACCTGAGCCTCGTCAGTCAAGATCGGCATGGGAACTCCAGAAAACGGCAGGACCAAGGACTTCAGAGCCAACCATGGCTTCTGGCTCAGCCTCCGCTGAGTCCGCATCAATTAGACACGTTCGGAGTCGCTGTACAAAGCGAGTATGCAGGTCGTGGCTTGCTTTGTAGGCCAGAATGTGAGCCTGTAACCCCCAAAAGAGTTCAGTTGTCAGCAAGCTGAAGTCCCCTATCAAGTCTAAAAGCTTATGGCGCACCGGCTCGTTGGGAAATCGCAGCGGCGGATTCAGCCAACCCTCGGGACCACAAACCAGCGCGTTTTTGAGACTGCCGCCCTGGATCAGGCCTGCCGCGCGCAACGCCTCGACCTGGTGTGCTAAGCCAAAGGTCCGCGCCGGGGCGACCGCTTGCTGGAAGGGCTCCACCTTGGCGCTCCAGCTCCACCACTGGCTGCCGATGGTCGCAAGGTCGAATTCAATGCCGTAGCTGAAGCGCAGCTCAGCCGCAGGAAACGCCGCCACAAAGGCATCCTCCGCCTGCAACCACACGGGTGCAGTCAGCCGCCAGGACGGGCGGGGACGCTCTTGGGCAACCAGGCCCACCATAGTGATCGCCTCCGCCCAGGGCAGGGCAGAGCCGTCTAAAATCGGCAGCTCTGGACCGTCGAGCTCGATGCAGGCATTATCCACGCCTAGACCAGCGAGAGCAGCCAACAGGTGCTCGACCGTCCGCACGGTGACCGGTCCGGCCCGTAGCTCGGTGGATAGCCTGGTCTGTACCACCGCCTCCACCTGGGCCGGGATCAGGGGCGAGCCAGGTTGATCCAAACGCATGAAAGAGCGCCCAGCACCCGCTGCTGCCGGGCAGACGCGCACCCGCACCGGCAGACCGCTGTGGAGCCCCACACCGCTCAACTCAAATGCCGAGCGCAGCGTCTGCTGCCAGGAATTCGGTCGCACGCTTAGAATTTCTCCCCAAGACCGAAGCTGAATCGCCCCTCACCGCCTTCGCCGATGCCGTAGTCGATGCGAATCGACCCCAGCGGCGAGCGAATGCGCAGACCAATGCCGTAGCCAAAACCACTGCCGGGTTTTTCGCGGGTGATGCCCGGATCCCCAGGAACACTACCCTGCGATCCCAGAGCTGTGCCGTAGTCCGCAAACAACACCCCATTGATGATGTTGAAGATGGGAAAGCGATACTCCACCGAAGCCAGTACGAAGCTGCGCGAGGTAGCGACTTCGCCGTCTTCAAAGCCGCGAACCGTGCTGCTGCCGCCCAGCGTGAAGGCTTCATAGGGGGGCAGGTCCCCCAACACCGTTCCGCCTTGGAGGTTGAACGCCAGAGCCTGAGGGCCTTCGGCAAAGCGGGTGAAGCGCACGGGAATGAAGTAGCTGTAGCTGGCCCGCAGACGATTGAGTAGGATGCTGCCTGAACCGACCGGCACCGACTGCTCGGTAGACACTTGCAGCACCGATCCCCGCGTGGGCTGGGTTTGACTGTCGCGCAAATCGCGAACCGCCGACAGCCGCAGCAGCGTGAGATCATCGCGACCGTTGTCGCTAAAGCTGAGCTGCTCGCCTGCCTCGTCGATGAACCGGAGCTCATTGTCTGCGTCGCGAATACTGACGCGCTGATAAGTGAGGCCAGCCGAGGCCGTCCACTCTGGGCGGGGGTTTAAGGGGTCGCCGCTCAGCGGGCGGGTAAAGTTGATGCCCAGACCCAAGCGATTGACCCGAGGGCTATCGCCATTGTCGAGGTCAACGTCACGATCACCTTCGGCAAAGGCAAAGCTGAGCGAGCGGCGGTTAAACAAGTTGACGGTGTAGCCAGTGCGGAACGGATCCCCGCCAATCCAGGGATCGGTAAAGCTGAGGTCGAACAACAGCAGGTTGTTGAAGCCCGCCTGCACCTCGGCAGACAATTTCTGGTTGTTGCCACCCAGGTTCTGTTCGCTAAAGCTGGCGGTGCCAAAGAGGCCGCTGGCCGAACTAAAGCCCGCCCCCGCTGCCAGTGAGCCAGATCGCCGCTCATCGACGTTGATCGTCACCACGACCTTACGCGCATCCTCCTGTCCGGGATTGAGCGACAACTGCACGTCATCAAATAACCCCAGTCCGAATACTCGTTGCAGGTCGCTGCGGATCGTGTTTCCGTTGAATACATCACCCGGTTTCAGGCGCAGCTCACGGGTCACAACAAAGTCTCTGGTGCGTCCCCGCACAGGTGTGCCGTCAGCGTTGGCGGGCTGGCCCTCGTCATTGAGGAAGCGCACCTGGATGTTCTCGATCTGGCCCTCGGCGAGGGTTAAGGTGATGACACCTTCAGGAGTCGCCTGTACATTGACCACCTGGGCCAACACGTAGCCATTGTCCTGATACCACTTCTCTAGGTCGCGCACCCCCTGCTGTAGGCGCTGAAAGTTCAGGGTAGAGCCATACTGGGGGCGGAAAATATTGTCCACCACATTGGGCGGCAGAATTCCCGCCTGCCCGCCCTGAACCTGCACTGCTTGCAGGACTGGATTGGGGGTCACGATAAAGCTCACCCGGACGCCCAACGGCGTGTCCTCGGGAACCGCTTCGACGTTTGCAAAGAAACCCGTCGCGAAGACGGCATTAATGTCCTGCTGCAGCTGACTCCGAGTGGTGGTGCGGCCCGCCTGGGTGCGGATCACCCGGTAGACCTCGTCTTCCAGGGGACCGGGGGCCCCGACGACGACAACCTCGCCCACCAGCACCTGCGGCTCTTGGGCCTGGGGTTCAGGGTTTGGCTGCTGAGCTGGTGGAGTTTGAGCGGGCGGAGTTGGAACAGGGGAGCTGGGCTCAGGCGGGGTCGGCTGAGGCGGCGTAACCTCTGGCTGGGCTGGGGCAGCGGGGCTAGCAGCGTCCGGAGGCGTGACTTGAGCAGGTGGTTGAGCGGGAGCATCTTGGGCCCGAGCGCTCTGAGACCAGAGAGAAACCGTGGCTAACGACGTTGAAGCTGCCAGGGTTGCCAGCAGAACAGAAGGTACGCGCATACATGACTCATCTACACACCACACAGGTCGAAACCAACCCGAAACGGGTCACATTGTAGTTTACCGAGTAGAGCTGACCGATTAGACATCTATCGGCTTCAGTCTCCATCTAAACCGGTTGGGCCAGAATTCGCTCCATCACTTTTTGGTAGGCGGCCTCGACATTGCCCAGATCCAGTCGGAAGCGGTCCTTGTCCAGCACCCGATCGTACGGATCTAGGCTCTGACGGTCCCACAGTCGACAAGTATCTGGACTAATCTCGTCGGCAAGCAACAGGTTTCCGACCGAACCCGGCATCTGCTCCAGGCCGAATTCCAGCTTGAAGTCGACCAGAATGATGCCGCAGCGCTCGAAGAACCCGCTCAGCAGCGCATTGACCTCAAGGGCCAACTCGCGCAAACGATCCACCTGCTCTGGCGTGGCTAGGGCCAGCAGCTCAATGTGGTCTGGGGTCACCAGTGGATCCCCCAGCTCATCATTCTTGTAGAAGAATTCCACCAGCGAATGTTTCAGGACTGTGCCAGATTTTATGCCCAGCCTTCGGGTCAGGGTGCCCGCAGCAATGTTGCGCACCACCACTTCCAAGGGCAGAATCTGCACTGCCTTCACCCGCATCTGGTCGGGAGCCGTTTGCGCCAGAAAATGGGTGGCTACCCCAGCCCGCTCTAGAAACTGGAATATGTGAGTCGAAATCGAGCAGTTGATCTGGCCCTTGCCGAGGATCGTGCCACGCTTTTGGGCGTTGAAGGCGGTGGCATCGTCTTTAAACTGGGCCAACAGCACCCCTGGCTCCTCCGTGGCATAGAGGATCTTCGCCTTGCCTTCATACCGCTTGTCCACCCTGAGCGCCCCTCCCTGAACCGCCACACAAAACCCCTAAATCTTAGCCTGCGTCGAGATCCGGACCCCCTCAGGCACCCTGGAATAGTGAGCAAGGGGGTGTACTTAAGTCGGCTGGGTCTCGAGATCGCCCGTCTCTGGGTCGCTCAAGGGCGTGCCAGGGCGACTGCCTGGGTCTCGCCTGCCGTTAATAGAGGGGGGCAGGGGGGCTACCAACGCTAGTTTGCCAACAGGACCCGCAAACTGGGGCAAAATTTCTTGGCCAAACACTTCTGCCGCCTTGGAACGGTAACGATTGGGATTGGTAATCAGCGATAGGGTGCGCTTGATCTCTAGACCTTCGATGCGCAGCTGACGCAGGGCTCCCAGTTGCAACTCCTTCTCAATCGCAGTGACAGAGACAAAAGCTGCTCCCAGCCCAGACTGAACCGCGTTTTTGATCGCCTCAATCGAATTGAGTTCCATCTCAACCTTGAGGCGCCGAGTATCGATACCGTTACGGGTGAGGATTTGGTCAATGACTTTACGGATAGTTGACTGAGAGTCCAAGACAATGAATTGAAGCCGGTAGAGGTCCTCACGCGAGATCACCTCCGCTTGTGCAAACGGGTTCACAGTTGGGACAATCAGGGCAAATTCGTCTTCTGCGTAGGGAACAATCTCTAAAGAGTCGTGGAGTTCCGGAGGCACCTCACCGCCGATAATCGCCAAGTCCACTTGGCCGTTCGCCACGCTCCAGGAGGTCCGACGGGTAGAATGGACATGAAGTTGGACAGCTACTTCAGGATACTTTTGTCGGAACAGGCCAATCAGCCGGGGCATCAAGTAGGTGCCGGTCGTCTGGCTTGCTCCCACAATCAGGGTGCCCCCCTGCAGATTCTGAAGGTCCTCAATGGCTCTGCAAGTTTCTTGGCACAAGCTCAGGATACGGTCGCCGTAGCTGAGCAGGAGATGTCCAGCCTCTGTGAGCTGCGCTCGCCGCCCGCCCCGGTCGAACAAGGGGACATCCAACTGTCGCTCAAGGTTTTGCACCTGAAGGCTGACAGCAGGTTGGGACACGTATAGGCTGTCTGCAGCTCGCTTGAAGCTCCCCTCGCTCGCAATGGCTTTGAGGATACGAAGCTGGTCCAGAGTGAAAGGAAGGTCGGTCATAGCACTCAACCTAGCAAGGGGATGGCAAGCGCCGGGGTGCCAACATCGGCGACGCCCAGACCGCAGTCCGGCAGGTCAATGAAGCACGCAATCCAGCCGCACAGCAGAGAGTCTTCGAGGGTTTGGGAAAATGGCAAAGCAATCGCAAATTTTTGTATCAATTACGCCTCCTGCATGGGGTCTGCTGGACGATTGGTTGACTATTGGCGCGACTGCCACCGGTAGCGCTGACGCTGGCGCTTAGCTTAGGCCACTGCTTTTGGCCGCGAGCAGCCCTATCAAAAACCTAGCAGCTTAAGACCCCTTGGCCTAAAGATTCATTGCCGTCAGCAAGTTATGGGATAGCTTGAGATGAAACGGGAGGTTGTCCAGGATTTTCTGAATCTACCAGGAATCGCAGGGGTTGCCCTGATGGATGGACATTCTCGTCCCTACTTCTACGGTCTCGATCAGGCGCTCAACTCTCGTCAGCGAGAGGCCCTAGCCCAGGGCATTCTGCAGGTAGTTGAAACGACTCCCGACGGCTTTGAGTCCTTTGAATTTCAATTTGTCGGTCACCAGGTCTTTATCTATAAGCTCTCGCGTGGCATTGTACTCTTGGTTTTAGCCGACAATATTCTGGGCCGTGTGGACTACCTCAAGGGTGTAGCGCTGCTGCGCAAGACCTTTCAGGAGGACATCCACAATGCCATCACCACCTTCAAGCTCCTGGCGGGCAGCCTTACTCAGCCTAGCCGCAACCATTGGGCCAGCAGCAGCTCCCCCTCGCTGCCGCCCCTCCCTGCTTTAGATCCTGAGCCGCTAGCCATCCCACTGGAAGAGAAAGGTCAGCACGCAGCCGAACCTACCACGGTGTCTGGCCCCCTGCCCATGACGGCGCTGCGCCCGGTGCCGCCCCTACCACCACCCATCAAATCTGCCGCGTCGCCGACGTCGCTACCGGTTCAGCCCGTTATCCCTCTCGCTGCTAGCCCGCCTCCGCCTAGCTTGGAGGACGTCGTTGCCGCGCTCAATCATCTGAGCCGCTTCACCAGTCGCTACCTGGGCACGGCAGTGATTGTGAACTACTGGAAGGTGAGCCGCCCCAAATCCGAGTGGTTGACTCAGTTCAACGTGGAGCGGACCGGGCGGGTAACCTTCAGCGGCGATGCTACCCAGTTTCTGCCCACCCACCACCAGCTAATCCGCGAGTGGGTCAAGTCGTTTACCCGGCGTTGCGCTCAAGTGCTGCGAGATTTTCCCCAGATGCTGGATCGCGACGGCCTCAACGAGCGGCAGAAACAAATCTTGTTAGACCGGCCTAGCCTTGGCGATAACGGCTAGCCTGAACTTGTTGCCCAGGAGCCCGTTCATCCCCATGCCCAAAGTGGTCAGACTCGAACCCATCGCCCAGAGCACAGAGGTTGCGACCAATGGCAACCTGCTGTCGGTTCTGATCTCCAAGGATCTGGATGTGCTCAAGGAGTGCGGCGGGCGCGGCCTCTGTGCCACCTGTCATGTCTACGTCCGCGATGGCATGGAGGCGCTCTCACCGGTGTCGCGCCGGGAGCGGCGCACCTTGGAAGTGATCACCAGTTGCAAGTCCAACTCCCGCTTGGCCTGCCAGTCGCGGGTGATGGGCAATGGTGTGATTCTGGAGCTGCCGCCCGGAATGTACGTGAATTCGCTGCAAGATATTGAAGCGCTGATCGGTCGGCGCACCGATCAGGATCTACTGCACCCGATCACCGGTCAGGTGTTGGTGGAAGCGGGCAAGTTGATCACCCGCTCCATGCTCAAGCATTTAGCCAACACCGACTTCCGCGTCGGCGACCACTGGCAGCACACCCGCCAAGCCTAAGGTCCGCTCGACTCACTGGCCACTCTCCCAAACTCTCTAACGAATTTTTAAGGAGCTTTTAGATTTGGAAGGTGACAGTGATGGTGAAGTTCAGAATTCCCTGTGGCAGATTAAACCTAAGGAAGCGGACGTACAGCTTCAGCGATCCAAGCAATCCAACTGCTATCGACTGCAAGCCTGGCAATTACCAACCCCTGACCCTGGGAGCTCAAGCGAGTCCCTGCGTCAGGTCGCATGTTTTTCTGGGACGGTGAGCCCAGGATCCAGTGAGTCAATACAGGAGAGAAAACTGTGACGGCAATCATCAGCTCCGGGCCAGACGGCGTTGTACCCCTCGAGCGTCCGACAAGCCACAACCCCAAAAAGCACAACCACTACAGCTTTAAAGATTTTTTCCAGTTCAATGCGGACCAGGGGTCGGTGACTGACTGGAATGGGGGGCGCAACCTGCTCTCTAGCGAAGACTTCATCATTGGCCTGCTAGAAGGCCTAGAAGAAGAAGTCGGTGATGCCTCCGCTGCGATCATGTACACGATCGGCTGCGAGTGGGGTCGCAACGACGCTGAGTTTTTCGAAATCTGGTTTGAGCGGGAGTTTGGCCGCAATATGCGCCAGACCAATCTGCTGTTCCTACTGGAGACTTGGTGGTGGCCCTTCACTTCGCAGGGTTGGGGACGCTGGGAGGTGGATATCAGCGACCGCAAGCAGGGTTTTATGTTCATCAGCCTGTTCGACTCAGCGGTGGCGCGAACCCTGGGCGATGTAGGCAAGCCTGTCTGCCATCTGTACGCGGGGCTGTTCTCGGGCTTCTTCACCTCTTTGGTGCGCAAGCAGCTCAGCTGTATCGAGATTCAGTGCTACTCCATGGGCGAAACCTACTGCAAATTCCTGCTGGGTCGTCAGGACCGCATCGACGCCGTCGCCTTTTGGCAAAACGAGGGCGCAACGGCCCGCGACATCGAGAAGCGGTTGCGCGGGGGAGAACGGCTGCGATGAGCGTAGAAGCCCTAGCGCCCAATGGTTTCCAGGCTCAGACTGAGCGGCAGGCGGCCTGGTTGGCTCAGCCAGTCGGTGTGTTTTTGCAGGGAATCAACTGGGAGGATAAGCCGCCGGTCGTGCAGGCACTGGCTCAGGAACAGAACCCACCCACCGGCCCGCTGAGCTTGCGGCTGAGCGTGAGTCAGTTCTTCGCAGCGATTCCCTGGCTGGGGCAGCCGACCGATGTGAGGGTTGCCGCTGCTGCACCCAGCTCGATACCGGTTGCGGCTACGGAAGAAGATTTCACGCTGGATCAGTTCTCAGACTTGTTTTAGGACTTGTTTTCGGTAGGAGCTTCCGCCATGTCGGTATTTGCCAAGCACTTCAAAACCACAATTCAGAATGCAGACGGGCGCTACCTAAACACCAGCGAACTGCAGGCTCTGGAAGACTATCTGTCTTCCTTTGCGCTGCGCTTGCAGACTCATCAGCTCCTCAAAGAACAAGAAGCGCTGCTCATCGAGCGGGCGCTCGCCCGCTATGCGCAGGAGGACCCTCACCTCCAGACCCGTTTTGGTCCCAACGCCCGCGAGCGGTGTGGTCAGGACATGACGGAGATCCTGCGCTACTGCGCGGTGGCGCTGCTGCGCAACGATGAAGACTACCTGAAAGAGAATCTGCTGTTCTGGCTGCAAACCGTGATGCGGGCGCTGGATAAGCAAGACTCTTGCGATCTGGCCTACCGTCTGCTGCAGGAAGTGATCCAGGAGATCTTGCCTGCGGATTCTGCCCGCCTGGCCAATCAGTACATCGCACTGGCTCAAGAGATGTTGGGCCGCCCTAGCTAGCCGCTTTTGCCTACGATAAAACTCTGTCTATGAATCTTGAATTTGAGTCTATTTTCGATCGGGCCGAAGGTCGCTACCTGAAGGCCGAAGAGTTGAATACGCTGACCCTCTACGTGGAGTCTCTACCTGAGCGCCTGGACGCTTACAAGCGTCTGCGCGACCACGAAATTGAGGTGCTCCAGAGCGTTGCGGACCAAATCCAGGTGGATCTGCCCAACGCCTCGATTGAGGACCTGGAGCGCGCCATCAAAAACCTGCTGGTGGTGCTGCGCTACTGCGCGATGGCGATGCTACTCAATGATGAAGTGTTCTTGCGCGAACGCCTGCTGGGCTGGTTAGAGGAGGTCAACCGCGCCTTCAATCTGCGCCCGATCAACGAAGCGCTCTATGGCTTGCTCAGTCAGGGCTTGAAACAGGAGCTCTCGCCACCCCAATTCGCTCTACTCTGTCCGTACGTGACCCTTGCCCAGGCGTCCCTGGTGGGCTCTGCCTGAGCGGCTGACCTCTCACCTCTTGAGTGCTGATGATTTCCGTTGCCGATCTGCTTAAAAATGACCGTGTGCCCGGCAATTATTTTGCCCCTGCCACCTATGTCCGGGGCGATCTGGAGTTGGGCATCCTGGAAAACCGCCGGGGTGACCGCTTGCTGGCGCTGCCGGAGACGCTGATCCGCTCGATCTACACCGGTCTGGAGAAAGAAACGGGTCAAGCGACCCGGCTGGTGCTGTTTAACTGCGGACGCTGGTGGGGCAAAAATTTCTACAGCCGCTTCTGCGAGGAGGTGAGCGAGTACTACGACACGCCCGTCTCTGAGATGGAGATGGTCTTGTTCTTGCAGTGCCTACGCGAGTGCTGGGTGGCGCACGGCTTGGGCAAGCTGGACCTGGATCAGAGCTTCCAGCATCGCGGCTTTTTGGTGGTTACGATCAGCCACTCGCCCTTTGTAGCGCAGGTGAAAGACAGTCAGCGGCCCGCCTGTTTCCTGGAGGCTGGCGTGCTCAGCTCGTTTTTCACCCAGCTCTCGGGCCGCGAACTGCACTGTGTGCAGACGAGCTGTGAATCGCTGGGGGCGAGCACCAACCACTTCATTCTCGGGCTGGAGACTCGGCTAGCTGCGGTGGAGGAGTTGCTGGAGGAAGGGCTGGATCACGACAGTATCCTGGCTCGACTCTGCCCTTGAGCGCCCTTGAACGTTAGTTTTAGGGGCTGCTTTCCAGCCGACGAGTCTGAGCTGAGTCGCTGCGACCCTTTCCCATCTGCCCCAGCTTTGGTCCCCCTGATTTCCTGTGGCTCAGCGTTCTGGTACCCAGCTTCCGTCGTCGCGCTACCGCATCCTGAGCCTAGTGGGCCGGGGCCAGTTTGGGCGGGTTTATGTGGCGCGGCACCGCGTTAGTGGACAGTTAGTGGCACTCAAGGAGCTCGATCAGCAGCGCTTTCCCACGCATCAGTTTTTGCGGGAGCTGCGTTTTTTGCTGGCGCTGCGCCACCCCAACATCGTGACCTGCCAGGCCCTGGAGCACACTGCTACCGGACGCTATCTGGTGATGGATTACTGCGAGGGGGGCACCTTGCGGGCGGTAATTCAGGAGGAGAGCCAACTGGCACTGTCAGTGCTGTTGAATTTGACTAGCGAAGTGCTTTCGGGTCTCAGCCAGGCGCATCAGCAGGGAATCATCCACTGCGATGTCAAGCCCGAGAACATTCTGCTAAATTTAACCGCCAATGGCTGGACCGCGCGCATCTCTGACTTTGGCATCGCCCACCTGCAACCAGAGCCACCACTGGCGACCCGTCCAGGACCGGGCCGAGGCTATGTCAGCTCGCATGACCGGCAGGGCAATAGTGGCTCCCCGGCCTATATGGCTCCAGAGCGCTTCTACGGCGAGTTCTCGGTCTCGTCTGACCTCTATGCCGTGGGCATTATCCTCTACGAGATGCTCTTGGGCGAGCGTCCATTTTCGGGGCTGCCCGCTCAGTTGATGAGTGCTCATCTCAATCAGCCGGTCTCGCTGCCGACTACGCTGGCTGGGCCGTTGCGCGAAATTTTGCAGGTGGCTCTGCAAAAACTGCCTGCCCGCCGCTTCAAGTCGGCGGCTCAGATGTTGAGCGCTGTGCAGGCATACGCTACGACGCTAGCGCGATCCGCCCGAGCCTCGGATCGCGCCGATGCGCCGATGCAGCCGCGCCGACCACTGTCCCCCCTCGATCTCACTCAGCCAGGTGGCGACGCGGAGCCGCTGCGGTTGCCGCTGAACGCCCTGCAGGTGATTGAGCATGCGACGGCTGCACCGCTTTTGGGCTGGGCGGCGGGCACTCAGGTGGGCTGGCAACCTCTGCCTGAGCGGCTAGGGGGATCTGAGCGCTGGGCTCAGATCCCGATCGTCGAGCTATCTGCGGCCGTGCAGGCGCTGCATCGGACCGTCGGAGGCTGCTACGCCGCCACCCGACACGGCCTCTATCGGGTGCAACCGGCTGCCGTGCCACAAGTGCTGCTGCAGGGGGCGCAGAACCTGGTGAGTGTTCTGGAGCCAGGCGGACGCTGGCTGGCCACGGCTTCCCACAACGCCTTGACTTTCCAATCTCTGTATTCTGGCGTTTGGAGCCGTCCGGGTCGCCTGCCGGAGGCTCCCAATCTGCCGACGCTTACTCCTCTGGACCGGCATCATCTGGCGGTGGTCTGCGTGGGTGAGCATCCGCAAGTCCAGATCTGGTCGCGTCGGGGCAATTGTATGGAGCGCTTTGACCTGCCCATGGCGGTCACGCAGGTAGTAACTGGGCCGGTGCCTTACCATCTGCTGGCGGCTAGCCCGAGTGAGCCGAGCACGCTGCTGTTGATTGACCTCAAGGCGTTTCAGCTGCGCCGCCTGTTTTTGGGCTATTCGCCTAGGCTGCTCCTGAGCGCTCCCTGGGGCTACATTACGGCCAGTGCTGAGCAAACGCTGACTTTGCTGGATCCGGTCGGCCAAATTGTCGGGAATTTGACCCTGGCGGGCCAGCCGACTGCTGCGACGGTGTATGCGCAGCACTATCTGCTGGTTGCCACTTGGTCCGGTCAGCAGGGGTGGCTTTATTGCCTGGATCTGCGGCAATTGGATTTAGAGTTGTTGTTCTAGAGGATGTTTGGGGTTTCTGAGGAGTTGAGCTTCGGGACTGAGTGGCACTGACTTAGGCAGGTCGTAGGTGGTAGAGAGAACCCGGATTGGGGGGCGTTTGCCCCCACCCCCCACTGGGGGACGAAGCGCCTCCCCCAGACCCCCTGCGCAAGGAGTCCCTGCTGGGCTTAAGTCAGTGCCATTCGCCTTTGAACCTCGTGGGCGGGTCTTTAAATCTCTCTGGTGAGGTTCAGGACCTCGCGCAGAAGTCTCAGAACCTCTTTAATGAGGTTTTAGGGCTTGTGGCTAAGTCTCTGAGGCTGGTCAGTGAGTCTTTGGATCTCTCTAACGAGG
>JANNOU010000054.1:0-73090 GCA_031399305.1 Leptolyngbya sp. SOY_34_metabat_272
GGTTGGAATGCAGAGAGAAGGTGTGTTGAAGCGGTGGCTCATTCACCCGAATACGTCTCAAGAGCCACGAGACTGTTATTGCTATGCAGTTAGCAAGTAAACTCCAAAAGCAGCAAATGGTGAGTGATCTCAGCATAACAAGCCCAATCACCCGCCGCCGATCACCTCGATCTCCCAGCCAATCACCTCTCGGCGGTCGGTGTGCATTGGGCTTGTTAGGCATTACCCTTCTTTCACTTTCAACCTAGATTTGAGATGTCAGATTTAACAAGTATTGAAAAGATTAAGCTAGAGAAATTGCTCGAAATGGATAGTGGCTATGTGCTTGACTTTTCAAACAGAACCTTCCAAGAATTTGTCTTAGAAAGTTTAAATATCGATATATATGATGAAAAATATAATTATCACAGTGGCTCAAAAGCAAATCGATTAAGAGGTTTTTGGAAAGAAGAACCTAATTCTACAGTAGGAGAACTGATAGAAAAAATTTTGGAATACTGGAGGATAAAGAAGTTAATAGCTCGGAAAGTTATCACCACTGAGGAGGAAGACTTATTTAATGGATGTCAAAAAATTGTAGAAAGATTGCAAGGAGGTAATGCAAAGAATCGTAATCAGGATTCTCTGAAGAAAGAGGAATTTTCTTCACTTCGATCTAGTCTTCTGCTGGAATTTGATAGCTTTGCAGAGTTAGTAAATTCGGAAGATAAGAAACAGCGAGGATTTCTACTTGAAGACTTGCTAGAACGTATTTTTTCTCTTTATGAGATTCCAACTCGAAAAAGCTTTAAGAGAAATGAGGGTGGAGAACAAATAGACGGTGCATTTAAGCTTGAAAGCTGGTACTATCTAGTTGAATGCAAATGGACTCAAAAGTTAACGGATGTACGACAACTTGATAGCCTTTATGGCAAAATCAGCCGCTCTGGCAAACAGACATTAGGATTATTTTTATCAATCAATGGTTGGTCAAAAAATGTATGCCCCTTACTAAAACAGAATCATGAAAAATCTATCATTCTGATGGACGGTTATGACTTACGATCTATTCTTGTCGAGCATAATAATTTGGCTCTGAAGGATTTACTTTTGAAAAAGTTAGAGTGCTTAAATTTTGAAGGAGAGCCATTTTATAGTGCGGCTCGACTATTAGAAAATACTATGAACAATCAAGTTGTGTAGATTGAATGAGAAGGCGCATCCATTGATATTGTCGCGCCTGGAAAGCGCTCTTGCCCGTACCACTTTTACTACGCCCAAGCAGAGATGCTTGTTGTGAGTTGTGATCGAAGGGGTTGGAACCCTGCGCGTTGCGGGTCAAATGCTTTCACTTAGACCAAGTGATATTGTCTCCATCCCGCCTGGCCCAGACTTCAGTAGCAAGTCTCTGCATCAACTAAAATAGAGAGGCAGACCTGACTTAACCGGAGTACTTTCATGGTTTCATCAGAACTAATCTTGGCATTGCAGTGGTTGAGCCGTGCAGACAAATTCTATGTCATGCAAGTTCTAATCTCCGAACTAGCTCAACAAGAAACGGATCTAATTAAATCCGACCAATCTTATCCAGTGTGGTCGCCCTATGATGCGGTTGAAGCAGCAGATACGATGTTAAAAGTGCTAGAAGCTGCTAAAACTCAAGACCGTGCGTAACGGTGAACGATATCCTTTTGTTCCTCTTGATGCTATATTGGGCGAAGCGAGTTTTCGTCCATGCTTGCCTCTCACCCTGGTTTATCAACAAAGCTCTGTGATGACATCTGGCCTGTTGGATACTGGAGCAAGCGTGAACGTGCTGCCATATTCAGTAGGAATTGAACTTGGATACGTGTGGGAACGGCAAACAACAGCATTGAGTTTGATGGGAAACTTAGCTCAGTACGAGGCGCGAGTTGTGCTTGTTCAAGCTGTCGTTGGACAGTTTAATCCTGTACAGTTGGCGTTTGCGTGGACACAGGCAGCCACCCAGCGGGATCTTCTACGAAGACCCCAAGCTCCTTTCTCCAACCACCAGGCTTCTGGCATAATCCACCGGCTTCGCCACTCCCCCCTTCAAGCTGGGTTGTGCACCCTTGGAGCCCCAAGCTTGGCAAGCCGAGCCTTGGCCCCCAAGGTCCGAGTTCTCCGCTGGATGAGTCGAGTCTTTGGCTCAACCTTTGGAGCTTTAGGCCGGATTGGCCGAGCTTCGAGCTGCAAAGTCCGAGTGGCGAGCTGTCAGCCGCGAGTTCCAGGCTTGACGGCTGGCGTTCCGAGGTCGTCAGCCTTGGCTGGGGTGGTACTCATCGGCGCAGGGTGTTCAGGCGGTTGATAAGTTGGGTGGCCGTATCTGAAGGGATGCCTTCTTGGGTCAGAGTGTCCAGATCGTAGATCCCCTGGCTGGAAGCGATGATCACCCAGTCGTCACCCACTTGTTCTAGAACGGCTTGGCCCACGCTTCCATAGGCGGACCATTCAGCCAAGGCGTACGACTCAACCACACTAATTGAGTCAATTTCGGCTCCGGTCCCCAGGTTCACAAGGGTGGCGCGGATAGCGCTGAGCGCTTGAGCTGCGTCTGGGGCCTGGGCCTTGAGCGGCATGGGCAAACCGCCGAGCAGCAGCCCCAGCAACACAGTGCTCGCGGTGAATCGGCGCATGGGTGAGCCACATCCTGTTTAGCCTCAGACGACTACTGTAGAGCTGTTGCCAGCGGATTACTCGATAAATTGCACCAAGCGCACCCTGGGCTGGGGTAGTTGGCCGTACTGAGTCGCCGCCGACTCGATGCGCTGGAGCTGCCCCAAGGCTCGGCCACAGGGCACGCCATACTTGGCCAGAACGCGCTCGCTGGCAGTTTTGAGCGCGGTGCGGGAACGCTCCACAAAGTCTTCGAGATCGTATTCGCAGCCCGGCGTGAAGTAGTCCTTGACCACCAGCGAGGGTGAGTAGCAGGTCTCTTGGGAGCCATCAGGCCAGCGGACGCGGAACAGAATTTCAGGCATCGTGTCTCAAGGGTGAGGAGCTGGCAGTGGAGGGTGGGCGAGCAGTCGGCAGTACTGCTCTAAATGCAGCTGGGCAGAAGTTTCCCAAGTGTATAGGGTTAAGAGCGAACGGCTGTGCTGAACCAGCGAACTCGCCAGCTCAGGCTGCAGTACCGCTCGCATCGCCTGGGCAATCGCCGCCGGGGACTGGGGATCGATCAGCAGCGCTTGGCGGCTAGACAGAAATTCCGTGAACGGCGGCTGGTTCGCGGTAATCACCGGCAACCCCGAGGCAATGGCCTCTAGCACCACCAGCCCCCAACCTTCCTTGAGCGACGGAAACACAAACGCATCCGCCGCCCGATACAGCGTCGGCAGCTCTGCTGCTGAGATCACCCCCGGCAGCATCAAAGACTCCCCGAGGCCCACCCCCAGCCGAGCCGCCGCCGCGAAAAATTCATCTCGGTAGGCCTGGTAGTCAAATAGGGTCGCGCCTCCTGCAATCACCAGCTGCGCCCGTGGACACTCGGCCCGCACCTGGGCGAACGCCTGCAACAGCTTGATCGAGTTTTTGCGGGGCTCAATGCCGCCCACCGTGAGATAAATGGGCGAACCGTTCAAGCCCAACCGTTGCTTTAGCCAGAGCTCGGACCCGTCCGGCTGCGCAGAAAATCGTCGGCTATCCACCGCATTGAGCACCCGTGGCGCATGGACCTGGTAGCGCCACCGCAGCTCTGCTTGCCAGTAGGCACTCACACACAAACACCAGTCAGGCTCGCGAATCGAACGCTCCTGACACTGCTGAAGGTAGGGACTGTTGAAGTCATCAATGTGGTGAACCGTGCGCACAAACTGAGGAATGTGCCGACGCTGTCGTAAGGTCAACAGCGCGTTGGCACTGATGCAATCCTGGGCGTGATAGCAGTCGTAAACCGGCCCAGACTGGCTCAAATAATCTACAAATTCTTGAATGCGCTGCTGAATCAGCGCGTCGATGCCTGGGGGTGCAGGGCGAGCCGGAATCAACTGGCACTCAAAGGACACAGAACGCCCAAATCCGGTCCCATCTTTATCCAGCGCGTAGACACAAACCTGATGCCCCAGCGTCTGCAGCGCCTCAGCCAGCTCCAGCGTATGAATCACCGAGCCTCTAGGCTTGGTGGCGTAGACAAACAAGGCAATCCGCAGCGAGCGCCCAGGCATCATAGCCATTCACCTAATTCCTGCGGTCCCAGGCTTAGAAAAGCCGGTCAAACTCTGCTGCGCAAAATCCCAGAACTGAACTGATTCCCCTCGCAATTTCAGCACCAGCTGTGTGGTCGGTTGAACTTCGCCGACCCGCTCACAGACCAAATCCCGCCGTTGGAATTGCGACTGAACCGCTGCCACCCGCTCTGGGCGAACGCTCAGCAGAAAGCCATAACTGGGAAAACACAGCAGCCAACGCTCCAAAGGCCAGTCCTCAGGCGCAGGAACTTTCTCCAGATCTAGAACCGCCCCACAGCCGGAAGTCTCTAGCAACATCAGCACGGTGCCAATCAGGCCACCCATGCTGATATCTTTGCCCGCATCACACAGACCAGCCTCCGCCAGCTGCGGCAAGAGTTCGAGATCGGCACGCAGCCGCAGCGGATCCGCCTCCGTCGAAGCGTTCCAAAAGGGGTGGTTGGGGTGAGCTTTGCCGCGAAAATCCACGACCATCAATAACTGATCGCCGGGCTGAGCATTGAAGCTGGTAATCAGCCGCTGCGCCCGTCCCACAATGGCAACGCTCAGCGCCTCGTAGGGACTGTGGCAGTTGGTATGTCCGCCGACAATCGGCACGTTGTAAGCTTGTGCCGCCGCCTGCATTCCCTGCCAAAGCGGCTGCGTGGCGCTCACCGACCGACTCCACAAGGCGTCTACCACAGCAATGGGACGGCCTCCCATCGCGTAAATATCGCTGACATTGACCAACACGGCGCACCAACCAGCAAACCAGGGCTCCGTTTCTACTAGCAACGGCCACATGCCTTCCGCCGCCAGCAGCAGATAGCCCTCCGCATCGGGAATGGCCGCACAGTCATCTCCCACCAAAATTGGGTAGGACTGTGGCTTTGGCCCCAATCCCAGCGCTCGCGCCGCAGTCTGAATATCCTGCTTTTGCAGAATGCCCAGAGACTGCCGGAGCCGTGCCACCAGCGCTGATAGCATCAGGAGGCCTCTTGAATCAGCAGGGGCAAGCTGGGACGCAGCTCAGTGCCGGGAGGATAGTAAGTCAGGTCAGCTTCCATGCGATGGTGGGGCTGTTGACAGAGGGTGATCTCCTCCAGCGACCGCCAGTGTAGCCGCTGAAAAAAGCGGACATTTTGCCGTTGCACCGTGGCCAAAAACTGCTGACAGCCCCAGGTATTGGCCGTCGTCACGGCTTTGTAGATCAAGCCTTTGCCCAAGCTGCCGACCCGCCGATAGTCTGGATGGACGCCCAGCCTGCCCCCATACCACAGGCCCGGTTCCAGCTCGTAGATGCGCACAATCCCTAAGACTTTGAGCGACGAAGCCTTGGCTTCAACGGCGATGATCGGATAGGCAATCGCGTCGAGCTCGTCCGTTTCGCACGTCTCAAATAAACCTTGCTCCTCGACAAAAATGGCGTGGCGCAGGGCAAAATAAGCTGCGATCTCCGAGCCAGTCGTTGCCAGTTTGAACCGATAGGGATTCGTGGACATACCCTAAGCTTCAAAAGTAGACAGAGCCGAACAAGCGCCACATTTGGCGCAACCGGCGTGGACATCCGCAGACGACATCCCCGCTCGCTGAAGCAAGGCAGCGACCTGACGATAGAGGCTGTGCATCAACTCACTGCTGGGCGCAGGCTGCTCGGCCAGCGGCGTGCCAGTAATCGGCACAAATGGCACCACAAATGGGTAAACACCGATAGCAATTAAGCGCTCACAGGCCCCGACCAGCGTTTCCAGACTGTCTCCCAAGCCCGCCAGCAGATAGGTGCTCACCTGTCCCCAGCCAAAGACCTTGACCGCTGCGGCAAACGCCTCGAAGTAATAGGCCACCGGCACAGATGCTTTGCCCGGCATCCGCTGTGCCCTCACCTGCGGCTCAACCGCCTCCAGGTGCATGCCCAGGCTATCAACCCCGGCGGCTTTCAGGCGCTCAAACCAGACAAAAGCATCAGGCGGTTCACACTGAGCCTGAATCGGCAGAGCCACGCGGGCCTTGATCGCGCTGGCGCAGTCCGCTAGGTAGGCCGCGCCGCGATCACCGCTGTTGGGCGTGCCGGTGGTCATCACTAAGTGCCTCACCCCATCTAGACGCACAGCGGCTTCGGCCACCTCGGCTAGCTGGGCTGGGGTTTTGCGGGCGATCGTGCGCCCCGCCTCCAGAGACTGGCCAATTGCACAGAACTGGCAGGCTGTGGCCACCTCGCTGTAGCGCATGCAGGTCTGCAAGACCGTCGTAGCCAAAACGTCATGGCTGTGCAGCAGGGCGATCTTCCAGTAAGGAACGCCCTCGGCGGTGCTCAGGCCGTAGAACTGGGGCTGTTGCGGAAAACTGATCGGCGCAATGGCCTCTCCGGCTCGCTCCAGCGTGGTTTGCCCAGTCGCCAAGTCGACGCGTGCGCTATAGGGCGAGTGGGGCGCAACGCCCGTGAAAATCGGCACCATCACCGTCGTCCCGTCCA
This sequence comes from Leptolyngbya sp. SOY_34_metabat_272, assembly GCA_031399305.1. Taxonomy (GTDB): domain Bacteria; phylum Cyanobacteriota; class Cyanobacteriia; order FACHB-261; family FACHB-261; genus FACHB-261. The sequence goes on from JANNOU010000054.1 coordinate 6,640, forward strand.
CGGTCACCGCTTTGTGATCTGAAGGACCGGCCCCCCCTTTGCGCCCAGCGACCCCCAAACCGAGGTCCAGCAGCCTCAGTCCCTGGGATTGAAGCTCTGTGATTAGAAGTTGTTTGTTCATGGTTTCCGAGCGGTCGGCAGTGCTCTATTTATTTAGAGGTGAGTCAACAGGGCGGACTGGTCAGTCGGGGCACCGCTGCTAGCAGGCGGCAGCTCAGAGTTCAAACCCTGAACAGCCTCTGTTTCCATGCCGATGCCCGGTTTTTGAGCGCTGAACCGCTCGGCAGCCATCGCTGTCTTCGCGTCTGGATCAAGACGCAGTTGCAGCAGATCAGGGCGAGCGTAGTGTCCCACCGCGTCCATCATGCGCTTGCGCTTGGTGATCAAGGAGAAATCTAAATCGGCAATTGCCATCCCTTCGCCCTCCGTAATCGCTTGACACAAATGGTTGCCCTCAGGGCCGATGATTGCGGTGTTACAACCACCGGTTAGGGTGCGCTGCAAGGTCTCATTGGCGGTGATTTGGGCCACTTGTTCTGGCGAGAGCCAGCTGGTGGCATTGACTACAAAGCAGCCGGATTCCAGAGCATGGTGGCGAATCGTGACCTCAATCTGATCGGTGAAAATTTGGCCCACCAGGGAGCCAGGGAACTGCGCACAGTGAATCTGCTCATGTTGTGCCATCAAGGCGAATCGAGCCAGGGGATTGTAGTGTTCCCAGCAGGCCAGACAGCCCAGCTTGCCGACTGCGGTCTCTAACACTTTTAAGCCTGAGCCGTCGCCCTGTCCCCAGACCATGCGCTCGTGATAGGTAGGCGTGAGCTTGCGCCGCTTGAGCAACAAGGTTCCATCCGCATCAAAAATCAGCTGGGTATTGTAAAGGCTGCCATGGTCGCGCTCATTTACCCCCAACACCACCACCACACCGTGGAGTCGAGCCGCCTGGCTCACAGCGTCCGGGACTGGACCGGGTATCGTCACTGCCTCTTCGTACAAGCGCATGTGCTCCTTGCCCATTAGCACCGGAGGCGTGACGAACGAAAAGTAGGGGTAATACGGAACCAGAGTCTCAGGAAAAACGACGAGCTGCGCCCCCTCCTGAGCCGCTTGGGCAATTGCTTGCAAGACCTTTTCTGTTGTCCCATCTCGGCTGAACAAAACCGGGCTGACTTGCACTGCGGCAGCCCGAACCTTCTGTGAGTAATCCATAGTTTTCCCTGGCAGCCAGTGGTTGGCGGAACCACCACTGGCTATCCATTGCTGAATGATTCGCTAAAGTGTCCAGGTGTCTAGGATGAAGGCTCCATCCTTGCGATGCAAAAGAACGATGTCTAGGACATCCAGCGGGCTCACCGGGCGAATCCCAGGAATGAGCGAAGGTTCGCCGTGACCGTAAAGCGCTTGTAGGGCAAAACGACAGACGTAAACCTTGCCGCCTTCAGACATGAACTTGGTGATCTGATTGTTCATCGCCTGGTGGCCGGGGAATGCCTCGTCCCCAAGCTTGGGAAAGCCGCGCTGAACTCCCAGCGTGACCCCAGGACCGTACAGCAAAATCGATGTTTCAAAGCCCTTGCGTAGCAGACGCGTGGCCGTGAGCAAGTTCACCAGACCAATGGAGCCTTCGAAGGCAACTGTGTGGAAGGTGACCAGTGCTTTCTCACCCGGCTCCGCCTTCACATCTGGAAAAACCTTTTCCTCATAATCGACAAGAAAGTCGCCGGTCTGGTGGGCAGGGGCTGTAACTTCTGGCATGTATTTCTCCTAACCAAACTAAAACTTTTCGCAGACCTGCCGTTGCAACGCTCCAAACAAAGTCCCCAAACTTGAGCAAGATCAGCAGGCAAGTGGAGCGGCTAGACATTCGGGGATAAACCCCGAGAATTTTTCTCGAATTACCGTGCAGACTAAGAGCTGCTTCTGCGAGAGTTTGTGTCTCTCAATACAGAAAAAAGTAGTCTGGCACTAAGACCAGGGGTATGGAGCCATTCACCCAAAATCTCGACCTATTTGCCCTGGGAGAACTATCGATTTAGACAGGTCCCTGCAATTGCTCAGCTCCCAGGATTCAGTATGTCTCGATACAGAAAATTCAGATAATGAGCAGGATGCCAATCGCGCTCGAGTGCTCGCCGATCACTGGATCCAGCCGTTCACCATCGCTTGGTGAAGGGCCTGAAAGCGAGTACGTGCCTTTAGTTTCGAGAGCACATTATTGAGGTGAAACTTCACGGTGCTCTCCGTGATGAACAAGCTGCTGGCGACATCCCGGTCGCGCAATCCTTGTGCGAGCAAGCTTATAATCTCTAGCTCCCGCTCTGAGAGTGGTTGCTGCCCTTCGGCTTTTGACTCAATCCTCCAAGCTTCGCCACGCATGACTGCTCCAACTGCCTCGCGCAATTGCTCTGGCTGGATTGACAGATCGACACTGACCTGAATCCCTTTCGGTAGAGTCCGAGCCTCTCGCTTGAGCCAAATCACACGCTGGGCCGGTTGAATTTGGGTGATGTCATCCGTCAGTACGGGAATTTCTGGATCGGCTGTATTGCAAACAATCAACCCCGCCAAGTAGGACAAATGAGTGAAAGCCATTTGCAGAACAGGTAAGCCACATTGGATGCGCAAGCGACACCCCAACGTACAGTTTGCATAGGGGAGCTTGAGCAAAACTTGAATGGCTTTCTGGTTGATTTCCATTTGGGTCTGGAACACGCCTCCCAAACAGCCTATGGTAAAAAAAAGGTCACCCAAAGAAGACTGAATCCAGTCTTCTTGCGCCTGGAATTCTAGCTCGGGGACCATGATAATTGCCTCTATGGCAACAGATTCCGAGCTGTAGATCAATCGGCAGTAGGTACACCCCATCCTATTGAGGGCTTCCGCTGCTCGTAGAAACACATAAGCCAGGGGCAAACCCAGAGGCTGTTCGGTGCCAATCAAGGTGAGATGAGCAGCGCTCAAAATGCCAGCCAATTGATCTGAGAGGGAAAGCTCGCTGAGAACTGTGCTATGAGCAGAAGCTTGCCAGGCTTGCCGCTCTTTCTGATACTGCAAAGCTGTATCTAGCGCTACAGATACCGTGGCACACAAGGTCTGTAAAACCTCTAGAAATTCTGGTGCCATCGCGTGATGACTGAAGGTTGCCAAGACGCCGATCACACGATTCTGAATGGTCAATGGATAGCCTGCAAATCCACGAATATTGTTTGCTATGGCCCAATCGCGATCCCTGACCCAGGTTTCATCCGATAGATTATTACTCAGGAAAGAAACGCGATTCTGCGCGATTTTGCCAACTTTGTACGCACCCATTGGAACCCTGGCAAAAGAGCCATTTGTGTGCGTATACATCCCAGAAGATGCGACCAATCTGAGGACGGCCTGATCCGACTGCAAAAGCCAAATTCGGGCGAAAGCACAATCAAATTTCTCGACTAGTCCGTCGGTCACGCAGCGGGCAATCACCTCCGGCTCCAGCTGACCAGAGAAGCACTGGGCGATTTCATTGGCCCGCCGCAGATCGAACAATAGTCGGGTCGAATCTAGCAAGCCAGGAACTGGTTCAGACACACTGAATGTTTGCCAGAGACTCCAATCCAATTGAGGCGTAGGTCGAAGGTCAGCTTTGTATCTGAGACTACCGACTCATGTGTACCTTGCACCCCCTTGTCACTGAGGCAAAGTTAACAGTCAGGCCCTAAACTCAACGATATCTGCTCCCTGCCAGACGAACCTGGTTTTTCCCTGAACGATGACCAGCTTGCCAGCGACCAACCACGGTTTTTCGCAGATCCCGGTGATTGACATTCGGCCGTTGGTCCAAGCAACCGGTGATCAGCAGGCAGTGGCTGTGCAGATCGCCCAGGCCTGCCGCGAATGCGGATTTTTTTACGTGGTCGGGCACGGTGTGGACGAGAAGCTGCAGAATCAGTTAGAGCAGCTCAGCCAACAATTTTTCGCGCAGGACCTGGCAACCAAGCTGGAGATCCGCATGGCTCTGGGTGGCAGCGCCTGGCGGGGGTATTTCCCGGTTGGCGACGAGCTGACCTCCGGCCAGCCTGATCGCAAAGAGGGCCTCTACTTTGGCTGTGAGTTGGCGGCAGATCATTCCCTTGTGCAGGCTGGCACGCCCCTGCACGGCCCCAATCTCTTCCCGACTCAACCTCCTCAGTTGCGCCAGACAGTGCTCGACTATATGGCCGCCATGACCCAGTTGGGGCACACCTTGATCGCGGGCATCGCCCTCAGCCTGGGCCTGGAAGCCTCCTACTTCGCCGACCGCTACACGGCCGACCCCCTGATTTTATTCCGCATCTTCAACTATCCTCCCGACTGCTCATCGCCAGGTAGCGAACCGACTTGGGGCGTTGGCGAGCATACCGACTACGGCTTGCTAACCATTCTCAAGCAGGACCACTCAGGCGGCTTGCAAGTCAAATCCAAGTCGCGCTGGCTAGAGGCCCCCCCAGTTCCGGGCTCCTTCGTTTGCAACCTCGGAGACATGCTAGAGCGGATGACGGCGGGCTGGTATCGCTCCACGCCCCATCGCGTCAAGAACCCAGCCCCGCAGGCCCGTCTCTCCTTTCCCTTCTTCTTCGACCCCAGCTTCAACGTGGCAGTGAAACCGATAAGACAGCTTAGCCGTGGTCTGCTGAAGGATGACCCAGACGAGCGCTGGGACCAAGCCAATGTTCACGACTTCCAGGGGACGTATGGCGACTATGTGCTGCGCAAGGTCGCCAAGGTCTTCCCAGAGTTGCGCCGCGCAGTGGGGTAGGAGGCAGGTTGGTCTAGAGTGGATTCGCACCCAAGATCTGCATGAGATCCAAGACTCGACCATGCCTGAGCCAGAACCGACCGCAGAGGGCCGCTTGGCGCTGAAGCCCAAAACTTTGTGGACCCGTATCTTGGCGCGAACCGAGCAGGCGCTTCGCTGTGGAGCCCTGATCTCAATTCCAACTGACTATGAATTTGTGGAGCAGGCTGGCGTTCGCTTTTTGGTTCGGCTCTCGTCCAACCTGAGCCGCAAGGATCAAGCCCAGCGCAAGCCAGACCCCAAAACTCTTCCGGTCGGTCCAGATTTTAACCCTTTCCTGCCCTACGAAGCCGAGCTTTTTGTCGCTGACCTCTCTGAGACCCATGTTTGCATTTTAAATAAATTCAATGTTGCCGCTCATCACTTGCTGATCATCACGCGGGCGTTTGAGGATCAGGAAACCGCACTCACGCTGCGAGATTTTGAAGCGATGTGGGCTTGCCTATCTGAGGTCGAGGGTCTGGTCTTCTACAATGCCGGGCAGAAGGCTGGAGCCAGTCAGCGACACAAGCATCTCCAGCTGATCTCGTTGCCCCTAGCGCCTGAAGGACCGCAGATTCCAATTGAAGCCTTACTGCCCTCTGCACCCTTGCAAGGCTCGACAGCAACGATACCAGCGTTGCCTTTCGCGCACGCCTTCGTGCCGCTCAATTGCGATTGGCCCCAGTCTCCAGGCCAAGCTGCTGCGACAACCCTAGAGTGCTATCGCACATTGCTGCATACGCTGGGCTTACAAAGCAACGCGCCTGAGAACGGCCCTTGGCGACCGGGGGCTTACAATCTTTTGGTAACGCGACAGTGGATGTTGATGGTGCCCAGAGTGCAGGAAGGATTTGGCTCCATTGCAGTGAACTCGCTGGGCTTTGCCGGTGCATTGCTGGTGCGTAGCCAACAGCAGCTGCAGCTGTTGAAAGAGCACGGCCCCATGACCATTCTGAAGCAGGTGGCCAGAGCCAAAACCACTTGAGGCCCAGTGCGATCAAACAAGCACAATGAATATCGCGTCTCCACTCATCGCCTGTGTTTTCTCTGCCTGAGCTCGACTCACTTTCTCTAGCCGAACAAGTTGCGCAGATGCTGGTGGTGCGAGCCTCCGGCCATCTGCTGGATCACGAACGCGAGTATCCCCAGTGGGAAGCGTCGGCGGCTGAGCTCCGCGACTGGCTGGGGCCGGGGAGCTTCGGTGGGGTGATTCTGGTCGGTGGCAGCGCCACGGAACTCGCCCAGCGCAGCCAACAACTCCAGAGCTGGGCGCGCTGGCCGTTGCTACTGTGTGCCGATGTCGAAGAAGGTGTGGGGCAGCGCTTTGCTGGGGCCACCACCCTGCCGCCGCCTCTAGCCCTCAAAAATCTGCTGGAGGGGGAGTACTATGCCTACGAAATGGGGCGGCTCACGGCGCGCGAAGCTCATGCCTTGGGGCTGAACTGGCTGCTGGCTCCGGTGGTCGATGTCAATAATAACCCTGCTAACCCGGTGATCAATGTCCGAGCTTTTGGGGAGACGCCAGAGCAGGTGAGCCGCCTGGCTAGCAGCTTTATCTGGGGGGTCCAGAGTACGCCAGAGACGCCTGTGCTGACCACGGCCAAGCACTTTCCGGGGCATGGCGACACCGCGACCGATTCGCATCTGGAGCTGCCGCTGCTCCAGCACACGCGTGCGCGCTTGGCTGAGGTGGAGCTGCCGCCGTTTGCTGCGGCAATTGGCGCGGGGGTGGATGCCGTGATGAGCGCCCACCTGCAAATCCCAGCGCTGGACGCCCACCTGCCTGCCACCCTTTCGCACCGGGTACTCAGCGCGCTCTTGCGGCGGCGCATGAGCTTTGAGGGGCTGATTGTGACCGATGCGCTGATCATGGGGGCGCTCACCCGCCACTTCGACCCAGCGGTTGTGGCCGTCAAGGCGGTGCTGGCGGGAGCCGATATTCTGCTGATGCCGCCCGAGCCGCGTTTGGCGATTCGGGCGGTGGTGCAGGCGGTCGAGGCGGGCCAGATTGCCGAGCACCGCATTCGGGCCTCGGTCTGGCGCATCTGGCAAGCCAAGGCGAAGGTCACAGGCTCTCCGCCCGTCTGGCAGGCGGGGGGCCACAGCTGCCCCGCTGTCGGCACCCCAGAGGCCCAGCAGCTTAGCCAGACGATCACGCGCAAAAGTCTGCGCGTCTTCCAGGCGCAAGCGCTGCCCTTGCCGCAGCCTGTCCAGACGCAGCGGCTGAATCTGGTGCTGGTGGACGATCTGCTGGGCTGCGGCGATCTGCTGTCGCCCCTGGCTCCAGCGGTGCGGCTGCCCGCAGCGCTGGGCTGGCGGGCGGTGCTACTCGACGGTGGCAATCAGCCGTATTTCCAGTTGCCCTCAGGGCCTGCGGCGGTGCTGCTCCAGCTGTTCATTCGCGGTAACCCATTCCGGGACGGGGCGGGCTTGGCTCAGAGCGCTCAGGCTCTGCTGCGGGCGGTGTTGGCGGCGGCGAGGCTGCGGGCGGTCGTCCTCTACGGCAGCCCCTATGTCTTGGACACGATTCTGCCGACCCTGCCCCAGGGCGTTCCCTGCGTTTTCACCTACGATCAGCATCCACCTGCTCAGGCAATAGCGCTCGAAACCCTGTTCGGCACCTCCGCCTCACACCTCTGAACCCAATTAGCCCTGACTGATAAGCGTGACACTGAGCCTTTGCGCAGGGGGACTGGGGGAGGCGCTTCGTCCCCCAGTGGGGGGTTTGGGGGGCAAATGCCCCCCATTCCGGGTTCTCTGCAACCCCCACGACTCCCCCCTTCAGCCACTGCTATTCAGCTCTGACCCCCAAGCCCCGAGCCCCCAGCTTCAGCCTTCGACTTCCCAGCTTCAGCCTTTGAGCTTTCTGCTTCGCAGTTCTAGTTCCGAGCTTCTCCTTGCGCGCTTGCAGCCCCTCCTGCCGAGCAAATTGCTCCAACTTCCGAGTTCTGGGCTTGGCTTTTCGAGCTCGCAGCTCGATGACCCGAGAGTTGGGCTTGAGTCTTGGAGCTAAATGGTACTGATTGATGGAGGGGGAAGTTGTGGCTTGTAGAGAGAACCCGGAATGGGGGGCGTTTGCCCCCCAAACCCCCCACTGGGGGACGAAGCGCCTCCCCCAGTCCCCCTGCGCAAAGGCTCAGTGTCACGCTTGATGCGCTCTGGCTGCAGACCTCTTTCCTCACGACCGGAGGTTTGTCCTGAGTCGGTTACAGGATCGTCAGCGGATCGACATCGAGGGTCAGATTCACGCCGGGGTGGCAGAGTGCCCGTAGTGCGCTGAGAGCGGGGAATGGCGAGCCGTCTCGGGGGAATTTCAGCAGCACCTGCCAGCGGTAGCGGCGGGCGACGCGGGGGATCAGCGCCGGGGCTGGCCCCAGGACCTCGCAGAAGTTGGCTTCGCGGACACTGTGTGCGACCTGTTCGGCGCTGGCCGCCACTGCTTCCGGCTCCGCACCGCTTAGGCGTAACAGCACTAGGCGACTATAGGGCGGATAGGATTGCTCGGCCCGATGTGCTAGCTCCGCCCGGGTGAAGTTCAGGAATTCGTGGGCTTGGACGGCCTGGATCACCGGGTGCTCGGGCGTGTAGGTTTGCACGATCACCTGGCCGCGCTCGTCGCCCCGTCCGGCGCGGCCTGCCACTTGGGTCAGGGTCTGAAAGGCCCGCTCTGCTGCGCGAAAATCGGCAAAGTTCAGTAGGCCGTCGGCGGAGACTACGCCCACCAGAGTCACCTGCGGCAGGTCGATGCCCTTGGTCAGCATCTGCGTACCCACCAGCAGATCGGCTTCCCCGGCGGCGAAGCGTCCCAACAGCTCTCGATGCGAGCCTTTGGTGCGGGTGGTGTCGCTGTCGTAGCGGATTACGCGCAGGTCAGCAAACAGCTGCTCTAGCTCCTGCACCACCCGCTGCGTGCCGCTGCCGAAGTGGCGGAAATAGGGCGAGGCGCACTGGGGGCAAGCGGGCGGATGCCCCTGCGCATGGCCGCAATAGTGGCAGCGCAACAGGGGCTTGGCGTTGGCATGGGGGTGGTGCAAGGTCAGCGACACATCGCAGTTGGGGCACTCCATCACGTAGCCACAGGCGCGACAGGAGACAAAGGTGCTGTGCCCCCGGCGGTGGATAAACAGAATGCCCTGCTGTCTGCGCTGCTGCAGCGCCTGCAGCGCCGTTTGCAGACTCAGGCTGAAGATTGAGCGATTGCTGGCGCGGAACTCGGAGCGCATATCCACCACCTGCACGGGCGGCAGCGGTCGCTGGCCCACCCGCTCTGGCAGGCTCAAATAGGCGGGCACAGCCAGCGGCTCGGTCGCCTCACCCACCACCTGCTGCCAGGTCTCCAGCGAGGGCGTGGCCGAGCCCAAGATCACCGGGCAGCCTTCGAGTTGCGAGCGCCAGCGGGCGACCTCGCGGGCATGGTAGCAAGGCTGGGGCTGATCCTGCTTGAACGAGCCGTCGTGCTCTTCGTCTAGGATGATCAGCCCCAAGTTGGGCAGCGGCGCAAACACCGCTGAGCGCGTGCCGATCACCACCCAGGGCCTGGTCCCCGCCAACATCGAGCGCCAGGTGTCATAGCGCTCGCCGTCCGAGAGGGCGCTGTGGTAGACCTGCACCGCCTCGCCGAAGCGGGCGCGAAAGCGGTCGGTGAGCTGGGGGGTCAGGCCGATCTCCGGCACCAACACCAGCGCCGAGCGGCCCGACTGCAAGATCGGCGCAATCGCCTGCAGATACACTTCGGTTTTGCCAGAGCCGGTCACGCCGTGTAGCAGCACTTGGGCGGCCCCGTGCAGCGCCTGGATCGTCTGGAGCGCTTGGGCTTGGTGCGGGGTCAGGGATTTGGCTAGGTCTCGGTCGGCTGTTGCGGCTAGACCGCCGCTGCGTAGCACCTCGCGGGCTTGGATTTGCACATAGCCTTTGCGCGCCAGGGCTTTGAGCACCGCGCCGGTGGTGTGGCACTGTTGCAGCAGCTCGCTGACCCAGCAGTCGCCGCCCTGTCGCCGCAGCACTTCCAGGACTTCCCGCTGGCGAGGGCTCAGGTCGGCGGCTTCGGCGTCTGCCTGCAGCAGGGTGACGGCCTGACGTGTCTTGGGGCGAGGGGGCTCTGGGGCGACCAAGTAGCTCTCTAGCCACTGCCGCTGTTGCAGTTCGCGCAGGCCCCGCTCGGCGGCAGCCACCTGTTTGCGCAAATGGTTCCAGGCGCAGTCTGGCTCGGCCAGCTGCTGCAGGAACTCGATCACAGCCCGCGCGGCTGGCGAGACGAAGGCTGCAGCTCCGGGGGGGATCGCCTCTGGTTTCAGGCGAATGCGGCGCTGGGAGCGGGCCAACAGCCCGGGCGGCAGGGCGACGCGCAGCGTTTGCACCAGCGGCGTGCAGTAGTGCGCTGCGACCTGAGTCAGCAGCGCCCAGAACTGAGCCGAGAAAAAGCCTGCGCCGAGAATCTCGGTGACTGGCTTGATGCGGTTACGGTCCAGCTCAGCGGGTAGGCGGTCCAGGCAGCGCACGGCAATGCCGCCGACCTGGCTAGCGCCCAGCGGCACCGAGAGAATGTCGCCGACTTGCACCGCTAGCTCGGCGGGCACAGCGTAGGTGAACAGGTCTTGGCTGCCCACGCAGTCCACCAGCACCTCGACCCAGGCAACGGGTTCGGTTGCGCTGCGATAGGGCTGGCTGGGCTCGGCCAGGACGAAGGTGAGCTGGGCAGGGTGGCTCATGGCACAGGGACAAACCAACTGCCCCTACGATAGTGTGCCGCTGTGCCTAATCGAGAGTCAGTCAGCCGCGAGTGATACCCAGGGGGTTAGCCACCAGACTCAACTGTGCCCCAACCACCGCCCCCCGGCGTTTCAATGGTGATTAAATCACCCGGCTTCAGTGTCAAGCTGATCTTGGCCCCCAAGGGCTGGCCGTTGAGGCGATTGCGCCCCAGTGCCCCTGGCTGACCGCCCGCCTCTCCCTGGGGCGCGTACTTGCGCCGTTCGCTAAGCAGGCTGGCGCTGGCGGCAGTCAGGACGCGAATCGAGCGCACGATGCCATCGCCCCCGGCATATTGGCCCGCGCCGCCGCTGCCCAGCCGCCGCTCGTAGCACTCTACTCGCAGCGGAAAGGTTTGCTCTAGGGCCTCAATCGGCGTGTTGAGTGTGTTGGTCATGGCCCACTGAGCGCAGCTCAGCCCCGGCCCCGAGCGCGTGGCGGGGCCGCCGCCGCCGATGGTTTCGTAGTAGGCCCAGGGCTGCCCCTGGGTATCGACGCCGCCGATGATCAGGTTGTTCATTGTGCCCTGTCCCTGGGCTACCCAGCCGCCCGCCGCTTGGGACAGGCAGGCCAGCATCAGGTCGGTCAGCCGCTGGCTGGTTTCCACGTTGCCTGCCACCACTGCCGCTGGGCGCTGGGCGTCCACCAGCGAACCGGGGCGGGTGAGCACGGTGACCGGGCGATAGACCCCGGCATTGGCAGGCACATCGTCGCTGAGCAGACAGCGCACCGCAAAGTAGACCGCCGAGCAGGCCACCGAGCGCGGGCAGTTGAGATTCCCCGGCACCTGGTCGGCGCAATCGCGGAAGTCGGCGATCAGGCTGTCTGCCTGCACGGTCAGGGTCAGGCGCAGGGGGATATCGGCTTCGCTCTGCCCGTCGCCTTCGAGCTGGTCTGCGGCGATGTACACGCCATCAGGCAGCTCGTGTAGGCAGGCGCGGGTGCGGCGCTCGGCGTAGGCAATGGTTTCCTGCATGGCTTGGGTCAGGGTGGCGAGGCCGTACTTGTGGGCCAGCTCGGCAAAGCGGGCTTCGGCCAAACGGTGGGCGGCGATCTGGGCTTGCAGGTCGCCGCGCCGCACCTCGGGCAGGCGCACATTGGCCAGCAAAACGCGCCACAGGTCTGCGACCGGCTCCCCGGCGCGCACCAGACGCACGGGCGGCAAAATCAGGCCCTCCTGGAACAGGTCAGTGGAGTGAGCAGGCATCGAGCCGGGGGCCATGCCGCCGATGTCCGAGTGGTGGCCGCGTGAGCAGTAGTAGGCGCAGATCTGACCCCGCCAGACAATCGGCGACACTAGGGTCACATCCGGCAGGTGGGTGCCGCCACAGAAGGGGTCATTGAGCACAAACACGTCCCCTGACTGAGGCAGGCAGGCGATCACCGTGCGCACCGCCTCGGGCATCGCCCCCAGGTGTACCGGGATGCTGGCCGACTGGGCGACCAGATTGCCCGCCGCGTCAAATAGAGCGCTAGAGCAGTCTTGGCGCTCCTTGATGTTGCTCGACAGTGCGCTCTGGATGAACAAGGTCAACCCTTCGGTGGCCAAGCCATTGAGTGCACTGATCAGCACCCGCAACTGAATTGGATCTAGCGAAGCCATCTAGCCGCCTTCTCCCCTAAATGGGAGCGATGTGCAAAGCCACCCTTAACCCTACTGTGGAGCGACCTCGCTAAAACCGCAAACACCAGGCTCACAACCCCGAACGCCCAGCTCTGAACGCCAAAGTCCCAGCTCACTGCTCCAAGCTCCGCGTCGCTGGCCCGACGGTTGCCGCACTAAACTCGGGCTTCCGAGCAGATTGCTGCGGTTGCTGGGCGACGGGCTCAATCGTCGCGCCCCGATTGCCCCAGATTCGAGCCGCTGGCTGCAAAATGGTCGCTCTGCACGCCGACCTTTGAGTTCGGAGGCTGGCCGCGCTCAGCACGGAGTCGCTTGGATACTTTGAGTGTGGTAGGCTACATGAGTTTGCGCCTTCCTGGAACTAGGGAGAACAGTAGAGGCCGAACCCCCACGACCCTATGGCGCGACTGACCGCAAGAACCCGCTGGCTGATTGCCTGTAGTCTGCTAGCAACGTCGGTGCTAGCCTTTGCCACCGGCTATCTCACCGTTAATAACGCGCTCAATCATCGTCCCACCGCAGCGCGGCCTACCCCCCCAGCCGCAGCGCTCAGCTTCCAGACGCCCAGCGCAGGCGGCACGCCGACTAGCACCGTCGAATTTCCTGGTCAGGTGGTTGGCGACCGGGCCTCAGAACCGCTGATGCGCCAGAAACTCCTGGCTCAGGCGATCAACGAAACGCTACGTCAGAGCTTGGCTCCGCGTCAGGTGGCGGTGGTGGCTGATGAGCAACGGGGCGTGTTTTTACAGCTCACCCGCCCGCCGCTGGAGGCCAGCGTGGAAGCTCACCTGCAGGCGGTGGCCCGCCAGATCTTTGACCGCTACGACCAGATCCTCAGCCTAGATGTCGTGCTGCCGGGGCAGAGCCAGGCGCTGGCAACCTTCACGCGCGGTCCGTCGAGTCGGCAGATCTATTACGTCCCCAAGCCGGTGAGCCCGGAGCTGACCCCGGCGCTGATCCAACAGCTCAAGGAACGCTACCGCGAGTCGCTGAAGGCGTTTGACCTGAGCACGCCGGGTCCGGCCCAGGTGGCCCTGGTGGCGCAGCGCGACTTGGTTAACTACGAGCGCGGCGCTAGTACCGGTCGTCTGCTGGCGCAGGAGCTGGGGGTCAATGTGCTGGTCAATGCGCCTTGGGGCGAAACCGTCGGCTATTTCTCGCCGCAGGGAGAGTGGCAGAGCTTGGCGGGCAGTTCTGCCAATCCGGAGTTCCTGCTGGCGCGCCTCCGCTATACCTTCCGGGAACGGCTGGGCGATTTCAACCTCGTCAGCAGTGGCAGCCAGCTCAATCTGAGCTTCACGGAGCAGGCGTTTGCGGCCAACCGTCTGACGCCGGGTAGCCTGCGCGAAAGGGCCGCTGTGGGCGCAGAGATTGCGCGCCAGACCCGCCAACCAGTGGCTGTGTACTTGCCCAACGGCACCCTGATCGGCAGATTTGACGCTAAGGGTAGCTGGCAGCCCCAGTCTGGCTTTGGCGAGGCTATGCCGGGGGAACCGGGTCTGCGTCAGGGTCTGGAGGCTCCTCCAGGAGCAGCTGATTTTGAGCCGGGGCTGGGCGGGCGCGACGCAAGCGAAGCCCCTCCGCCAGCTGGAAATACTGGTGAAACTTTTCCGTGACCTGAAGCCAGTAGGAGCGCCCGTCGGCTTGACGGCGCTTGCGCACAAAGCCCTGTGCCACCAGTTCTTGCACCTGCTGATAGGCCCCTGAGCCGCGCAGGTCTACCAGCTCTACCTGGCTGATCGGGCCTTTTATCGCGATTGCCGCCAGGGTGCGTAGCGCGCCGACCCCGACCTCGGCAGGCAGGATCTGTTGCACTAGGGCGTGGCAGCGTTCGCGCAGTTGCAGGGCGTAGCCGCTGTGGGTTTCGATGACTTCTAGGGCGCTGTTGCGGTCGTTGTAGTCGGCCATCAGATCCAGGAGGGCGGCTTTGATGTCTTCGCGTTTGCACTGGACCTGTTCGGCTAGGGTCGCGAGGCTTAGGGGCTGGCCCTTGAGGTACAAGGTCGCCTCAATCACCTGTTTGAGGGAGAGTGGCGGTTCAGACATAGCGGTTCAGACATAGATGCGGTTCAGACATAGATTCAGACATGGCACCGAGGATCTGGTCGCTTGGCCCATACTTTTAAGTTCAGATTTAAGTTCAGACTCACTTCAAAACCATGACACAAGCGACAGTCACGCCGGCCCAGATTCTGCAGCGATTTGAGCGCTTTGGGATTCATCTGGGTCTGGAGCGCAGCCAGCAGTTGCTGGCGAAGCTGGGCGATCCGCAGCGGCGTCTGCCGATCGTGCACGTGGCAGGCACCAATGGCAAGGGTTCGGTGTGTGCGTACCTGAGTTCGGTGCTGAGCGCGGCGGGCTATCGGGTGGGCCGCTATACCTCACCGCATCTGGTGGACTGGCGAGAGCGCATCTGCATTGGCGAGACCTGGATTGCACAGGCGGATCTGCTGCTGGCGCTGGAGCAAGTGCAGCAGGCGGGCCAGTTGCTCGATCCGGCCCTGGGCTCGCTGACTCAGTTTGAGGTGATCACGGCGGCAGCCTGGTGGTACTTTGCCCAGCAGCGGCTGGATCTGGCAGTGATTGAGGTGGGGCTGGGCGGGCGGCTGGATGCCACTAATGTCTGTGAGCGGCCTCTAGTTTCGGTGATTACCTCGCTCAGCCGCGAGCACTGGCAGCGCTTGGGGCCGACCCTGGCCGACATCGCAGCCGAGAAGGCGGGGATCCTCAAGCCGCACTGTCCGGCGGTGGTCGGCCCTTTGCCGCCGGAGGCGGATGCAGTGGTCAGCGCGCGCTTGGCGGAACTGGCCTGTCCCACGCTGCGGGTCGAGCCTGCGCGGGATCTGGGCCAGGGTCGCGCCTGCTGGCGAGGCATTGAATACTCCTTGAGCCTAGCGGGGGCGATGCAGCTTACCAACTCTGCGGTGGCGCTGGCGGCGTTGCAGGTGCTGCGAGAACAGGGCTGGCAGATCTCGGAGGCGGCTCTCACCAGCGGCTTGGCGCAAACCCGCTGGGCGGGGCGTTTGCAGTGGACGACTTGGACCGATCCGGCGGGGCAGACGCACCGCTTGCTGATCGACGGCGCGCACAATGTGGCGGCGGCTGAGTACTTGCGTCAATTTGTCGAGCCCTGGCACACCTCGATCACCTGGGTCATGGGCATGCTCTCGACCAAAGATCACCTCGGCATTCTCAAAACTCTGCTGCGCCCCGGTGACTGTTTGCAGGCGCTGCCGGTGCCAGACCACAGCAGCCTCGATCCGGTAGAGCTCGTGCGGCTGGCCCAGTCGCTCCACCCCGACCTGGCCCAGACCGCTGTGCATCAGGACCTAGAGGCAGCGCTGGCGGCGGCGTTTGCCGGTCCGTATCCGGTGGTGGTGTGTGGATCTTTGTATCTGGTGGGGCAATTTCTGGCGCGCACGACCGGCACCTAACCGGGCAACAGCAGACAGCACTGCTGGCCAAACGCCGCCAGACGCAGGGAGGTGGTTGATGAACCTTGGGGGGAGTGATGTCAGCACTGGGGGCGGTTGCCGACAACTGGCGGCATCTCCCCTGAGTGCTGACATCACTCCCCCTAAGTACTGACACCGTTCGCCCTAAGCTTGGCGGCATCTTCCCCCAAGGCTGACACCATTCCCCCTAAGCTTGGCGGCAACCGCCCTAAGTCTGGCGGCATCTTCCCCCAGTACTGACATCACTCCCCCTAAGCTTGGCGGCAACCTCCTTGAGTGCTGACACTGTTCTCCCAGGGCCTGGCGAGGTTGCCCCTAGGCTCAGCAGAGCCTGACCCCAGGGTTTTGGCGAGCGGTCTAGTCTAGTAGTGGTTGCCCACCTTGCGATGGTGAACCGCCGTCACCCCCTCCAGATTGGAAACTTTGCCCGCTTCCACCACCGCGTAGACTAGCCAGTGGTCTGGGCAGTCCATCCGCCGCTCCACGCGGCACTCCAGGTAGGCCAGCGCATCGGCCAGAATCGGGCCGCCATTGGCGGCTTCATAGGTCTTCACCCCGGCAAAGCGGTCTGCACCAGGTGCAAAGCGGCGCAAGAAGTGGCGCATCAGCGGCAGGTGGTTGCCTTCCTCCAGAATGTTGAGCACAAAGTGGTCACCCACCTGCATCAGTGACTCAATTGCCCGGTCCTTGGCCACGGCGATGCTCACCCCCAGCGGCTCAAAACTGGCCTGAGCCACCCAGGAGGCGATCATGGCGCTGCTGACCTCGCCCCGCTTGGCGGTGATTAGGTACAGGCCTCCTGCCAGCCGCCCCAGGGCCTTATCCAGGTCGGGAGCCAGAGATTTTGACTGCTGAACCACCTTCTCGCGGGTGAGCCGCTGAGCCAGGTCCGTGCCCGACTCTTCCAGCAATTGCAGCGTGGCACTGGTCGGCTCGCTGGCCGCCCGGATCGGCGCAAACGCCTCAATGAAGCCCGCGTCTCGCAGCTGATTGGCGATCAGCTGAATTGATTCATCGCGGTCGCCGCAGGACTCAAACACGCCCGCCAACTGCTTCTTATTGCCCGCTGCCAAAATGCTGCCGAGCGCTTGAGCCGCTGGGTTTGGCTGCTCGCCCAGGGCCGGTAGCGTGCTGAGCACAAAGCCCGCCGCGCGGCTGAGCAGGGCCTGAATCTCGTGCTCATCGGTCGAGTTCAGGTTGACCATCTCGGTGGCCACGCCCGCCTTGCTGACGCCGTGGGCAATCGCCTGAGCCAGTGCCGCGCTGTGGCCGTAGTCGGCGATGTAGAACACCGCAACCGTGGTCGTGGCCTGGTCCTGCTTCTGGCTCCAGTCGTGGTAGCGGCGGGTGATCTCCACTACGTTGTGGCGGATCAGAGGGCCGTGGCCGGTCGCCAGCATGCGGATGGTCAGCGGCTGCACCCGCTTGAGCGCGGTCAACACCGAGCGGGCATTGGGACCCATCAAGCAGTCGTAGTAGTAACGCAGATCGGTCTCGAATTCCGCAAGGTCTTCATCAAACAGACGTTCGCCACAATAATGCGCACCAAACGCATCGCAAGTGTAGAGAATTTCGCTGGCTGAATCGTAGGTGAAAATTGTGTCGGGCCAATGCAAGTTGGGGGCCATGATGAACTCCAGGCAGTGGCCATTGCCCAGATCCAGTTGGTCGCCGCCTTTGACAATTTGCAGCTCAAAAGGCCGGTAGATCATATTGGCCAAAAACTGCCCTGCAATTTTAGAGGCGACCACCGTGGCTTTGGGCGCTAACTCCAGCAAGCTGCCGATCAGACCACTGTGATCCGGCTCGGTATGGCTAACCACAATGTAGTCAATTTTGGCGGGGTCAATCTGCTGACGCAGGGCTTCCAGAAAGGGGCCTCGGAACTTTTCGTGGGAGGTATCCACCAGAGCCACTTTCTCACCCCGAATCAGAAAGGCGTTGTAGGTGGTGCCGTGCTCCAGGGCATACTCGATGTCAAACCGCTCCCGGTCCCAATCTTGGGAGCGCAGGGCGACGGTGTCCAACCCCACTTCAGCCACCTGCACGGTTTTCTGCGCTTGTTGCTCAGTTAACATCACCATTGCTCAGTCCTCCTTTGGGTTCCCACAAATCAACAGGCTGAAGTCAGACCTAATAGTGACTGCCAGAAGCGCGATAGTGGACAGCCGTCTTGCCCTTTTCGTTGAACACCTTGCCTGCCGTAGCCACGCAGTAAACCAGCCAGTGATCGCCACATTCCATCATCTGAGTCACGCGGCATTCAAGATAGGAGAGCGCATCACAGAGAATCGGTGCGCCATTGTCCGCCGTTTGAGTTTGGATCCCCTCAAAGCGTTCCTCACCAGGGCCAAACGGTTTGAGGAAATGCTTCATCAGGCCAATGTGCTTGCCCTCCTCTAAGGCATTGAGCACAAAGAGGTCTCCCGGATACAGCAGCGAACCGACCGCCCGCTCCTTGGCCACGGCGATTGTGAACCCCGGCGGACTGAAGGTCGCCTGTGCCACCCAGGAGGCCAGCATGGCGCTACGCACCCCATCGCGATTGGCCGTGATCACGTGGAGACCGTTGGTAATCCGGCCCACAGCCTGTTCGGTGTCGGTAGCAGGTTTACGGCCCTGCTTGGCCTTGCGGGTTTTGCGCAGCGCTTGGGCGAAGTCGGTGCCTGCCTCCTCGCAAGTCTTGAGGATTGTCTCCGTGGGCTTGAACTTCACCCGCAAGGTCGCAAAGCCAAACGAGAAGCCTGCATCTTGAAGCTTGTCTTCGAGCAGGTCAATCGCCTCGCCGCTCCAACCGAAGGAGCCGAATACCCCAGCCAACTGGCTTTTCTGCGCCGTCGCCAGCACGATCCCCAGCGCCGTCTGAATCGGCGTGGGGGCGTGACCGCCTAGCGTCGGCGAGCCGATGAGGAAGCCCGCTGACTTCTCGACGGCCTCCCGAATCTCTTCGGGAGTCGCGAATTCGCAGTTCAGCATCTCGACTGCCGTGCCTGTCCGCGTGATGCCCTGGGCAATCGCTTGAGCCAAGGTCGCGGTGCTGCCGTAGGCGGATGCGTAGAGCACAGCCACGCTGGTGGTCCGGCTGATCTGTTCCTGGATCCAGTGGCGGTAGCGGTTGGTTAGCTCGTTGAGGTTGTAGCGGCTCAGCGGACCATGCCCAGTGGCATAAGTGGTCGCCCCCAGTGGTAGGACCCGCTCCAAAATTTGACTGACCTGCTTGGCATGAGGGGCCATCAGACAATCAAAGTAATAACGTAGATCCGGTTCAAAGCTGGCCATCCCCTCATCAAAAACCTGGTCGGTGCACAAATGTGCGCCGAAAAATTTGTCAGTGTAGAGAATGCGTGTCAGGGGGTCAAAAGTGATCAAGCCATCCGGCCAGCGAGGCGTGGGTGCGGTGATGAACTTCAGGCAATGCCCGCCGCCCAAATCGAGAATTTCATCGCTGCGAACGGCTCGAATCTGAGGCATCTGGGGCAATTCGTGCAACAGTTCGCGCAGTGAGCGTTCCGCTGGACTAGAACAAATGATCTGTAGATGAGGGGCCAGGACCAGCAGAGCTTCCAGGGTTTGCGCCCGGTTGGGATTGACGTGGCCCAAGATCAGATAATCAATGCTCGCAAGACTGAAACGCGCCTGCAACGCCTCCAGAAACAGCGGCGTGAAGGTTTCGCCAGGAGGGTCGAACAGCGCAGCAGCGTTCGACCCTCGGACCAGGTAGGAGTTTGCCGTGGTACCGTGCTGAAGGGCATACTCAATCTCAAACTTGATCCGCTTCAGGCTGCGACCCCGTAAGGCGGTTGTGTCAGAACCAATCGGTATGACCTGGACGTCGCGCTGCTGGGGCTGAGCGATCAAAGAGACCATGAGTGACGCCTCAAATCAGGGAGCAACCGGGACTCGTTGAGAAGTGTTAACTTCCTACCCTTAACTTAGAACCATTCTGCGCAACGGTCCAATCAGAAATCCCGATAGCTGGCTTCCATGAGATCTGACGAAGGTGTTGTCAAACTCCGAGGACTGGGGTAGAAAGGGGCTAGCTAAGCTAAGGAAACACTAAATCTAGAGTCCTCGCTCTCCTTGTCAGGGTGTCAGGTTTCCGGTGCCAGTATCGCTTTTCCGGTCCTCACATACACATCACGAAGGCGTTTTTTCATGGCTGCTCACTCTTCCTCCACGGCTGCTTCCAAGCTGGCCTCGACGATTTTACCTGTTCACTCTGAGCAGCTTGATGCTGACCGCGAGACCCTGCTGGAGATCCGTCGCAGGCTCTCTCTGCTAGTCAACACGCGGGATCGGGGCGCGGTGACTGGCGCGATGTACCACCTGCTGCAGTCGGCTTCTTTGCTCCAACGCGTCTCTGCCGCTAAGCAGAGCAAATAATCTGCTCGGAAACCCAGCCCGGTCCATCAGAGCCTGCTCATGGGGCTTTTCCAAGCTCCCAGGGCAGGCTTTGTGCGTGCTATCGTGCCACCAGGTTTGAGGAAAACCGAACCGCCCCCGTACGGGATTCCCTGCATCTGCCGGGGACTGGTTTAGGCATGATAGACCATGGAAAATCTTATACTTTGCGAGTTGCCGCCATGCTGGAACAGGGCACAATCAGTATCCATACTGAAAATATCTTCCCGATCATCAAGAAGTGGCTCTACTCTGACCATGAGATCTTCCTGCGGGAGCTGATCTCCAATGGTGTGGATGCAATCAATAAGCTCAAGATGGTCTCCTTCTCGGGAGAATTCAGCGGCGAATTGAATGACCCCGAGCTCAACATCACGATTGACAAAGAAAAGCAAACACTAGCCGTGTCTGACAACGGCATTGGCATGACCGCTGATGAGGTCAAGAAGTATATCAATCAAGTTGCTTTCTCTAGCGCCGAAGAATTTGTCCAGAAGTACAAAGGCGATTCTGACCAGCAAATCATCGGTCACTTTGGCCTAGGCTTCTACTCTTCGTTCATGGTGGCCAAACAAGTTGAAATTGACACGCTGTCTTATCGAGAAGGCGCGACAGCAGTCCATTGGTCTTGTGATGGTAGCACCGAGTTTCAGCTCAGCGACTCCGAGCGCGACAGTCGAGGCACCACCGTCACGCTCCAACTCCAGGGCGAAGAACTGGAGTACCTCGAAGAAGCCCGGATCCGTGAGCTGGTCCGTAAATATTGCGATTTTATTCCCGTCCCGATCAAGCTCAATGGGGAGGTGATCAACCAGCAGCGTGCGATCTGGAACGAAGCGCCCTCCAACCTGACCAAAGAAGACTACCTAGAGTTCTATCGCTACCTCTATCCCTTTCAGGAAGAGCCACTGTTCTGGATCCACCTCAACACTGACTACCCCTTCATCGTCAAGGGCATTTTGTATTTCCCAAAGCTCAAGCCTGACGTCGATGTCACCAAGGGGCAGATCAAGCTTTTTTGCAACCAGGTGTTTGTCAGCGACAACTGCGAAGAGGTCATTCCCCGCTTTCTGCTACCCTTGCGGGGCGTAATCGACAGCTCAGACATCCCACTGAACGTGTCACGCAGTTTCCTGCAAGCTGACCGCACTGTGCGCCGCATTGCGGACTACATCGCCAAAAAGGTTGGGGACCGGCTCAAAGAGCTCTACCGCGATGAGCGTGAAGAATACATTCGCTGCTGGCAAGACATCGGCACCTTCATCAAGTTCGGCTCGATCAACGACGACAAGTTCAAAAAGCAGGTTGAAGACATTCTGATCTACCGCACCACTGCCAAGCCTGAGCCCTCAGATGCGGCTCCGGTACAGGTGCAAGTAGAAGGCGAAGACGATGCCTGGAGCGAGGTCAAAACCAGTGAGTCGAACGGAATTACGACGGGTGCCCAGGGCAATTACACAACGCTCAAAGATTACCTGGAGCGCAATCAAGCTCGCCACGAAAACCGTGTTTTCTACAGCACCGATGAGACTAGCCAGTCTACCTATGTAACGCTCCACACCTCACAGGGTTTGGAAGTCCTGTTCATGGACTCGTTCATCGACTCGCACTTTGTGAGCTTCCTGGAACGGGAGTACAGCGAAGTCAAATTCTCGCGCGTGGACTCCGATCTCGACGAGAGCTTAATCAACAAAGACGACAACACTGAACTAGTCGATCCGCGTACCAACAAAACCCGCAGCGAACAGCTCCAGGAATTGTTCAAAACCACGCTCGCTAAGCCCAAGCTGATTGTGCGCACCGAAGCGCTCAAGACGGAAGCGGTGCCTGCGATGGTGCTATTGCCTGAGGCGCTGCGTCGCCTGCAGGAGATGAACGCCCTGATGCTGCAGAAGTCGCTAGAGTTTCCCGAAGAACACACCCTGCTGATTAACACCGCCCATCCTTTGATGCAGTACCTGGCGACCCTCAGCCAGGGCAGCGTCATTACTGGCGATAGGAGTGCCTCGCCCAACCAGGAGCTGGTCTCTTTGATCTGCAACCACGTCTATGACCTGGCGCTGATGGCCCAGAAGGGCTTCGACCCCGATGGTATGCGTTCGTTCCTGGAGCGCTCCAACCGGCTGCTGACCCAGCTCACGGCCAAGGCAGCTCAGAGTTAAAACAAGCGCTAGGCTCCCGACCGCTGATACAGCTCCTCTGCCACCCGCTTGAGGCGGCGGAGCTGAGCTTGCATGTCCTGCTGGGTCCAGCTGGCGGCGATGGCGTTGAAGCCGAGGCGGACCAGGGGATTGGGGATATTGAACTCGAAGCGGTTGATCAGCAGGGTGCCGGTCGTGTTGGGCTGGCACTCCCAGCGGTCGCGGCCTTTGAAAAAACCCTCGAAGCCCCAGATGATCAGGCCCGGCTCGCGTTTGAGCACCACGCTCGCCAGGGCAGGCTGGATCAGGGGCGTCTGAATCACAAAGCGACTGCGGCTGCCGACCTCGGTGTGCCACTCGCCGACCGGGTCGCAGCGCAGCGCAGGATTGAGCCAGCGGTGCATCAGGGTGCGGTCGGTGATGCACCGTTCAACTACCGTGGCGGCAGCGTTGATTTGCACGGACTGCTCGAACACTTGACTGAAGGCCATGCTCTCAGGCTAGCGCAGCACGGGCCGCTGATAGAGCGGCACGCGCACCGTCACTGTTGAACCCAGCCCCTCGCCCAAGCTATACAGGTGAACCTCACCGCTCATGGCTTCCATCAGCTGACGGCTGATCGCCAGGCCCATGCCCATGCCGCCGTACTGGCGCGTGCGTGCGCCATCGACCTGGTAAAACGGCTGGAACAGACGCTCGGAGCGCTCTAGCGGCACGCCAATGCCGGTGTCGCAGATGTAGAGGGTAGCTTGGTCGCAGTTCAAGCTCACCGCTACGCTGATTCGCACGCTGCCGGAGGGAGTGAACTTAATCGCGTTGCCCACCAAGTTCAGCAGCACCTGCAGCAGCCGCTGTGGGTCACCGCGCAGAATGATCTCGTCCTGGCAGTTGGGCCGGTCGACGCTCAGCTCTAGAGCCTTGCGCTCGGCTAGGGGACGGGCGAGCAATTCCACCTCGGCCAGCAGCTCTTGCAGGTTTACCGGCCCGGTTTCTAAGCGGATGTGGCCTGCCTCCAAATTGCCCAAGTCTAAGATGCCGCCGATGCACTCTAGTAGGCGCAGCGAGGACTGATAGGCTTGCTCAATGAATTCGCTGCGCTCCTCGCTGCTCTCGGTCATGCCGTCGATCACCAGCTTCAGCAGACCAATGGTGCCGTTGAGCGGGGTGCGCAGCTCGTGGGAGATGTTGGCGAGGAACTCGTTGCGGGTTCGCTCGGCCTCCTGGGCTATCTCACGGGCGGACACCAGCTCTTGTTCACAGTGGAGCAGTTTCAGGCGCAGACCGCTCAATTGCTGTTGCATCTGCGTCACTAGGTCCTGAGAATCGGCTCTGGAGTCGGTTCGGGACCAGCAGGTGGCGGCTGCCGCTGAGCTAAGTGGCTCTAAAGGCTCTGAAAACTCGGAGGCGAAGACACGGGTCTGATAGTCCGAAGGCTCTGGACAACTACTTGGGCCTTTCATCAGGTTCTTAGGAAACTTGCTCGGAGGGAGAACCCTGCTCTGCGACTAGTCTAGGGACAACGGCTGTGATCTAAATCATGAAGGAAGTGAACTTCACATAAAACATACATTTCTTAGCATGATCTTGAGGCTAAGTTCGCAATTTGCCTGTCCGCTGAGCGAAGTCGGGCGTCGGTTGCGGCTTAACGATCGACAACTCCGAAGTTTGCACACACCTCTCTTTTAAATGGTAGCAATCAGTACCTTAAACTATCCTTTGCTGGAAGCGAGACGGCGGCTGGAAGCCCTAGCCTGAGGCGAGCTTGTGGGCTAGGCGGGTGGTTTCGGGCAGCCGGTACTTGGGGCTGCAGCGCAGGACGTAGTCAATCGCGGTGGGCAGGCTGATCCGATGGCCGATGGAAATATAGAGCGGTTTGGTGCCGGTGCGGGTGCGCAATACTGCGCCGATGGTTTCGCCCCGGTGTTGCAGGGGCTGGCAGGCTCCGCGCTGATCTGCCAGTTCTGCGTGTTGGCCCAGCAGCAACGACTTGGCGACGCCAATCGAGGGCAGGTTGACCAGCAGCCCTAGGTGGCAGGCGATGCCGAAGCGGCGGGGATGGGCCAGTCCCTGCCCGTCGCACAGCAGCAAGTCGGGGGTTGTGTCGAGTTGAGCCAGGGCGTCGAGGACTGCGGGCAGCTCCCGAAAGGACAAAAAGCCCGGAATGTAGGGAAAGGTGGTGGGTCGGCGGGCAATGGCAGAGCTGTGCAGCTTCAGGTCGGGGAAGCTCAGGACGGCCACGGCGGCGCGGGTAATTGTATTCTCTTGCTCGAAGCCGACATCGACGCCTGCGACGAAGTGCACTGGCCCTAACTGGTCTTCGGTGATCACCTTGCCGCGCAGGGCTTGCTGGATCGGCACGGCTTCCTCGGCGGTCAGAGGCCAGGCGTGACGCGGCTGGATGTCCATGCTTGGGCGAAGTGAAGGATGCACGGTTACAGCTCCCACTATAGGGGCGGCGATCTGCAACGGGCTGGCCTTACTGGCTCTTGGGTTCCTGTTTCTCGATTGGGAGTACCCATTACTCGATTGAGGGAACCTCTTGCTTTGTTGAGGGAACCCACCACTCGATTGGGAGTACTTATCACTCGATTAAGGGAACCCACTACTCAGTTGAGGGAACCCCTTACTTGATTGGGAGTACCCCTGACTCAGTTGAGGGAACCCACCACTTGATTGGGGGAACCCCTGGCTCGATTGAGGGAACCCACTACTCGATTGAGGAAACCTCTTGCTTGATTGGGAGTACCCACTACTCGATTGGGGGAACCCCTGGCTTGTTTTCTAGGCCGGGGGCATGGGCAGGGAGACCACTTCTGCTGGCAACAGCTGCCCGTCAGACTCGACTACCACCTGGTCGCCAGGTTGCAGCCGCTCCCAGCGGGCTCGCAGCAGGGCCAGCCCCGGAGCGCTGGTGGTCACCGTGCCCACGGTGGTGTCACCAAGACGGGCTTTGCTGCCGGTGGCAGGAGTCCCCTGCACCTTGAGACCCAGCAGGATATGGGGCGGATGGGTCACGTAGGTCATGTTTGACACCACCTCCTGGCCGGTGTAGCAGCCCTTGTGGTGATCAAAGGCCTGGTCCAGGCGCAAGCCGATCGGCACTACCGAGGCGTCTAGCTCCCAGTCCCACTCGGGCAGGCCGCGCTGGATGCGAAAGCTAGCATAGTCAGCCGCTGCCAGGCGCGGCAGGCCCGCCGCTTGCAGCGCCGCTTCTAGCGCTGGCCGGTCGGCAGCTGCAACCCACAGCTGAAAGCGGTCGCTGCCCAAGGCGGCCAGCCGCAGCTCAAGGCCCGTCAGCGACCGCACCTGCTGCTGCCCAGGCTCCAACGCCCACAAGCGAGTCGCCTCTGGCCCCACCACCGTCAGGACCTCCGTGGCTTCGCGCTCAAACTGGACCGCCTCGGTGAACACCAGCCGGTCGAGCGCTGCCTGCAACTCCCCAACACAGGCGCTGGGTGTCACTAGGCCGATGGCGGTTGCTGCTAGACCATAGGCTTGGAAGTAGGCCACCAGTTTGCCGTTGGCCTTGAGCAGCGTGCCTGGGATCACCTGTCCCACCGCCAGCGTTTGAATGTTGCACGACAGTAGCCGATGCAAGAGATCACGAGCGTCCCGTCCCTCTACCCGCAACACCGACCACGCATCCAGAATGTAACCGCCCATCTTGTCCCCCTTTGGCTTTCCCATTTGCAGTTTTAGCTGTTGATCGGCCCTTGGTACACTGAAAACACCGGCCTCAGAAATCCAATTCTTTCTCAAGGCCTAACCAGAGTACGGGAGCGTTCCATGACCCAAGCCACCCAGCAACGCGGTATTCAGATGACGGACACTGCCCAGCAGCAGATTATTCGGTTGTGTCAGGCCAGGGGCGAAGAGCTCTGCCTGCGCCTAGGCATCAAGGGGGGCGGTTGCTCGGGCCTATCCTACAGTATGAATTTCGAGTCGCCAGACTCAATCAGCGAGCGGGACGAAGTCTTTGACTACGATGGCTTCAAGGTAGTCTGCGATCCCAAAAGCCTTCTTTACTTATACGGCCTGACCTTAGATTACAGCGAAGCCTTGATCGGCGGCGGCTTTAAGTTTGCCAATCCCAACGCGACCCACTCTTGCAGTTGCGGCCAATCTTTCGCGACTTAGACGCTCGCCTGAGTAATAGCACCTAGTCTATGTCAATGGGCTTAGACGCTTAAACAACTTAGCTAGTCAGCTCCTGTCTAAGTGATACGCTAGGGGCTGATGATTTCTGTGAGATTCACGGAGCTGACTTCGGAAACCCTTATGACTCAGCAGACAGGCCCTCAGACTGAAGAGCAGATCTTTGATGACGCCCTGGAGCGCTACAAAGCTGGGACTGCCCCTGAAGATCTCATTCCCATCTTCAAAGACTTGTGCGACCGCGACGCCAGCAACACTGCGGCCTGGACCTGCCTGTCCTGGCTCTATTTACTCGAAGGTAAGGGCGAACTGGCCTTCAAGGCCGCCTCGCGCTCGGTGAAGCTCAACCGGGCCGCGCCTCAGTCTCGGGTCAACCTGGCGCTGGCCATGCTGGAGACCTCGCGCAAGGGTGTGCGGGAGCATATCGAAGTGGTGCAACAGGCGATGCGCATGGTGCCCGAAGTTGCTGAGGAAGTTGTTGAAAATCTTGAAGAAGGCCTGCGTCGTCGCCCGAACTGGAAAGCCGCTTTACGGGTCAAAACCTGGCTTTTGGGGGATGAAACTTAATCCCTAAACCGGTCTAAGTGGCTGAATCGTCATAAAGAACCGCCCGAATTTACAAAGCGCAATTCCAGCTCAACTAAGCTTAATACCCAGCCTTGAAAAGCAATGATAGCCTTGTGAGACATAAACAGATCAACGTTATAGTCACTCAGGAGCCGGTCCCCATGATTGCTGACAACGTCCGCGTCAAGCCCGACACCCGTAACCATAAAGGATACTTCGTATTAGAAGCGCCCTATATGCTCATGGATATTGACCAAAACGGCTGGGCGCTCATTTGTCTAGATGATGCGGTCTGCCACTACGTTGACCCCGATGACCTTAGAATGCCAAAGGGCTGGAAGGGTTCTCTGCAGCAGGAAAAAGCTAACGACACCGCAGCCGTACAAATCTAAAGTTTTGCCCAAAACTAGTTTGCCTGGTGGCGCGACTCGCAAGGTCGGCCACATTTTTTTTGTTGGTTTATAACAACCCTCAGCCCTGCAACCAGCCTAGGTACAGTCTCGCAAAGCCATCCCTGGCTCACGAATTGTTTAACTTGCCTTTGAGCTGTTCCAGGGCTGCCCAGCGTCTATCTCGCATCGGCTGCGGTGCAGACTCGGCGGGCGTATCTGCGGGAACGCCAGGACATTGGTCGCCACAGATGCGCCGCAGGGGCAGGCCCAGGCAGAGGTGTTCGTAGATCCAGGCTCCCGGCTCGAAACTGCCCTGGGGAGGCAAAGTTTCCACCAGATCTTCAACCGAGACTTCGCGTTCCTCCGGCAAATCAAGCGGATTCTCGGGCTCGGCCAGCCAGATTAGCTCTGTAGGCGTCACCGAGAGGCGGTAGTTGTATTGCTGCAAGCAGCGGTCACAGGCAAGGGTCACAATCGTCTCGGCCTTGCCAGTAATCTCCAGATACGTCCCCCGATGCACCACTTGGATGGTCCCCTGCACCGGCACTAGACTGTCCAGACTAGGAAGGTGCTCCTTGAAGCGAATCACCTCTGTAGCCTGAGGCGAGCGGACTAACCGAGGAAGAGGAATAGCGTCCATAGTCACCACACAAGACAAAAGTGCGAGAGCAGCGGGGACAGCCAACTGCGCTAGGATTTTTGCCGCAGCCGCACCACTAGGCGCCGGTCAGGCTCGCGGCCCTGGCTAAAGGTCTCCAAATCGGGATAATCCTTTAGCAGCATGTGCACCTGTCGGCGCTCTGCGGAGGAGAGCTCAGGCATCTCGTAAGCTTCGCTGCTCTCACGGACCCTTAGGACCGCTGCTTCCGCCATTTGCTGCAGCTCAGCCTGACGCCGAAGCCGGTGGCCTGCCAGCTCAATAGTGTAGGCACACTGCTCAGATTCCTGAAGCTGAAGGTTCAGTAGCGTATTGGCCAGATACTGAATGGCGTCAAGTGTGTCGCCGTCTTGCCCCAATAGGGTGGCAAGCTGATGCTCGTTAAGACTTTGCTGCTCAATCTCCAGCCACTGGCTAGACTGGTCGCTCTGCTCGGGAGTCAAAGCCTGGATCGAAGCAGGGCAGGACATCAGAGTTAGCAATTGCTCTAGCCACTGCTTGCCCCTAGCAGCAGGGTCATCGCTCATTAGTGCACCGCCTTGCTTCAGACGAGATTAGATCTTTAGGCTTTTTTGCCCGGTCCCGGCTCAAAGGGAAGAGGCTCGCGCGGTCCGCGCACCCCTGTACTATCTGCCTCCGGGTCGCTCTGGGGCGAGCTTGCTTCAGCCGCTTCTGCCAGCTTCTGCAACTCTGGCGGCAGGGCTTCGCGAGACAGAATATAAGTTTGGAAGGTCTGGAAGATGTTGGCAATCAACATGTACATCAGCACACCAGCGGGCAACGGGAAGAACAGAAACATGCCCGAAAAGATGACCGGCGTAATCTGATTCACTGCTCCCTGGCTCGGGTTAGAACTACTCTGCTGACCTGACAACAATTGATTGACATACAAGCTGACGCCAAACGCCAGAACCATGGACAGGATGTCCCAACGGATCGAGCCATCGTCATCCCAGGCTCCCACCCGACCTAGCGCCTGGATAAACAAGAAACCCTTGTTGGCGGCCAGTCCTGGAACCGTCGCCTGCAACGTCACATCGCCCGGCGTGCGGGCAATCAGTGTGCCATCCTCGGTCAGTTCCGCCCGCTCGGTCCCCTGCGTGATCTTCCACTGAGGGGTCATGTCCACCTCGGGATAGCGCGCATTCAGCTCATCAAACGTGGTTCCCTGCGAGGTTTGCAGCTCGACGTGAACCTTGTCATCAACGCCAAGGCGCGTGCCTCCCGGCAGCAACGCCAGAATTGGCTCATGCACTTTGTCAGAAAAGTAGATGTTCTGCGGCGCGGTTGCGTAGGCTTGAGGCTGGACCTGCTCTAGCTGTTCGCGAGGCAGGATCTGCAAGTTCAGCGTGTAGTTCACATCAGCAAAGGGCGAGCCCCGCAAGGTCGCGAACAGCGCAAACAACACTGGCATTTGGACCAGCAACGGCAGGCAGCCAGATAGCGGGTTGCCGAACTCCTTGTAGAGCTTGCCGATTTCTTCTTGCTGCTTGGCCGGGTCGTCTTTGTAGAGCTTTTGGATTTCCTCCTGACGCTGCTTCATGATCGGCTGCACCACCTTCATCCGGCGCATGCTGCGAATCTGACCGGCACTCAGGGGAAAGAGAGCGAAACGGACCACAAGGGTCAGCGCCACGATGGCTAGGCCATAGCTCGGCACGATCCCGTAGAAGAAGTCCAGGATCGGCAGCATGACGTTGTTTGACAGAAACCCAATACCGAAATCCATTTCGCCTCGCGGGATTGCTCTGAACTCTGGACGGAACTGGCTCAACATCCGGCTGACTCAGCCTGACCTTGTCGAGCGTAACAGAACCTCAACTATTCTACAGTTCAGGTTCTGCTGCTCAGGGTCGGGCGGGCCTGAGCGCTCGACTTCACTAGGACTGCACCGGACTCACTCGTCTAGCTACTGGTTTTGCCGATGGGACCGCTGGCTTGGCGGGCGGTGCTACTGAGGCGCTCTTCGATGTAGGTGTAGACCTCGCGGAAGTTGGGCAGCGCCTTGAGTTCCAGACGGCTACCGTCTTTGAGGGTAATCACCATATCGCCCCAAATGCCCAGACCTCGCGGTACCGTGACCATCTTGGCGATCTCGGCGTAGATCACGTCCGAGCGATTACGACCCATCCAACCACCGGTCACCGTAATCCGACGACTGGTAATGCGGTAGCGCACCCACACCGCCCGCACCACTGAGCCGATGGTCAGCGGCAGGCAGATCACCGTAAAACCCAAGAGCAGGTTGAGAATCAAGTCCCCAACATGCGGCCCACTTTCTAGGTAGACGTCTTCCTTAATGGCCATGCAGTACCTCAGCGTCCGTCAGTAGCGTTTCGAGCTCTCTCGCCAGCTGCCAGTAGCCACAGGCATCTGCACTAGGGCGGATACTGATGACCAGCTGCCAACTCTGGTCTAATTGTGGCAGACATTGCCGCACGAAGGCTCGAACCTGCCGACGCAGGCGATTACGGATCACCGCACTCTTACTGACTTTCAAACTGACAGTAATGCCGATGCGCAGGGGTGCGTCGGGTTCGCGATAGGCTCTCAAGGTCAAGTGACGACTGCTCCAACGCTTGCCGCGACTGTACACGGCCTGAAATTCCGCTTTGCGGCGTAGGCGGTTCTGGCGCGGTAGCATCGGGGAGCAGCGGCATCAGACAGTGGTCAGGCGCTTGCGGCCCTTACGGCGACGGGCCTTGATCACGTTCTGGCCGTTGTGGGTTCGCATGCGGGCGCGGAAGCCGGAGGTGCGTCTTTTCTTGCGGGCTGTGCCGCCCAAGGTACGCTTGGTCATAGGAGCTCAATTTTTTTCACAGAATCTCAAATTTATCACCCCGACGCAGCTTCTAGCAGTGATACCTGAAATACCCACGCCAGATCCGAAAAGACCTGGCCTTGAGCGCGCCAGTCAAAGTTCCTGATTTATCTTTGCTGGTAGAATCAGCACCCTGACTGCTACGGAGACGGTTTCCAGTGGACGCCCTACCTCTCGACCACCTTTGGCAAAAGGTGCTGGACCGGCTACAGCTCCAGATCAACCAACCGACCTTCGACACCTGGATCAAACCCACGCGTGCCGAAAAGCTGGAGTCTGACTGTCTGACGGTGCGTACGGCCCATCCGTTCGCGCGCAACTGGATCAAAAAGTATTACAACTTCGCAATCCGAGAGATTGTTGCCGAGGTGTTGGGCCAATCGGTGGAAGTCCAGTTCATCTTTGCACCGGGCGAGGGCGACCCAGAGCTGCTCGAGGGCGATCCAAGCTGGCCGACGCCATCGTTGGAACTGCTACCAGAGCGACACGCAGCAGCCAACGGCAGTCCCAACAGCAGCGAGCTGAACCCAAAGTATTTGTTTTCGCGCTTCGTGGTCGGCTCCAACAATCGCATGGCTCACGTGGCGGCAATTGCGGCGGCGGAGCGACCGGGCACCCAGTTCAACCCCCTGTTTCTGTGCGGCGGCGTGGGCTTGGGCAAGACGCACCTGATGCAAGCCATCGGCCACTACCGTCTGGAGAACTGCCCAGGCTCGCGGGTGTTCTACGTCTCCACCGAGAAGTTCACCAATGATCTGATCGCTGCCATCCGCCGCGACAGTATGCAGAGCTTCCGGGAGCATTACCGAGACGTGGACGTGTTACTGGTGGACGATATCCAGTTCATTGAGGGCAAGGAGTACACCCAGGAGGAATTTTTCCACACGTTCAATACGCTGCACGAGGCTGGCAAGCAGGTGGTTCTGGCCTCCGACCGTCCGCCAAATCAGATCCCGCGCCTGCAGGAACGGCTGTGCTCGCGCTTTTCGATGGGATTAATTGCGGATATTCAGCCGCCCGATCTGGAGACGCGCATGGCGATCTTACAAAAGAAGGCGGAGTACGAGGGTATCCGCCTGCCGCAGGAAGTGATCCACTACATCGCCAGTAGCTACACCTCCAACATCCGGGAGCTGGAAGGGGCGCTGACGCGAGCGGTGGCCTATATCTCGATCTCCGGCCTGCCGATGACCGTGGAGAATATTGCACCGATCCTCGATCCTCCCAATAACAACAAGATTGAGGTGCCGCCGGATTTGGTGCTCAAGCTCGTCGCCGAGCAATTCAAGATCACCCTCGAAGATCTCAAGAGCAACTCCCGTCGCCGCGAGATCTCCCAGCCGCGCCAGCTCGCGATGTACCTGGTGCGCCAGCACACCGACCTCTCCCTGCCCAAGATCGGTGAAGTGTTCGGCGGCAAGGACCACACCACGGTGATCTATAGCTGCGACAAAACTGCCCAGCTTCAGAAGTCTGACCCTGCTGTCGCGCAACTGCTCCGAGAATTAAGTGACCGGATTCTGCTAGAAGCTCAGCAATAGGAATGGCACTCTGACCGATCCACGGTCAGCGACCTGCCCATAAAGCGCATAAAGATTCCATGACTTTCTAATTCTGAATACGGTCCACAAGATCAATGTAATCAAGAAGAACAGAAAGGCTGAAATGGTCGAGCGGGGCGCAAATTAGTGTGCTTCGATACAGGTTTTTCCCCTGCGCAAAGGCGGATAAGAACTGTTAACAAACTCATACACAGCGAGAGGGGGGTATAGCCCTGTACCCTTCGGCATCGCAGGGCCGTTGTACCATACCGACAGTGTGTGTCTCCCTGTTGATGACTCAAGATGCGCGAACTAGTGTTGCTCGGGTTTCCAATCGTGGTTTGCGGTGCCGGACTGCTCGGCTTGGCTCTGAGCAAGCGGCGTTCTAAACGCTACATTTTTCAGCGGCGTAAGGGTGTGCGGTCTTATCCCCAGGGTTGGGACTACTGCAGCCAGCAGTCCCACCGGCGGCGCTGGCGTTAAGCTAACCTTAAGCTAACGAAATTCCTCTAAGACCTTAAACCTTAGGGTAGGTATTTCTGCAGTAGCAGTCTCAGCCGTTGTTTAGTCGCTTCAGGCACCTGGTGCAGAGGGGTGAGCAGCGCATACTTCAAGGCGCTGTGGGCGCTTGAAGGTGGTGGGTTTTGCGCTAAACGCTGTACCGTTTCCTGGATTACTTTCTGGGCGTTGACGGCGTTGCGCTGGAGGTTCCCGATCACCATCTCGACCGTGACACTGTCGTGAGCTGGGTGCCAACAGTCATAGTCAGTGACTAGCGCCAGGGTGGCATAGGCGATCTCGGCCTCGCGCGCCAGTTTGGCCTCCTGCAGGTTGGTCATGCCGATCACTGAGGCCCCCCAACTTCGGTAGAGGTTGGATTCAGCTTGGGTCGAGAATGCAGGCCCTTCCATACAGACATAGGTGCCGCCCCGATGCACTGCGATCTCGCCGGAGGTCACATCGGCCAGCGTCTCAGCCGCTTCAGCTAGAACACCCGCCAGTTGGGGACAAATGGGATCAGCAAACCCAATGTGAGCCACTAGCCCCTCGCCAAAAAATGTGTCAATCCGGTGGCGCGTGCGGTCAATGAACTGATCAGGGATGACCAGATCCAGGGGTTTCGCCGCTTCCTTGAGTGAGCCCACCGCCGAGGCCGAGAGCAAGTACTCGACCCCCAGCGCTTTCATGGCATAGATATTGGCCCGAAACGGCAGTTCACTGGGCAAAAGCGAATGGCTACGCCCGTGCCGAGCCAGAAACGCCACCCGCGTCCCAGCGAGCGTGCCCAAGATTAGGCGATCGGAAGGGGATCCGAAGGGCGTCTCGATCTCGTGCTCTTCGAGATCCTGGAGCGCCTCCATCCGGTAGAGGCCGCTGCCCCCAATGATGCCGATCTTGACTGCGGTACTTTGCGCCATGGAACGTCCTGTTCTCTGAAAAACAGCCCTCAGAATGCCTCTTGGCTTGCTGTTTGGAGCTTAGCAGACTGAACTCGCCCGGTAGAGATGCTGAGAGAGCCCTTGTCGGCCTAGTGGCTGCCACTGGCTGAGACGTTCCGACTTACCCGTCCACAGCAAGCCGCCTGGCCGCAGCGCGGCCATCAGCCGCCGCACCAAACGCCGCTGTGCGCCTTCGCTGAGGTAGATCAGCAAATTACGACACAAGATCAGGTCACAGTGGGCGGGAAAGGGCTGGCAAAACAGATCGCCCGCCCGCCACTCAATGGTCTGCCGCAGCACACGGCTAAACTGCCAGTCTGCGCCCACTGGCTGAAGATGGGGATACAGCCGCAGCCAGGCGGGTTCGAGTTCTTCGCGTCTGTACAGCCCGCACTGGGCCTGCTGGATTGCCCGCTGGCTCCAATCGCTGCCGATCAGATGCACGCGTGGCAGAGCCTGATGCTCGGCCAGCAACACGGCCAGCGAGTAGACCTCCTGCCCAGCAGCGCAGGCAACACTCCAAACGCGCAGAGTCGAAGTCATCGGCGCTGAGTGGAGCAGGTCATCCAACCAGACTCGTTCAAACTCCTGCCAAAGCTCGGGATCCCGAAAGAAGGTACTGGTCGAGATCAGCAGACGCTCGGCCAAACGCTGGAGCGATTCTGGGTGGCGCTCCAGATGGGCCTGATAAGCCACTGGGTGCGCAAAGCCAGCCGCGTTGCCATACAACAGCAACCGACGCCGAATTTGGTGCGGTTTGTAGGCGTGGAGATCCAGACTCAGCACTGCCCCCAGCCAGTTCATAAATGGCTCCCAGGCCTCATCCCACACCGGCAGGTAAGGCGCAGGAGGGGGGGGTACTGTTTGAGCCGGCTCCTGCGGTGACATCTCTGGCGACTCCGACGGCATCAATTGCGAATGCCTAGGGCAAGGGGGACGAGGTGAGGGCTGCTCGGGTCAAAGCCAGCGTGCGCTGTTCGAGTTGGACAGACGTCGCCTGCGGATAGCTCCAGGTTGAGGGCTCGGCGACAACTGGTTCGAGGCTGAGCTGCTGCGGCTGCGCCTCAGGCGTCTCCAACAATCCCAAGCGTACTGCCACGGGGTGCAAGCGCTCGGGCAGGGCGGCAGCGCGCCCTGCAAAGGCAGGCTCAGGCTCAAAATAAATCACTGCATCTAGCTTCCAGAGGTTGCAGGGCTGACACAGGGGTTGCACATTGCTCGCTTGGTTCGGCCCGCCACGACTGACCGGGATGATGTGGTCGCGGGCCACAACCCCGGCCTGATGCCAGCTTTTGCCACAACAGGGGCAGCCTCGGTACTGCTGCTGCCGCTGCCAGAATTCGGCGTCGATCACCCGCCCCTCAGGATCGTAGCGAGCACGACGTTCACGCGCGCGCTGACCTTTTTGGCGTTTGAGCGCCGAGGCTGCACAGCCGAGACAGGGCGTGGTCTCGAACAAAAAGCTTTGCAAGCAGTTCGGACAAGTGAACATGGAGCCTGCACATTGACTGAGAACTTAGTGTACAGAACCTACCCTCGCAAGCCAGGGGGACCGCCCAACCAGGGTTAAGATGAAGTCAGCATCCCATCCCATAGTCTGCCTGTTTTGCATCGAAGCCCATGAATTTGGACTCTCTGCCGGTCATTCCGCTTCTGTACTTGGGCGTTGGTGCTGCATTTTTGGTGGTAGTGCCATTGCTGGTCTTCGCCTATGTGCGCAACCGCTGGTACGTAGCCAGCTCGTTTGAGCGTGCCTTCATGTACTTTTTGGTCTTTTTCTTCTTTCCTGGGCTGCTGCTGCTGAGTCCCTTTTTGAACTTCCGCCCCAAACCCCGCCAGGTCTGAGATTCTCAGGAGCTCCTGAAACTTGCATGCGACGCATTGATGTTCTGGCCATCGGCCTTGCGGTGTTCTTGGCCGGGGGCAGCGCCTTTCTGGCCTTCCGAGTGCTAGGGCTAGATAGTCTAGACGCAGGGGTCTGGAGCCAGGTTGTATTGGTGACCGGTCTTTTGGCCTACCTGGGTACTTACCTGGTGCGGGCGCTCACGCAGAGGATGACCTACAACCAGCAGCTCAAGGACTACGAGGATGCTGTTTTAACCAAACGCTTGCAGGAAATGAGCCCCGAAGCGCTGGTCCAGCTCCAGGCTGATGTGGCAGCGGAGCACGCCAAACAAGCTAGACCAGATACTAAACCAGGTGCCAGTTGAGTTTGCCCCAGCCAGCCAGTATGCTCCAGGAAACTTGTTGTTTGGATGTAGCGCTTCATGCTGTCGGTGTCTGCCCGCTTTGAACAACTGCGCGAACGCGGCGAACGCGCGCTGATTCCCTTCATCACGGCAGGCGATCCTGACCTAGCGACGACGGCTGAGGCTCTGCGTGTGCTCGACCACAATGGCGCGGATTTGATTGAACTCGGGATTCCCTACTCCGATCCCCTGGCTGATGGCCCGGTGATTCAGGCAGCAGCTGCCCGTGCCTTGGCTAACGGTACTCGTCTAGGGCAGGTGCTGGAGGTCGTGCAGCAGGTTAGTCCAGAGCTGCGAGCCCCCTTAATTCTGTTTACTTACTACAACCCCATCCTCAACTGGGGCATCCAGCCCTTCCTGGAGAAGATCTACCAGGCTGGAGCCCGTGGTCTGGTTGTACCAGACCTGCCGGTGGAAGAGGCCCAAACGCTGCTGGCAACCGCAGCCAGCGTGGGCATTGAGGTGATATTGCTGGTGGCCCCCACTAGCCCACGCGCACGAATTCAGGCGGTGGCGCAGGCCTCCCAAGGCTTTATCTACCTGGTCAGCACAACCGGTGTCACCGGCGTGCGCAACCGCGTAGCAGACCAAGTTCAAGATCTACTCTTGGCCCTGCGCGAAGTCAGCGACAAGCCAATCGGGGTGGGCTTCGGTATCTCCCAGCCAGAACACGCTCGACAAGTGGTGGAGTGGGGGGCGGATGCGGTCATTGTGGGCAGTGCCTGCGTCAAACGTCTGGCCGATCCGCAGCAAGGCCTCACTGCGCTGGCCGATTTCTGTCGCACCTTGAAGATTGCCGTCAGCTCTGCCGAGTGACACGCTCCAATCAAACTCCCGAAGAAATACGGACGCCAATCGCACCAGCCTCGATCACTTGGCAAGATCTCACGGATTTCAGGCCAGAGATATCCGAGTTTACACTGAGTGACAAACAGCGTCTCACAAGGTTCAATGGGTACTGGTTAGACTAAGTTTGCGTCTGCAAGGCCCCCTGAACGAACGAGTCCGTCTAGTCCTCGCAAGGCTGCGGCACTTTAGAATCTTTCGAATACTGAGTTGTCTAGGTAACTCAGGTCGTACTGAAGCCAGGTACTAGACAAGCGTCTATCGTGCGAGCTTTCAAGCCCAGAGAGCGCCAGAATGTAGACTCCCTATCCTAGGGGGGACTTCTAAAAATCATCCGGAATGGACAACTGACAAAGCGTAGCTCTTAAATGAGCATCGCCGTTAGGCGATGGAAAACAGCAATGAAGACTGGTTAGAATCATAATTTATTGTGACTTCACTAGCACATAAAGAGCCTGTGAATTCACGACCTTACTCTTGATAACCCTCAGTGGTTCCATGATTGGATAGAGATGAGACAGGCTTCCAGGATTATCTCTTCTGGCTCATCGCCAGCAGGTGGACCACAAAGACGGGGGTTTATGGTTTATTCCACGATAGTCAAGCTGGCAGGTCAGACTGCCTGGAGCAAAGTCAAAATGTTCAAGCAACCTTCAAACGTACCAATTCAATCAGAACGTCAAGCAAGCAGAACGGCCACTGTTCAGGAGCGAGGCGTCGAGCATAAAGCCAGTCACAAGCCAGTCAGTGCTCCAGAGGGGTTGGCTTGTTCACTGACCTGTCCTGCTTTTATGGTGCTGGATTTTGAAGGATTGCTGGACTTTAAACCTGTGGACACGCAGTTTCAAGTCCGAGGGGTGACTTTTTCTGGACCCATTGCTCTGCGACCTTCCAACCCAGCCTTTCCCGCCCACTCGGGCAGCATGGTGTTACTGGCTCCGCAAGAGGCTCGCAAGCCGATCGAGGCGATCTTTAGCGAGGCGGTCAGCTTTATCGGTGTTTGGGTTACAGCTTCTCGTCCCGTAGTAATGTCAGCGTACGATGCGGCAGGCGAGCTGATCGCGCAAACCGAGTTGCCAGAGGCCAACCTGGGTTATCCCGGCACAGAACTCACTCCTAACCAGTTTTTGAGTGTACGGGCTCCAGGCATTCGCCGCGTCAGCTTCGTCTGCAACGACGGCAATTTGGTGCTCGATGACTTTACGCTGTACCCGGCTCCAACACCAATGCGGGCGGAAGCGACTGTCTGAAATCTCGGCAGCAGCTGGAGAAAGTGGGTTACCTTAAGTGGGGGGTAAGTCTGATGATCAGCGGCCCTCCACTTGCAGCTTTTCGAAAGCCGCTTTTCGCAAAGGATTTTGACCCGCGATTTTTGTTCACTCAACCCCTCCATGAACATTTTCAGCAATCTCATCGCCCAACCTGCTCCTGCCCGCCCCCACCAACGCAGAACGGTCGAAATCAAGTCGCGTCGTGAGATCGACATCATGCGCCAGGCGGCCAAAATTGTGGCGACAGTACTGAAAGAGATTGCCGCTCTGGCTGAGCCTGGCCTGACCACAGCGGACCTAGATGCTCATGCAGAGAAGCGCATCCGAGAGATGGACGCAACGCCTAGCTTCAAGGGCTACAGCGGTTTTCCAGCTTCAATCTGTGCCAGCATCAATCACGAAGTTGTCCATGGCATTCCCAGTGCTAAGCGGGTGATCCGCAACGGGGATGTGCTGAAGGTAGACGTTGGCGCATTTTTTCAGGGTTTCCACGGCGACTCCTGTATTACCATAGGCGTCGGCCAAGTCTCTGAAGAGGCTGCACGGCTGATCCACGCCGCTGAAACCGCTCTGTACAAGGGGATTGAGCAGGTCAAGGCTGGAGCTTTCTTGCTCGACCTAGCAGGTGCTATCCAGGACTATGTCGAAAGCCAAGGCTACAATGTGGTCGAAGACTTCACAGGGCACGGGGTCGGACGCAACCTCCACGAGGAGCCTTCGGTCTTCAACTTCCGCACTCACGACCTGCCTAATGTCAAACTGCGTGAGGGCATGACCCTGGCTATTGAGCCGATTGTGAATCAGGGCTCTCGCCATACCCGAGTTCTCAGCGACCGTTGGACGGCAGTTACCCTGGATCACAAGCTCTCCGCCCAGTTTGAGCACACGGTGCTGGTGACTGCCGATGGCTATGAGATTCTGACCGACCGTAATCAAGTCTAGCGCCGCCTAAACCGGCTGGCTCCGTTGAGGGCCAGAGCCAGCCTCGGGGGGATTAGGCTGAGCCAACTCGCGGATCAAGGCGATTAGCTCCGGCCCAGATGCGCCCTTGGCGCAGAAGGCGTCGATGTCTGGATACTGTTCAGCAGCTGTCTCCAACCCATCATGGGACGTGTGCAGAATTATGCGTGCCGCAGGTTGAAGCTGTCGGATTTGGGTTGCTGCTGTCAGGCCATTGAGCCGGGGCATCTCGTAATCCAAAATCACGACGTCTGCTAGGCACTGTTTGCTTAACTCGACTGCCTGCGCCCCATCACTGGCAATGCCGACTACTTCTAAGCCTGGTTGGCCCTGTAAGGTCAACCGGAGGCCAAGACGGACCAGCTCATCATCGTCGGCGATCAGAATCCGAATCAGGTTTCGAGTGGCGAGGTTGGTGTTGGTATAGGTTGGCATTGTTTTGGCAGGCTTGCGCTAAGGACCCAGGAGCATGCCCTGGCTTTCAACGATAAAGAGCGCCACTGCCGTTCACTCTCTACCTGCGGATAGAAGGGGGATTAAAGATTCTGTAAACCCACCTAACTAAAGACAAGTGGACAGACTCCCGGGAGCTGCCCACTTGTCAATGCTCTCTGAAACGGGCCTAGGCAGTCATCGCCACTTCAGACTCAGCGGTCGGGACCTCGGCGGCCACCGGATAAACGCTGACCTTCTTGCGAGTCTTCCCGAAGCGCTCGAAGGTGACCACGCCGTCAATGGTTGCGAACAAGGTGTCGTCGTTGCCACGTCCGACGTTGTTGCCGGGGTGGAACTTGGTGCCGCGCTGGCGGACCAGAATGTTGCCTGCACGCACCACCTGACCGCCATAGCGTTTGACGCCCAGCCGCTTGGCGTTAGAATCGCGTCCGTTACGGGTACTACCCGTGCCTTTCTTGTGAGCCATGGTCTTTGGATCCTATTTGCTAGGGCTAGTTTATTCTTCTTCCTCGGCCCCAGAGCTGGCGCTAACCTCGACTGGCTCCGGAGGCGCGCTGGTTTGGCTGCCGCCCACCAGCTGACCGCCCAGCGAGATCGAGTTCACCAGGATGCGGGTGTAGTTCTGGCGGTGGCCGCGTTTTTTGCGTGTCTTCTTTTTGGGCTTCATCTTGTAGACGAGGATCTTGCGTCCACGCCGATTGCCCAGGGAGGTGATTTCGACTGTGGCGTCAGGCACCAGCGGTTGGCCGATGTCGAGGCCGTCGTCGTGCTTGATCAGCAGGACTTGATCTAGGGTCAGCGTCCCGTTCGGCTCCACAGGCAGGAGTTCTACATCGTAGAATCGGCCCGGCTCGACGCGCAGTTGCTTGCCGCCCGTTTGAATGATTGCGTAGGTCATGGATAGAGTGAGCTTGCCTTGGAGTTGCCGTACAGGTGTTTAGCGGTTGCCCACCAAACTTTCAGCCTGACCTGATCCGAGCAAGTGATTTAACAGGCAGTCTCCTATTGTGCCGGAGGACTACCGGCTCGTCAACCGCGAGCGCACTGAAGACTGATAGGCGGCACTATCGAGGCCCGAGGAGCCGCCCAGATTGTTCTGGGCGATCAGCTGGTTGAGGGTGCGGATGCGATCGGGGACGGCAGGGTGGGTGCTTAGGATCGTGGGCACCGAGCGAGAGCTGACCAGTTTCTCCATAAAGGCGGGCATGGCGGCGGCGGCATAGCCGGTGCGGGCGAGCGTGAACAGCCCCAGTTGGTCGGCGGCGAATTCGTCGCGACGGCTACCCGGACGTCGCAAAGCTAGCTCAACGCCGAGATTGACGGCGGTGTTGCGGTCTAGGCCTGCGGCGCTGGCTACCCCGGCGGCAATCGCCTGCTGTTTCATCTGGTTCACGGCATGGCGAGCGGCGATGTGGCCGATTTCGTGACTAATCACGCTGGCGAGTTCGGCCTCGTTGTTGGCTTTGGCCATCAGGCCGGTAGTGATGTAGACGTAGCCGCCCATAGTGGCGAAGGCATTGACCTGGTTATCGCGCACCACCTGGAACTTGTAGGGGATATTGGGCCGCTCGCTGTTAGGAACCAGGCGCTGGCCGATGCGCTCCACATAATTATTCAACGAGCGCTCATTAAGCAGGCGGAACTCGCTGCCGACCATTTGGTTATTGATCGCTTCCCCCAGAGCGACTTCCTGGCGGTCGGAGAGGCTGGAGAGCTGGATCACCTGGACGCCGCGAAAGATTAGGTCAAACAGAGAGGCCCCAGCGGGCTGAATACCGGCCGTCGCCCAGAGGCTGAAGGCCACCACCGCAGACAAGCACAACCACAACCAGCGACGTGGGCTGAGCAGGCGACGCAGGAAAACGGGGAAAGAGCGATTCATAGGGCAGTAACAGTACGGTCCAGGGGAACCAGACGTGCGCAGGACCGGCCAGGTTGCCACAGAAAAAGTCTGATCCCGACTAATCCTGGGGTAATGCTGGGGGCAGGCTTACTCCGTGGGGAAGTTCGTTATCCTGAAAGCAACGCCCGGTCCTCCTTCCATTGTGACCATGACTCAGCAGATTTATGTCCTCGGCGGCGGCTTCGGTGGTCTCTATACAGCCTTGAATCTCAGCCGTTTTACCTGGGTCGGCCCTCAGAGGCCGGAGATCGTGTTGGTGGATCGCAGCGACCGCTTTGTGTTTGCGCCGCTGCTCTATGAGCTACTGACCGGTGAGCTGCAGAGCTGGGAAGTCGCGCCTCCCTTCCAGGAGATCCTGGCCGATAGCGGTGTGCGTTTTTTGCAGGGGGAGGCGACCGGCCTGGACCTGGCGGAGCGCCGCTTCCAGCTTGCTGAGGGGCCGGAGCTGACTTATGATGCGCTGGTGCTGGGGTTGGGTGGAGAATCGCCCAGCAGTGACATTCCTGGCGTGACTGAGCACACTTACACTTTCCGCAGCCTGGGAGATGTGCGGCGGCTGGAGGAAAAGCTGCGGGTGCTGGAAGCGTCGAACCGCGAAAAGATCCGGGTGGTAATTGTCGGTGCAGGGCCAAGCGGTGTGGAGCTGGCCTGCAAATTGGCCGACCGGCTGGGTCAGCGCGGGCGGGTGCGCCTAGTGGACTACGGCAGCGAGATTCTGCCGCGTTTTGCGACCTCGCCGCGCGAAGCGGCGCAGCGTGCCCTGGAGCGGCGGCAGGTGTGGCTGAACCTAGAGACGCAGCTGCTGAGTATTGAGGCTGAAGCTGTGACCCTGGCGTATCGCGGCGAGACCGAGATCCTGCCGGTGGACTTAGTGTTGTGGGCGGCGGGCACAGCGGTGCCGGAGGTGGTGCGCACGCTGCCGCTCAAGCACAACGAGCGGGGCCAAGTACTCACCGAGCCCACCTTGCAAGTGCCGGGCTACGCCAACCTCTTCGCCTTAGGCGACTTGGCAGAAAACCGCGACGCGGATGGCCAGCTGATCCCTGCCACGGCGCAAGCTGCGTTTCAGCAGGCGGGTTTCTGCGCTTGGAATGTCTGGGCCTCGCTGACGGGCCGTCCACTGCTGCCGTTCCGCTATCAGCAGCTTGGAGAGATGCTGACCTTGGGCAAAAACGAAGCCACCCTCGCTGGGCTGGGCCTGTCGTTGGAAGGGCCTGCGGCCTATCTGGTGCGCCGCCTGGTCTACCTCAGCCGCATGCCGACGCTCGACCACCAGCTCAAGGTGGGCCTTAGCTGGATCACTCGCCCGATCCTGGACAGTCTGGAAGCCTTCGCCCCTAAAGCCTAGGCCAACTAACTGGGCGGTTTGTCCTCGTGATCTTGCGCCAGTCGCCTCTGAGCCTCGACCGCGAGGATCTGA
The DNA here is from genome assembly GCA_031399305.1 of Leptolyngbya sp. SOY_34_metabat_272. GTDB lineage: Bacteria > Cyanobacteriota > Cyanobacteriia > FACHB-261 > FACHB-261 > FACHB-261. The sequence continues at coordinate 49,485 of JANNOU010000054.1, forward strand.
AGCTCACCCGTGAGGCTCAGAGGCGGATGAGAGAGTCTTTGAGCCTGATGGCACTGACTCAAGCTCAGTCCCGATGGCTGCAACCCCTGAAATCTCCTGACTGATGACGCCGCCTAGGCTCTTCAGTCACGGCCATTGACCTTCTCAGCTCGCTCGCTGAAGCCGAAAGCTGGACCCTTACGCCTTAGAGTTCGATTGTTCGGGTTCTGAGCTTGGGCACAGGAGCAAAACGCTTCAGGGGCCGAGTTCTGAGCGGGGATCGCCGAGCTGGCAGCTGGGACGGTGGGGCAAAACGCTAGCTGAGTGACGCAGAGGACTCGGCTCATGGCGGGTACCGCTGCGACCGCAACAAATCAACTGGCGAGTTCTTTGGCAATTCCATCTATGTTCATTTCAATTAAGAACTCTAGTGGATAGCCTGAATAACGGTTTTGCATTATCTTTTTGATCTGTGCTTTCGCGTCGTCAACCAAATCCTCATTTGGCAAAAGGTGATTGCCTACGAGTTCTCGGAAGAAGCGAATATATTCAAGCTGCTCGTCTAGCGCATCTAGTCTTCCTTCAGATCCATGTCCTGCATGTACAACTTCAGCATCGGCGTACGTTTTTTTAACATAACCGATTTGCTCTATCCAAGCTTTAGAGCGACTTTCTGCTAACCAAGGGTGTACCTTGTGATACAGCAGATCTGAGGCAATCAATGTTTTCTCCGATGGCAGATAGATAACAGTAATATCGGACGATTCACCAGCACCCAGATCATCTATAGTTAGAGTTACGCCATCAATTACTAGCTCTTCTTTCGATTCAACAATCTGATTGGGAAACGTTGTTGAGTCGGGGTAATCATCCCCATAGGTCTGCTTCCAAAATTTGCGTTTTGTTGCTTCCACAGCTTTAATTTCATCAAGAGTTGACTGTGTTGCATAGATGGGAATATCAAGATTTTTACACAGAAGGCTAACTCCATTGAAGTGATCAGGATGTGGATGAGTAACAATTACTCCCAACATCGGCTTACCCAAATTTTCAACTTCATGTTGGAGCTTTAGGGCTTGAGAAACTAGAAATTGAGTGTCAATCACGATCACACCATTCTGAGTTTCAATGATGAACGAGTTGACTAAGAAAGCTGGTTCTGGGGATGAATAAACGCTGAGTCGCATCATTTCTCTCGGTTTCTAAGGTTCTGTACTGTCGTTGATCAACCAACGAAATCTATTGGCTCTTGGTTCAATTATTCCTAGTCATTCTGCTAGCAAATTGAGAACCTTGGCACTATAAACTAATTTAAATCTAGGAACCCTCTTCTGTAAAGGGACGATTTTGGGGTGAAATTGAACGATTTTTAGAAATCAGCGATGAGCTTGTCGCCATGCTTGAGGTGATTTGAGATGAGACTGGCGGAATTGACGAATAAAGTAAGTCACATCTTGGTATCCAACCGTTTCTGCAATCTGGGCTATATCGTCATCTGTTTCTAGTAACAGGCGACGTGCTTCAGCCATTCGTCGTTCCTTAATCCATTCCAATACTGTTCGACCTGTCATTTCACGAATAGAAGCAGATAGGTAGGAAGTGGAGAGGTTCATTGCAATCGCAAGATCAACCAAAGAAATTGGCTGACCGTAGTTACTTTCAATGAAGTCAAAAACTTTAACTAAAAGGGGAGGAGCATTGATAGGAAAGCTGTCGAGCTTGTTGATTGTTAACCGCGCAATATCAATCAGCATTTGGATCAGGAGCGATCGCGCCATCTCCCCATATCCAAATGGCTTAGTGCTCAACTCTGTGTCGAGAGCTTGGAATCGTTCTGACCAGTGAGGACGAGACTCTTCAGAAATATTGAAGTAGCTAGATGCAGTATCTGAAATTCTAACAAATGGCAAAAATAGCGGGTTACAGATCCAACGTAGGTAAGAACTTGAATCTAATCCCTTAAGATTGATTGCTGCTGCTGTAAACAAAACAACCCAGCCTTTAGCCGTTGTCAGTCTACTGGCATCATGGGTTTCATTCAAAGCCGTTAGGAACAGATCGCCGGGCACAACATCCCAAGTACGATTGCTAAGTTGATACTGTCCACCACCTTGCTCGAAGTAAATGAGTTGTAAGAATTGATGACTGTGGGGTGTCATCGTCAGCAGGATGTGTTCACTATCGAGCCATTGAATTTCAATGCCAGGCAGATCAGGCTCTAAAGGAGAAAAAGCCAGAGGTTTCTTAACCATTGCAAAACAACCTATTGAGCTTCAAACTTTCTAGGCTTCTGACGAGTACCTGTTACTCTAACCAGCTCACGAAAAAATTTCAGTCTACCGCCTGACAAACTGGGCGTGATTGCCTTCTCAAAATTATTTTGTGGCGATTGCTTCTATCTTAATCAAGGTGCCAAAATAGGTAGCTAACATGGGTACTGGAACAATAGTGCTTGCTGGAAAAAAACCAGCATCCCATTCGTCATCAGCACACCCAGGCTTACAGCAATATGAACGGAGTGCTTCTCGAAATTTGAACAGACCACTGAAATGATAACTTCACCGCCAAACATCGCGTAGAAAAACGGGCAGATCTGTTGCTGGTGGGACCACAGGAACCTGATACATCATATCTCCAACGAAACCACGATGATAAGTTCCATGATTGACAACATGAAGGATCATGTCTATACGTGACATAATACCTTCGCCACCGTCAACAAACTGAAAGCTGATGCGTTCAGCCAGTTGTTGCTCAGATAGAGAAGTGACGTAGTCTATGTACCATTGGTCAACAACTTTGACCGACTCCCACAGCTCATGCGAAGGTGGATGGGTGGGGGTGTTTCGTGCTTTAAATTGATGCTGCCGACCTTCTAGATGTGCCTTAAAAATACAGTCAATGACATAAGTATGGTTCAGCGTATGAACCATGTTCTTGAAGCGAGTTGGACGTTCTTTTGTAGCTTCTGCTTCAGGCAAAAGCTTCACAGCAGAAAAAATAAGCTCGTTAGCCCATGCCTTGTACTGAGTCAACATTCTTACAGACTGCACGATATTTATTCCATCCGTCATTTGAAGTATAACGACTCAGTTGAGCGGCTTCAAGTAACCTCTGCACTTACATTAGGGGCGTTCGTCAGTCTGTTTCGACCGAATTGTTAGACATTTCAATAAGTACCTTTGCGGCGTTCTCCAAATCTCGGTTCAGCGCGAGGAGCCTCGATAAAGCCTGGCGTCACTAGAGCATTTCCGGTTGCAAACATATAAGTTCTAAGAATGTCTGCTTGCAATTCTAACAACCATGCATTAGACAGTGGACCAAAATCGACTGGTTTAAGCCCAATATCATTTAGTAATTCAATCGTGATTTGTTTGGCTCCATCATCGTCTCCAGCGATGAAAGCTTGTATACCTGCCTCTCTCAGCGCTGTTGCATCACAGTTAAAAACTTCCATTGCCTGATTATTTAGTGCTTTTACAACCCGGGCCGAGGGGATGTCTTGTTGAGTTACTTCTGCAAGAGAGTGTAAGAATTCTTCAGGCTTAAATTCACGAGGGAAGTCCCGATTGTTCAAGTCGATCACGATTTTGTTTGCTAGTGCCGAAGTTGATATTAGAAAGCTAGAAGGTACGGCCCGAACAGTGCTGATAACGACCTCACAAGACTCAGCAACCTCATCGTTTGTTCCACCAGCTGCATTAAATCCTATTTCCTCAGCCACGCTACGAGACTTTTCAGCATCACGTGAGCCAAAGACAACTTGATGCCCTACTACTGACCAAGCACCACCTAACACCCGCGCCATGTTACCACTGCCAAAAAAACCTATTTTCATTGTTCATTCCCTAAATCGCCTAACTCCAAGGTAATCGATGCTCACGGATGCCTAATGGCTGAATTGAACAACTCAACTTATTTGTAGACCGAAAGTTTCCGCATATCTTCATATCTTCCGATTTGTACGGAGAGATAAGCAGAGTCTCTTTAGGCGCACAGTCTTACGCTTCTGCATTTTTTGCCAAAACAGTCGGGGCGCAGGACTGTGCGCCCCGACTCAGCCTCAGATTAATTGAAGTGAAGCTCTAGTGACTCAGGATCTGCGAGAGGAATAGCTTGGTCCGCTCCTCACGGGGGTTGGTGAAGAACTCTTCAGGGGAGTTCTCCTCGACAATCATGCCCCGGTCAAAGAAGACAATCCGGTCCGCAACGCTGCGCGCAAAGCCCATTTCGTGGGTGACGCACAGCATGGTCATGCCGGATTCGGCCAGCTCCTGCATAACATCTAGCACTTCCTTGATCATCTCCGGGTCTAGCGCTGAGGTCGGCTCATCAAACAGCATAACTGTGGGATTCATGGCCAGGGCACGAGCAATCGCCACGCGCTGCTGCTGACCGCCAGAGAGCTGCCCCGGATACTTCTTGGCCTGTTCGGCGATGCCCACACGCTTGAGCAGCTCCAGCCCGCGCTCGTCTGCTTCCAGTCGCTTCGACTTTTTGACCCAGACCGGTCCCAGAGTAACGTTCTGCAAGACGGTCAGGTGAGGAAACAAATTGAACTGCTGAAACACCATCCCGACCTCGCGGCGAATCGCATCAATGTTGCGCAGGTCGCTACTCAGCTCAATCCCATCCACCACAATTCGCCCGCGCTGATGCTCTTCCAAGCGGTTGATAGTGCGGATGAAGGTTGACTTGCCCGAACCTGATGGACCGCAAATCACGATCACTTCGCCCCGCCGGACGTTCATGCCCACCCCTTTAAGGACATGAAAGTCGCCGTACCACTTATGGACGTCCTCGCACTCGATGATGTTGGCGGGGGACGCATCTGCGGTCTGCATAGCGGTCGAACCTGAAGGCTGAGAAGAGTTTTTCATGACGCTGCTGGCAACCAGATTCTGGGCAAGGGATGACAACACCATACAACACAGGACTCAACCCGATGCAGATGCGGCGACCAGAATCAGTACAGATCCTCTCACAAGTTTACACAAATTTTTTCAACAATGCATTGCGAGGGCCGTTGTCAGGGGTGGTATATGGTGTTACATTCTTGCAGCTACAAGCGGTGCTAATGGTAGTCCGTGGCATGGCGTAGGGTCAGGATCGTCGATAGAAAGGCAAGTTGACATGGTTGGGAGAATTTTACGAATGCGCTCAAGAAGATTCTTGACTTGGGCTGTGGGTGTGGTGCTGTTCCTGTTGATGAGTTCCCTGATGGCAGCGTGCAGCACAGAGTCCGGCACACCTACGGCGGATGCAACTTCGGGAGGGACGCCAGGAGTTGCTCGCAGTACGCTGTTGTCTACGATCCAGTCGCGAGATCAACTGATCTGCGGTGTAAACGATCAGCTTCCCGGTTTTGGCAACGTTGACACCGCAGGCAAATACACCGGTTTCGATATCGAATTTTGTCGAGCGGTCGCCGCAGCCGTGTTCGGCGATCCAGACAAGGTTGAATATGTGCCGGTAAAATCGGCCAACCGCCAGACAGCAATCCAGTCTGGCGAAGTCGACATGATGAGCCGGAACACGACCTGGACCCTCACTCGTGATTTTGAATGGGGGTCTATTTTTGAGCCCACCACTTACTATGACGGCCAAGGCTTCATGGTGAAGACGGCTAAGAACATTGACTCCATCGAGAAGATGGATGGGGCCAGCATCTGCGTGCTTTCCGGGACCACCACGGAGTTGAATCTGGCTGATGCCTTCCGCAGCCGGAATCTCAAGTTCACACCGGTGGTCTTTGACAATGATGACGCGACCTATTCAGCCTATGACCAGGGGCGTTGTGATGCGGTAACCAGCGACCAGAGCAGCTTGATCTCCCGCAAGACCACGCTGCAGAATCCTGACGACAGCGTGATCCTCGACGTTGTAATTTCCAAGGAGCCACTAGGTCCTCTGGTGTCACAAGCGGACCCAGTGTGGGCGGACATCGTGCGCTGGACAATCTATGCCTTAATTTACGGCGAGGAGAAAGGCATCACCAGCCAGAACGTTGCTACCTTTGCAAACACGCAAGATCCAGATATCAAACGCTTTCTGGGTAGCGATGGCAACTTGGGTGAGCTGATGGGACTGTCGCCGGATTGGGCGGCCAAGGTAATCGCAGCCGTTGGCAACTACGGTGAGATCTTCGAGCGGAACTTGGCCCCGCTGGGTGTGCAGCGAGGGCTGAACGCTCTGTACACCAAGGGTGGTTTACAGTACGCGATTCCCTTCCGCTAAAGTCTCAGCTTAAGCTGAGACGGGCAAGGGTTGGGGGGCTGTGTAGCAGCCCCCCGCTCGCCACTCTTCTCAAACCTCTATTGAGCTTTAAACTTGCAATGACTTCCCTGCGAGATCAACAGCCACCCAAACCGCCGCTCTGGCGAGATGAGCGGGTTATCCGCATTGTCCTGCAAGCACTTTTCTTGGCCGCTGTTGCTGTGGGGCTTGCCATTCTCTATCGCAACATGGTGGTTGGCCTGCAAAAAGCGGGCCTCACGGTTGGCTTCGGTTTTTTGAAAAACTCAGCAAATTTTGGTATTTCTGAAGGCATTACTTATAGCCCTGCCGATAACTATTTCAAAGCCTTTACCGTAGGGCTGGTGAACACAGTTTGGGTGTGTTTGGTTGGTATTGTACTGGCTACGATCATGGGGTTCGGCTTGGGTGTGGCGCGGCTGTCGAGCAACTGGCTGGCCCGGCAATTGGCGACCGGCCTCACTGAGCTGTTTCGCAATATCCCTGTGCTGCTGATTGTGATCTACTGGTACCAGGCGGTGTTTCTGGCTTTGCCACAAGTCCAACAGGGGTTGAACTTATTCAATCTGGTCTACTTCAGTCAGCGCGGGCTGGCCTACCCGCAGGCCGATATCCTGCTGTGGCCAACTCTGGCGCTCATGGGGCTGGTAGCTTGGGGCAGTGGAACATTGTTGCGGCGCTGGCGACGGGATCTAAGCGACCGGGTGGTAGCCGCCATGGCGCTTCTGGGTGCGGTGATTGTAGCAGGGATTGTTTGGCTGGTTTCGGGCCGAGACCCTTTCGTGCTAGACGTGCCGAAATTGGTGGGCTTCAATCTCCAGGGGGGCGGCTCTATCAGTGCCGAATTCCTGGGTATTTTGCTGGGCTTGGTAACCTACACTGGCACCTATATTGCGGAGATCGTGCGTGGCGGCTTTCAGGCCGTGCCGAGAGGACAGCGAGAGGCGGCGCGCTCGATTGGCTTATCAGAGTTGAATGCCTTTCGCCTGGTGATTGCGCCGATTGCCCTGCGCAGCATCCTTCCCTCTTTAAATACGCAGTACCAAACCCTGATTAAGAACTCTAGCTTGGCAACGGCAGTCGGCTACCCCGATTTATTTGGCGTGGGCAGCATTGTTGTGAATCAATCGGGCAAAACTGTGGAAGTCTTTGCCATGATTATGGCATCATACTTGATTCTGAATTTGCTGGTCTCTTCAGGGATGAACTGGTTTAACAGTCGGGTCAAATTAGTGGAGCGTTGAGCGATGGCCTCTGGTTCTTATCTGCCCGACTCCCCCGATTCGGAGGTGCTCAGGCCCCCAGAAAAACGCCTGACACCGCAGGCCTGGCTCTACGAAAACCTGTTCAACTCCTGGTTGAATTCGCTGCTGACTTTAGTCTCTGCGGCATTGCTGGTGGTCGTGATCGGCGGCTTGCTGAATTGGGCGTTCACCCGCGCCCGCTGGGGTGTGATTCCGGCCAATCTCAAGCTGTTTATGAGTGGCACCTACCCGGCTGAACAGACGTTTCGAACCTGGATCGTCCTGGGTGTGATGTTGGCCTTATTTGGCCTAAGCAGCGGCATTTGGCGGGGTATCTTGCTGAAGTATGCCTACGTGTTGACGGTAATCCTTGGGCTGTTGGCCCTAGTGGTCCCAGGGTCAACCGCGAAGCTGTACCTGGGTATCGTTGCCGTAGTGACCATTGCGGGGGTCGCCCTGGGGTGGCGACGGACGGGCTGGCAGCGTTGGCTGCTGATCGCTTGGCTCGTGAGTTTGCCGCTGACGATGCTGCTGTTGTTAGGTGGTGGCATCACAGGGTTACGCTTGGTCAGTACGCGTCAGTGGTCAGGTCTACTGCTGACATTTGTGCTAGCGGTTTGGGCGATCTTGCTTGGCTTTCCATTGGGCGTGTTTCTGGCGCTGGGACGCTCGAATCGCAAGCTACCGGTAGTGCGCTGGGTCTGCACATTCACCATCGAGCTGATTCGCGGCATTCCCCTAACGGTCATTCTGTTCGCTGCTAGTTTGTTGCTGCCCTTCTTTCTAGCGGGGGCAAGGATTGACCTAGTGTTGCGGGCAATGGTAGGCCTGACCCTATTTACCGGCGTCTACATGGCCGAAGACATTCGGGGCGGTTTGCAGTCGATCCCTGGCGGCCAAGCTGAGGCGGCACGAGCGCTGGGGCTGAACCCCTTTCTGGTGACCTTCCTCGTGGTTCTGCCGCAGGCGTTGCGTACATCGATTCCCGCCCTGATCGGCTCATTTTTGACCATGTTTAAGGACACCTCGTTGGTGTTCATCATCGGTCTAATTGATCTGTTGGGAGCGGCTAGAGCCGCGTTTGCTCAACCGGAGTGGCTGGGCACACAAGCCGAGTGTTTGTTATTTGTTGGCGCGATCTACGCGATGATCTGCTTCGCGGTGTCCCAGGCCAGCCGAGAAGTAGAAAAATCCTTAGGCTTAGGAGAGCGCTGAGCGGGTGGCACGATGCTCGAATACATTACTTTGCCCAATCAAATTTTGCCGCCCGTCGCGCCCTATTCTCATGCGGTGCGCGCGGGCGATTTTCTGTTTGTCACTGGGCAGCTAGCGGAGGACCCGGCCACGGGTGAAATTCTGCGCGGCCCGATCGCTGAGCAGACTCAGCGAGTAATGAAAAACCTGAAGCTGGTTCTGGAGCATGCCCAAAGCGGCTTTGAGCGTGTGGTTATGGCCCGCATTTTCCTGACTGACTTCCGAGACTATCCGGTCGTCAACGAAATTTACGCTGCCTACTTCCATAGAGGCCACCTCCCCTGTCGTACTACGGTTGGGGTCCTGGGCCTCGCCAGTCTGGGCGACGTTGAAATTGACTTGGTTGTCTACTGTGGTGACTGACCCCTGGCCAGCCTCAGTCCGCGCTCACGCCAGCCACTCCTCAACAGCTTCAGCCTTCGTGTTGGTCTGGCGCGAAGGGGTTTCGCGATTGAACTTCAGGTGGATCGAGCGAGTCTGCTCCCCATCGGTGGCAACCGCCATCACCGGGTAGTCGATCAGCCCATCCTGGAACGACATCTGGAAGCGGAAGGTGCCATCGGTAGCCAGCTGGATCGGCTGCCCGCTGATGTAGACCTTGGCATCAGGCTCGGTCGCCCCATAGACAATCAGCTCCGCGTCCGCAATCAGCCAGAACTTGCGCGGCCGGATCGGTGGGGCTGAAGCTGAGAAGCCGACGCCGGACAGGCCAGCTCCGGACATCGTCAGACCTGCCCCAGACATTCCTGTCACACCGTACAAGGCCGCGCCCGACATACCAACCCCAGACTCTGTCAGGCCTGCCACACCGGACAGGGCCGCACCCGACATACCTACACCGGATATCGTGGGCACCGACCACGACCCCACACTTGCAGGGAGGACGTAAGAGCTGAGCGCAGAACTCGGCGCTTGCTGCATCGAACCGTAGAGCGAACCCGCCGTGCGTGCAGGCTTAGAACTCTGCGCCAAGTCGTAAATAGCACTGGCGATTGCGCCCTCTGTGGTCGCTACGCTGCCCAGCCGCTGGCGATTCGGCGTCAGATTGTAGAGCGTCTTGCCCCGCAGATCCAGATCCCAGCTCACCGTGATGAACTGATCCTCAATCCAGTCCGAGGGATACATCGGTGGCACCCGTACCACAGCAGAGCGGGCCAGCGAGAGCCAGCGGCCATCAACGCAGCGATAGCCGATCTCCAGCGCGTAGTCTCGGTCGCTCACCGGAATCGGCAGGTACCACTCTCGCGCTAGCTCATCACAGGGGTACTCCTGAATGCTGTGAGGGAGCTGGAAGTCGAGGTTGATTCCGGTCGCATCGTAGAGGCGTAGGGCCAGCAACTGCCCTCCCAGACGCCGCAGCTCCTCCTTGCGCTCGCCTGGCACATCCCAATAGGCGTAGGCCCACTGAGGATCGCGGGGCATCAGAACAATACAGCTCTCCCCGTAACCACCTGGCAGATCCCCCAGCCCCTCATCAACTTCGGCAAGGGTACCCCCCTCACGATCTTCCCCGACCAGCTCAAACTTGGTGGCCTCCACGACCTCCTGCACCTCAAGAGTGCGAGATGGGCGAGTGGGCGTGACCGGACTCAACTGGGCCGCCTCCCGAATTGCAGCCAGCAACTGCGACTTGCGCATCCGGCTGTAACGAGAGATTGCATACTCCTGGGCAACTCGTCGCAGTTGCCGTAGAGTCATTTCCTCTAGGGGCGGGCGTTCTTTGGCCATTGGAGTGTTTCCTGCTCGGAAGGACTGAGGGTGTTCGGGAGCCGACACGCTCGTTATGAGTTCCTATCGTCAGACCAGCCTATAGCAACTCAACGCGCTCAGGCTTTCTTCGGGATCGCTCAACTGATCTCCATTGTGCCGAAAAGCCTACAGGGGTCAATGCCTGCTCAGCGCCTATTTTGTAGACGCTCTACGCAATCTCGGCCTCGGCGGGGATCGAATACTTGATTTATGTCAAGAAGTCCTGACTTTTGGAGATCGTGGCACCGGGCAGGGATCGACGTAGCGGTTTTAGAGAGTAGTCTAAGGTCGCAAAGATGGCCTAGAGTAAGAAATTATTGGGACGCAGGCTCAGGCGATTGTGTCCAAGTTCAAGGAAACAACATGAATAGTCTGCATATCCTGACCGGGTCTTCGCATACTGAGACTCAGGAAATCGTTAGACTCATATCTCAGCGCTTCAGCATCTGCCCTCCCCCCCGCGTATGAAAGCGACTCCCCCACCCACTGCTGCAAACCGGGAACCGCACCCCTCAGAGTCCCCAGCAGGGAACGCCGACTCGAGTGCTGTTGGTAGCCTGGGGGGGGAAGGAGTTGCTGCTGAGAGCTCTTCCCAAATGCTGCGCTGGCTCATTCAGGATGCCCATCGTCAAACTGCTTCTGCAATCTACCTGCAGGTCGGCTACGTCCCTCACTATCGGATCGAGGGGCGCATGGTCCCCCAGGATGCCCTGGAGCGCACCACCCCGGAGCTGCTGCACCGCTACTTGCTAGAGGTACTCACCCCGTCTCAGCTACGCTGCTATCGCACTCAGCGCAAGATCGACACCACGGTGGTTATCCCTGGTCTGGCCCAGTGCCGTCTCAACTGCGGCCCGACCGCTCAGGGCTCGGAAGCATTGAGTCTACAGCGTATTCAACTGACCGCAGCGTTGGATGAAATGGTGCTTACTGTGCGCCGTCTAGTGGAGGCTGCTTACGCGCAGAGTGCTTCGGACATTCATCTGCAAGTTGGAGAAGTCCCCCGCTTTCGCATCCAAGGCAAGATGGTGAGCCAGGCCGACTACGGTAAGGTCAGCGAAGTGCACTTTGAGCAGTATCTGGATGAAGTGTTGTCGCCTGAGCAACGGGAGCGCTTCACTCAGAATCAGGAGCTGGACACAGCGATTCTTTACGAAGACTTGGTGCGCTGCCGCATCAACTGTTCCCAGGCGATGCTGGGCGGGGTGATGGTACTACGGCTGATCACCCTTGAAGTGCCTACGGTCCAGGAGATGGGTCTGCCGCAGGTTCTGATGAATATCGCGGAGTGTCGTCAGGGGTTGGTGCTGGTGACCGGGCCGGTGAACTCCGGTAAGTCCACTACCTTAGCGACAATGATCCGCCATCTCAATGACACGCTGCCGATCAAGATCGTGACTATCGAGGATCCGGTGGAGTACATGCACACGCCCAACCAGGCGCTGATTACTCAGCGCGAGGTGGGCCTGCACACCCACGAGTTCAAGGACGCCCTCAAAGCCTCGCTGCGGCAGGACCCTGATGTAATCCTGGTGGGTGAGATGCGCGACCGCGAGACGGTAGACACGGCACTACGTGCGGCTCAGACCGGGCACTTGGTGCTGGGCACGCTACATACGCGGGGCTCGTTCAACGCCTTCAAGCGTCTTCTCAACTTCTATACGCCTGAGGAACAGGAGACTGTCCGCCTCCAGATCGCCGACAGCCTGAAGGCTGTGATCTTCCAGACTCTGATCTCCACCACTAATCGCAAACGAGCTGCCGCGCTGGAGATCATGCTGGTGACCAGCACCATCCGCGACTATCTGCAAAAGGATCAGGCTGAGGAAGTCTACCTGCTGATGGAAGAAGGCCAGGAGGGTATGCAGACGCTGGATCAGGCGCTATTTGACCTCTACGAAAACGGCCTGGTTGCGGAGGCAGACGCGCTGACCGCCTCGCTCAACCCGGATGACCTCAAATACATGCTCAAGAACGGCGTACGCCGCTCCAGTCGCTCTGGCGTGATGAACACTGGCGGCCCTGGCTATTTCGCCCGCTAGCTGAGCCAGGTATCTGAGCGGGTACTGTTGGCTCAAGCAAAGCCTTGACCCTTGACGCTTCTATGCTATGTCTGTAGTATCTTGTATTACAGTCACTGTGTTTTGAGTTTGCACAGCACTGCCTGAGCGCTTACCTGAAGCGCTCAGGCAGTGCGAAAACTGCTGGTGCGGTAGTTGTGCTCGGAGCTTTTGCCACACGGCTGAGCTAGTTTTTGTGCGGGTATTGTCGCAGCTCGGTGAGCATTCGCGAACCGGTAATTTTGATTGTTTATTCGGGGCTCTGCCATGGCTGGACTACGCGATATCGTCAACTATTACCGCCCTTATTGGGGTCGTGCGCTGTTCTCCATCGCCGGGAGCAGCACGTTGGAAGTGGTAGATTTGCTCTCGCCCTACGCGATGGGCCAGGTGTTAAATGTGCTCTCGCAGCAGCCTGTGGACCCATTTGTCCAAACGCTAGCCAGTGGCCTTACTCAGCTTACCGGCTTGCCTACAGGAAAGCCATTGATCTTGGGCCTGTTGGTGCTCGCAATCTTCTTGGTCACGGTGGTTCGTGCACCGATTCAACCTTGGATTGGGCACTGGTTTCACTGGGATGTCGTGTTCCGAGCCAGACGGGATCATTACACCAAAGCCCATGAGAAATTATTTGCCCTGCCACTCGATTTTTACGACGAAAACAACGCAGGTCGGCTCAGTTCGCGTATTGCCCGAGGCATCGCCAACCACACCTGGACCTATCCGGAAATGGCCGGGATGTTCATTCCCAAATGCCTGCGCGTGGTTGGTATTTTCTTTGTGATTTTGATCTTAGAATGGCGGATTGCCTTGGCTTTTGGCTGCTTTTTCGCCTTCATTCTGTGGCTGAATCTACGTAAGCTGCGTCAGCTGATTCAGCGCGATGAACTAATCGACAAATACGCAGAGCAAACTGACAGCCGCGTGTCAGAGGTGATCACTAATATGAAAACCGTCAAGGCATTCGCGGCGGAGCGGCGGGAGATGAAGCGCCAAACCACTCGCTTTAATCGCGAGTTCAAGGTGCTGAATTACCGGGTTCACCGGGGCTATGTAAACCTGAACATGTTACGCACGTCGCTGGTACAAGTCTGCGTGTTTGTGGTGTTTACGTTCACGCTGGTCGCGACGCTGCAGGGCAAAATCTCGCTGGGGCACTTTGTGACGATCTTGACTTTGAGCAACATGGCTTTTGCGGAGGTCGCACCTCTGGGAGATCTCGCCGAGTTTTTCGCGCGTCGCTATAGTTCGATGGTGCGCTACCACGAGTTTCTGCAGCACCCGGTGGGTCTGGATGCTTCGACGCTACGCTCCCGGCAGGCCCAGCCCTACCGCTTTACTGGCAAGATCGAGCTGCGTCAGCTGAGCTACGGCTACAGCCCCGAGCGTCCGGTGCTTCGGGAGCTGAATTTGCTGGTCCAGCCCTGCCAGACGGTGGCGCTGGTGGGTCGTTCTGGCTCGGGCAAATCAACTTTGGTCAAGCTGTTGTTTCGCTATTTTGATCCCAGCAGTGGTCAGATCTTGATCGACGGCGAAGACCTTCGCCATCTAGACGTCAGCCGCTATCGGCAGCGCTTGGCGATTGTGCATCAGGAGGTCGATGTATTCAACGGCACGCTGCTGGAGAACCTCACCTACGGTCGTCCCAGGGCGACACTAGCGGAGGTCCAAGAAGCCTGTCGCATCGCTTGTGTGGATGAGATCATCGCCAATTTGCCGCAGGGCTACAAGACGGTGGTCGGCGAACGCGGTGTGCGCCTGTCAGGCGGTCAGCGGCAGCGGCTGGGCATTGCCCGCGCGCTGGTCTGTGACCCCGATCTGCTGGTGTTTGACGAGGCGACCTCCAGCCTGGACTACGAATCGGAGCGGGCGATTCAGGTGGCGATGCGCGGCATTCAGGGCACGCGCACGACGCTGATCATCGCCCATCGCCTGAGCACGGTACGCGACGCCGATCTGATCGTGGTGCTCGACCAGGGGCGGATTGTGGAGACCGGCACCCACGCTGAGCTGTTGCGCCAGGGCGGCCTCTACCACCGTCTGCACGCGCTGCAGGCGTCGGGCGAACTGTTGGTTTAGGCTCGGCAGCGACTCCCCCAAACGGGTAAGACCGGGGGCGGGGAGCGCTGCTAGGCTTAAGCTGACCGTAGAAACTGCTGATCCCCAAACGGTGTGAGGATCCCCTCCGAGAAATTCGCACCAGAAGTTCGCAAGGGCCAGCTCGCAGACAGATCTGGGCTGAGCTTGGCAAGTGGCCGTTTCCCTGAACCCCATTGGAGGCAGCAACTGCTGTGACGACTAACCTTTCGACCGACACTTTGCCCAGGGTCGGATTGCGCGACATCGTTGATTATTACCGCCCCTACTGGAAACGGGCGGCTTTTTCGGTGGCGGCGGGTAGCGCGCTAGAGGTGGTGGATCTGGTCTCGCCTTACGCGATGGGCCAGGTCCTGAATGTCCTCTCCAATCAGCCGGTGGATGGCCCGATCCAGCGGCTGATTGATCTGGCCGCCCAGTGGGAGGGCCTAGCGGTGACGCCGACGCTGTCGCTGACCTTTTTGCTGGTGGTAATCTTTGTGCTGACGGTGGGCCGTGCGCCGATTCAGCCTTGGGTGGGGCACTGGTTTCACTGGGATGTGGTCCACCGCGCCCGACGCGATCACTACGTCAAAGCGCACGAGAAACTGTTTGCTCTGCCCATCGAGTTTTACGACGAAAATAATGCCGGGCGGCTCGGTTCGCGCATCTCGCGGGGGATCTCCAACCACACGGGCAGTTATCCGCAGATGGTGGGCTCGTTTATTCCCCGCTGTCTGCGGGTGTTGGGCACGTTCTTGGCAATTCTGCTGCTGGAGTGGCGGATTGCGCTGGCGTTTGGCTGTTTCTTCACGCTGATTCTATGGTTGAATCAGCGCGCCCTGCGCCAGCTCACCGAAGATGACCGCATGCTCGACCGCTACATGGAGCAGACCGGCAGCCGCACCTCGGAGCTGATCACCAACATGAAAACGGTGAAGGCGTTTGCGGCGGAAGCACGTGAATTGCAGCGCCAGAAAACGCGCCTAGAGCGCGAATTCAAGGTGGATAATTACAAGCTGCATCGCGGCTATACCGAGTTGAATGTGTTGCGCACCTCGCTGGTGCAACTGGCGATCTTCGTGGTGCTGGCGTTTACCTCGGTGGCGACGGTGCAGGGGACGATTACGCTGGGGCACTTTGTCACGATTTGGATGCTGAGCAATACGGCGTTTTCGGAGGTGCGACCGCTGGGCGATCAGGCAGAGTGGTTTGCGCGGCATTTTGTGGCGATGGTGCGCTTCCATGAGTTCATGAAGCAGCCGGATGGCTTGGATGCGGCGACGCTGAGTGCCAGCGAGCGCCAACCCTACCGCTTTAACGGCAAAATTGAGCTGCGCAATCTGAGTTTTGGCTACGACCCGCAGCGTCCGGTGCTCAGGGATCTCAATCTCCAGATCCAGCCTTGCCAGACGGTGGCGTTGGTGGGCCGCTCCGGCTCGGGTAAATCAACTTTGGTCAAGCTGTTGTTTCGCTACTTTGACCCCACCAGCGGTCAGATTCTGATCGACGGCGAGGACATTCGCAGTCTTGAGGTCAGTCGCTACCGCCAGCGGCTGGCGATTGTGCACCAGGAAGTGGATGTGTTCAACGGGACCTTGCTGGCCAACCTGACCTACGGTCGCCCGGAGGCCACGCTCGATGAGGTCAAGGAAGCCTGTCGCATTGCCTGCGTGGATGAGATTGTGGCCAACTTGTCCCAGGGCTATCAGACCGTGGTTGGTGAGCGCGGCGTGCGTCTGTCGGGCGGGCAGCGGCAGCGGCTGGGCATTGCCCGCGCCCTGGTATGCAACCCCGATGTGCTGGTGTTTGACGAGGCAACCTCCAGTTTGGATTATGAGTCGGAGCGGGCGATTCAGGTGGCGATGCAAGGCATTCAAGGCAGCCGCACCACGATCATCATTGCCCACCGCCTGAGTACGGTGCGCGACGCCGATCTGATTGTGGTGCTTGACCAGGGGCGGATCGTAGAGACCGGCAATCACGCCGAGTTGCTGCGTCACGGTGGCATCTACCATCGCCTGCACGCGCTGCAGGAGGCGGGTGAGCTGCTGAGCGCTTAGGCTGATCTAGGGGGCTGATCTCGGAAACACCTGACCCCACTTGCCCAAGCTTAGGAGGCATTGACACAAGTCGAGGAAATGACGCCTCAAAGTTAGGAGTTCTCTCCTTGCACTTAGCAAAAAACCCCTCAAAGTTAGGAAAGCTCTCCTCAAGCTTAGGAAGCTTTTCCCTAGGGTTAGCAAAAAACTCCCCAGGGTTAGCAAGAAACTCCTCAAGCTTAGGAAAGATCTCCTCAGGGTTAGGAGAGATCTCTTCAGGTTAGTTTGCTTTTAGTGGGTCAGAGGCCCTCACCCCCGGCCCCTCTGCCGAACTCGGGAGAGGGGAGGCAAGGACAGGGGTTTGAGAACTTGCCTCCCCTTCCCTCGAGCTCGGGGGAAGGGGCCGGGGGAAGGGGGCCTACAAGCTCAAAACTCAACTGGAATTAGCCGCCGCTAACTCTACTCATATTGCATATAAAACTCCTCGACCAGATCCACCACGACATCAGCTGGATCCTCGCCGCGCTGCTTGCGTTGGCACATATCCTTCAGGTGCGCAGGCGTGACAAATAGGATGACCTTTTGCTCCGTAGAGTAAACTGCATTGCGACGAATATGAGCTGCCTGATTCGGCAAGTGATTCGCGCAGATGATCCCTAAACGCCCCATGGGGGGCGTGAGATAATTGCGGGTCTGGTCCACTTCAGCTTTGCCAATTTCCGTGGCATCGTAATTCTTGAACTCAAACAGAATCATGCGAGCCTTGAGTTCATGCTGCAACAGCCCCCAAGGCTTGGTCGGGTCAAACTCCCGATTGGCAAAGATCGCATCGCGACGGTCAATACCCGAGCGAGTACTCGCCTGGATGCGAGGTTTTTGCAAGGGCGGCACAAATAGGTAGGTCAGGAGGTCCACGCAGATCTCCTCAAACATGCGCCAGCCCGCAGACCCTGGTGGACAGCGGGCCAGACGCTCCAGCAACTGGTCAGCATGATCCACAGCCAGCCCTCCCCACACCGAAGTTGTCAACCTCCGCTGAGCTAATGGCGTCGGCTGGAACCAAAAAGTTGAGACGGGCGTCGGAATCGAAGTGCTTACGCAAATTTACCCATTGCCTGGGAGATCCTTTCTCGAAAACCTCTCGTAAGGAAACTTGGCAGGCCTCGAACCATGCGCGCAAAATCTCAATCCCCTGCATCTATCGGTCACCAATTCTGCCGAAAGTTCTTGCTAGACCTCCTCGCCCCCAATCCTGAATGTGGAATCGGAGCAACGCGAGGTATTCACGGGTCAAAATAACTTCAGGCAGATGCACGCTGGCGAGCAGGCAAAAGAGAGTTGACCACTCTCGTTTCACTTGTCCAACCAAGCCTTGGCTCTGATTCGTCTACAGGTGCTCAGTTCTTCACTAAGCGACCGACTCGTCTACTGAATACGGCTGAGACGACACGACCATTCCAGTTTAGCGGGCAAGACCCCTCCAGTCTGACACTCTCGACCCCCTGCAGCCGTGCTGCGGCACTCCCCCGCCTTGGTCACTCCTTGAGATCTCTAACCCTTACAGACTCTTCATCTCAGTCCGGAGTTTCCCAAAAATCCAGCGAAGGCACGATTTTCAGCCGGGTTTTCTACAGTGCTGTCCAGCGTCTAAAGTACTTATCGATCAAGGTTGGATGGAACAGCAGCAACCGCTTCAGTTCTGGCCCCTCCACGATCCGGAGCGGCCGTCGCGCCCCCGCCGGTGCCCTCGCCGCCAGCCAGTCGCGCACCGGCCCAGTCAACTGTTCATTGGTCACCAGCAGCACTTTGCACGACTCCGGCAACCCCGCCGCATCCGCCCACAACTGCTGGATCCCGGCCAAATCTGAACGCTCAGCCGGGTAGAAGCGAGGTTTGACCAGCCAGGTCTTGATCCCCGTCTCAGCCAGGATCTCGCCCCCGCCCGCCTCGGCCTTGAGCAACATCTGCTGCGGCAGCAGGTCCACCGTTGGCTCCACTGAGCCAAAGCCCAAGGCCCGCAACAGCTCGGTCACCAACCGCTCAAACAGCCGCGCATCCAACCGCGAAAAGTCCAGATCCGGAATGGCGCTGACCTGCTGCACCAGCCGCTCAAGTTCGGGCTCATCATGGCTGCGCAGATCCAGACAGGGCATCGCGGCAAACTGCGGCGGGATCTCGCAGTCTTCTATCAGCCCCAGCAAAATCTCCACGCCGCGTAACTCTAGGTCGTGAATCGATTCTGCCGACAGCTCCTGCTGCAGCCAGCGGCTACGCACCGCCTGCGGCGACAACAGCAGCAACAGATAATCACTGGCCGAGATCGCCTTCTGCGTCACCGGGATCAGCGAGTCCTCAACTCCGAGCGCCCGCCCGTCTAACCAGACGCGGGCCTCGCTGCGTAGTCGCTCGGTCACCTGCTGGGCCACCGGCTGATCGGCGCGGGCATAGCTGAGAAACAGCCGTGGCGACCAGCCCAATTGCTCCCGAATGCGCAGCGCCTGGCGATACCAGGTTTCGGCCTCCGCGTAGTGCTTCTGCTGTACTGCCAGATGTCCTAGCTGGTGGTACGCTGCCGCCGCTTCCCGCTCTAGGCCCAGACTGAGGTTGAGTTCCGCCGCCCGACCGTACCAAGCCTTGGCCGCCTCGGGTCGCTGCTGCTCCTGCGCCAGCGACCCGAGGCTCTGGCACACCGTCGCCACACCACGCTCAAACCCCAACTGCTCGTAGACTGCCAGTGCCTGACGCAGATGCCGCTCGGCCTCGGCAAATTGCTGCCGAGTTTCCGCTGCTCGGCCCAGCCGCTCGGCCTCAACCGCAGTTTGACGCTCCGTCTCCAAACGTTCGCCCAGTTCTGCCGCCTTGCGGTACCAAGCTGCCGCCTGGTCGGAGCGCTGTTGCTCCTGAACCACAGAGCCCAGATAATTGCACTCGGTCACTACCTGCCAGTCCAAGCCTAGGTGTTCGTAGATCGCCAGCGCTCGCCGGAACCATTGCTCAGCCTCGGTGTAGCGCTGCTGCCCCTCGCTCAGCGAGCCCAGTTGATGGCACTCTGTCGCCGCTCTGCGCCCCAGCCCTAGCTGCTCGTAGGTGGTCAGCGCCTGGCGATACCATTGTTCGGCCTCGACAAACTGTTGCTGGCTCTCGGCTAGACGGCCCAACTGATCGCACACCGCAGCGTTCTCTTGGCTGAGCGCCAGCTGCTCGTAGGTGATCAGCGCCTGGTGATACCATTGTTCGGCCTCGGCAAACTGCTGCTGGCTCTCGGCCAGACGGCCCAACTGGTAGTAGTCCGCTGCCGCCTCCTGCTCCAACCCCAGCTGTTTGTAGAGCGACCTCGCCCGCGCAAACCAGTGCTCGGCTGCCTGGCCCTGCTGCTGCTTCTGCGCCGTGAAGCCCAAATAGTGACACTCCGCTGCCGCTTGGCGCTCCAGACCCAGCCGCTCATAAACGGCCAGCGCCTGAGCGAACCAATGCTCCGCCTCTGCAAAGCGTTGCAGCTTCTGGGCGATGAAGCCTAAATAGTGAAATTCCATGGCCGCAGACCAGTGTTTCAGGTTGGGGTCACTCAAGGTCCAAATCCCAACTCATCAGCGCTCGCATGGCATCCGCATCAACAAAGTGCCCTTGCTCATCGGATTTCTCCGTATAGTCCGAACCCCTCAGCGGACCAACCTCGCGCTGCTTGGCAATTGCAACCCTTCACCCCTGCTCAACCCAAGCCGTGAACCTTGCGATGAGTACTGCCCAAACTTTCTTCCACCCGGAGAAGTGTGATCCCGACTCGCACCCAACTTCTCATGTCCTGAGAGTCTTTCAGTGTATCCGATAGGACTTTATCTGCTAGCAGCAGCGCTGGGTAATCGCTGCACAGAGGTAGACGCAAGCCTGCTCTATGCAAACTGGCAGACTACAACCAGAACTAATAGCATCAGAATCTAGCACAAATGACTCAACTGCAAAACTAGCGGCTGTGTCCTCACACTGCGCCAACGCTCAGATGATGTTTTTGCAAAGCCCAACCCCGCAGTCTGGATGGCGAGCTCTACCAGGTTACATAAGCAAGCCCCTTGAACCCGGAATTAGAACGCATGTACTATTCAGGCCAAGCTTGCTAAACTCTAAGTCACAATGGCGATTATTTCTTCCCAATCCCCGGCTCCTGACCCTGACACGCCCCGCCCAAAAGCGAAGCCTCGCTCAGCCGCCGCCCCTGCAGACGCAGGCGATCTGTTGCTACCGACTGCGGCGGCTGATGAACACGGAGACAATCCGCAAGAAGAGGGGTTGCGCCCCCAACAGCTGGACGACTACATCGGTCAGAAAGATGTCAAAGAAGTCCTGAAGATTACCATGCAGGCGGCTCAGTCACGGGGTGAGGCGCTGGATCACCTGCTGTTTTACGGCCCGCCCGGCCTGGGCAAAACCACGATCAGCACCATCCTGGCGCGGGAGATGGGTGTTGCAATCAAAATCACCACTGCTCCTGCCCTAGAGCGCCCCCGCGACATCGCTGGTCTGCTGGTGAGCCTAGGGCCGGGTGACATGCTGTTCATTGATGAGATCCATCGCCTGCCCCGCGTCACCGAAGAGATCCTCTACCCAGCCATGGAGGACTACCGCCTCGACATCACGATTGGTAAGGGGCAAGGTGCTCGCATCCGTAGCGTGCCCCTGGCAAAATTTACCTTAATCGGAGCCACAACACGGGTGGGGGCACTTACCTCGCCGCTGCGCGGGCGCTTCGGCCTGATCCACCGTCTGCGCTTCTACGAAGTTGATGAACTGACTCAGATCGTGCAGCGCACGGCGCGACTGCTGAAGGTCGCCGTTGATCTGGAGGGGGCTACTGAGGTGGCTCGTCGCTCCCGAGGCACTCCCCGCATCGCCAATCGCCTGCTCAAGCGGGTACGGGATTATGCCGAAGTCAAGGGCAGGGGCACGATCACCTGCCAGGTTGCCAGCGATGCGCTGGAGCTGTTCAACGTCGATCCGCTGGGCCTAGACTGGACTGATCGTAAACTGCTAAGTGTGATCATTGAAACCTTTCACGGAGGGCCGGTGGGCCTGGATACGCTGGCCGCCGCGACGGGCGAGGACCCCCAGACCATAGAAGAAGTCTACGAACCCTACCTGCTTCAGATCGGCTACCTGAGTCGAACGCCCCGAGGGCGAGTTGCCACAGCCGCTGCCTGGCACCACCTGGGCTTTGAGCCTCCCGAGCGGCAGTTGCTGCTGCCCGACTCCCTGGGTTTGTAAGTTCTAACTGGCAAGGGGCTCGGCGTAGACCACGACCACCCGGCCATCTTCCAGAGCCTCTAGCAGGCGGTCGAGAACCACTAGGTCGGCGGGCGTATGCTGTTGACGGCTAAGCAGTTGGCCAATGCGCCACTCCGCCCAATCGGAGAGCTGGTGGGTGGCAAGGGCCTGTGCAGCGATTTGTTGAATGCTCATCATGGGAGATGTCCTGTTACGTGCAGCGACCTAGCGTGTACATAAGTGTGCGGGTTCGCCCCGCCCTACCCTGTGACTGCGGTCACCGGCTACTGGTTATTTTGATCACATGAGCCAGCCCACAGCGCTGGGCCAGTTTCAAAAATTTCGGATAAGCTCTTAGAACGCTCAGCCTTCTCACTCATGAAATATTCCCTGCGCAGCCGGTTCCGTGGTGCACTCTGCGGAGCTTTGGTTGGCGAGTCCTATGGTGTCTATGGTCAATGGCAGCTTCGCCTGGGGGCGTTGCGGGCTCACCTGCACCCCTGTTGGGGCATTGCGCCCCAAGGTTGGCCGTTGGCCCAGATCTATGGCCTCAGCCTGATCCAGCGCGGCGATGTAGACCCTCAAGATCTGGGTGAGCGGTTGGTGGCATGGCGTGAGGTTGGCCCGGTCAGTGACGTGAAGCCGTCCGCCCTGCGACCGGAAACGCCAGTAGCACAAAGCTTCCTGGACGAGGTGACGGCGGCGACGATTACGCGTTTGCGCGCGGGTCTGTCCTGGCACAAGGCAGGCGGTACGGGTACGGCGGCGTGTTCGTTGCCGGGGCTGGCGCGGTTGGTGCCGGTGGCGTTGTTTTTCCACGAGGACCTGAGTGTCCTGCGGGAGAAGGTCTATCAGACGGTTGTCGTGACGCACAACACGCTGGATGCTTGGTACGGAGCGCTGGCGGTGGCTCATGCTATCGCTTTGGCCGCTCGCGGGGAACTCCAGCCCGAGACCTTGCTGCCGCGCACGCTGAACTACCTGCAGGACGAGACGGCGGCGCTCAGCACGCAACTGCGGCAGGCCCAACAGCTGTTAGAGGCTGGGGCTTCGCTGGAAGCAGCTCTGCTCGCGCTGCCTCCGACCCAGGAGCCACACGCGACGATTGCTCTGGCCTTCTACTGCTTCCTCAGTACTCCCGGCGATTTTGCGCTCTCGGTGTTGCGGGCGGTGCGCTGTGGGGAGCACGCTGCAACACTTGCCAGCCTCTGCGGCGGGCTATCAGGCGCTTATAACGGCTGGACCAATATCCCGGTGCCCTGGCGGGTGCACTATGCCAGCGAGCCGGTTGCCTTGGCCGATCAACTGCTAGCGGCCTGGACGGGAGTTTATGCGCCGCTCAGCGAGGTTCCTGTCTCCATGCCTGTGGCTGCGGTAGCTGCGCCGGGGATTCTGCGCCCTCGGCCCTCCAGGGCCTCTTGAGATTCTGGAACTTAGATGTGTCGGGCATGCTAACCTAGGTGGGTGTGCCCGACGCTAGGCGCTAGGGGTCGCTAACTCAACGGTAGAGTACTCGGCTTTTAACCGATTAGTTCCGGGTTCGAATCCCGGGCGACCCATCTAACAGTTCAGTTAATCTGCAAAGTTTGTCTTTGGGTTGGCTGGTCTCGCTATTTTTGCCAAGGTTGTGGTTGAGCAGGATGCTGATATTCTGCGCAAGCTTTACCCGAACCTGCCTCAGAAAATCAAGC
>JANNOU010000133.1:0-10769 GCA_031399305.1 Leptolyngbya sp. SOY_34_metabat_272
GAGCTGTAAGCCGCAACTGCTGAGCTTGAACAGCCTTGCTTTTTGCTGCGACTTCTGAGCGATGAGCCGTAGGCTTGAGATTCACCTCAAGGTCCGCCCGGCTTTGGCCCCAGTCCCCGAGTTTAGGACTCCCTGCTCCAAAGTGGACTGACGCCTGAGTGCAAAAGCGGCTCTTGTGCCAGACCGCTTGGCTGATTAAGCTGACCCTGGAGCCTCAAGCCGCAGCAGAGTGCGACTGAGGCTCCGAGTCAAGCTGTCATCTTTGCATCAACCCTCCTATGCTTCGCAATCGACTTCGAGCGATTTCGCCCGGCGTGGCGTTTGCTGTGGCAGCCCCGGTGCTGTATGGGATTCACATTCCACTGTCTAAGATTTTCCTGGAGTGGCAAGTCGGTATCTGGATGCTGGTTGGGCTGCTGTATCTCAGCTCCGGCCTAGGACTGGCAGTCGTGTATCTGACCCTACGTGGCCTAGGCCATTCACCGGCTGCCGCCAACAAGCTGCACGGACGCGACTGGGTCTGGATTGGGCTATCAACCCTGGCGGGCGGCGTGATCGGCCCGCTGCTCCTGATGCTCGGCCTAACCAGCAACGCCGCGACCTCAGCCTCGCTGCTGCTGAGCTGGGAAGGCGTGTTTACGGCGCTGATCGCCTGGCTGATCTTTCACGAACGCTTCCACTGGCGAGTGGCTTGTGGCCTAGCTGCGATCACCGCAGGCAGTGTGATACTGGCCTGGAACCGGGAGGCGTCCCTGGCGGCGTCCTGGGGCGCGTTGGCCGTGGTCGGGGCCTGCCTCTCTTGGGCCATCGCCTCGAATTGCATCCAGCAATTATCTGCCCGCGATCCGCTGCAAGTCGTGACGCTAGAACACTGTGTCGCCGGGGGCTTCAATACCCTGCTGGCCTTGCTCCTGGGCGATGCGTTGCCCGCTGCGCCCACCTTGATGGCCGTGGCAGTGACCGGCTTTGTGTGCGAGGGTCTGACCTTTATTTGTTTCATACTGGCGTTGCGCTACATCGGCACGTCGCGTACCGGCACTTATTTCTCGCTGGCTCCTTTCGTCGGCGCAGCGGGGGCGGTGGTCTTGCTGGGGGAGCCTGTCACCTCCCAACTACTCACAGCCGCAGGGTTTATCGCCCTGGGGATCTGGTTCTGCTTGAGCGAAACCACACAAGCCGTTGTCAACAAGTGCCCTTAATCGGCGACCGTTGGGACCTGGCGCTGGGCAATCTCTCGCACCCCTTCCAGAAAGGCGTGCAATACCAGCGAGGCATCCTCACGTCGCCAAATCGCAGCGGTGGTCACCCTGGGTGTGAGGTCTTGCACCACTCTATAGACCACGCCAGTTCGCTGCAGGTTCTGGAGCGAGGCGGGAACTAGCGCCACCCCCATGCCGCCCGCTACCAGGCTGACCATGGTCTGGGCCATGTTAGTCTCCTGCACCACCCTGGGATGAAACCCTGCCTGCTGGCAAGCACTGATCACCTGGTCATAAAAGCCAGGCCCTAGATGACGGGGCGACAACACAAAAGGGGCGTCCGCGAGCCAGGCCAACGCGATCTGCGGCTGAGCGGCTAGCGCATGATTGCTGGGCAACGCCAAGACCAAGGGCTCCTCAAACACCGTGGTGAGGCTGAGTGCCTCGCCACTATTGACTGGCGGGTGCAGAAAACCGACATCGATCTGACCCTCATGCAAAGCCTGAACCTGGGGCACAGTGTTCAGTTCGTGCAGCACTAGCTCCACTGCCGGGAAGCGCTCTCGGAACAGCCGTAGGATCTCCGGAAAGACATTGTAGGCAGTGGAACTCAGGAACCCCACCACCAGCCGCCCGATCTCACCCCGGCTGGCACGTTGCGCGGTGCGAATAGCCTGCTCAGCTTGGCTGAGGGTGCGGCGAGCCTCTTCCAGGAATAGCTGCCCCGCTGCGGTGAGCTGAACCCGGTGCTTGGTACGCTGTAACAGCTGGACGCCTAGCTCTGTCTCCAGATTGCGGATCTGCTGGCTGAGCGGTGGCTGGGCGATGTGCAAACGCTGCGCGGCCCGGCTGAAGTGCAACTCCTCCGCGACAGCGACGAAATACCGTAGATGCCGAAGCTCCATAGCCCTCCCGGTCTTAATAGGTTTTAAGTATTACCTAAGCATCGAAAATATATTGGACATCCGCCAAGGCAAACCCTACTGTGAGGGTTGAAGGAACGGTTTGCAGGGGCTGAAGCCCGCGCAGCTCCCGGCTGATTCCTCAGGCTTTCCCTTTCTGAATTTTGATGAACATCAACCTGCGAACGTTTGCCGTGGCGCTAGCAGGCTTCTGCGCCTTTGTGGATTTCTATGCGCCGCAAGCGCTGCTGCCTCTATTGACCCAGGTTTTCCAAATTTCTGAAGGCGAGGCGAGTCTGACGATTAGCGCCACGACCGGGGCGGTGGCCCTGGCCGCTCCCCTAGTCGGCCTGTTCGCCGATACGCTCGGTCGCAAACGGGTGATTGTGAGCGCGATCCTGGCGCTGACTGTGCCCACCCTGCTGGCAGCCACGGCATCCAATTTGCCCGAACTGCTCGGGTGGCGCTTCCTGCAGGGACTCGCGATATCGGGGATCACCGCCGTGACCATCGCCTACATCACTGAAGAATGGGCCGAGGCGGGAGTGGGCTCAGTGATGTCCATTTACGTGGCTGGCAATGTAATCGGCGGCTTTGTCGGACGCTTTGTCTCCGGTCTGGCAGCGGCCTACCTGGGCTGGCGCTGGGCGTTCATCGCCCTGGGTCTGCTGAATTTAGCGGGCGGCCTCGCGGTCTGGCGCTGGTTACCGGGCTCGCGCCGCTTCGTGCGCCAGAAGAGCGTGTTGGCTTCGGTTCACGCCATCACCGCCCATTTGCGCAATCCCCGCCTGATTGCTGCCTATGCTGCCGGGTTTAACGCGTTGTTTGCCTTTGTGGCGGCCTTCACCTATGTCAGCTTCTATCTGGCTGCGCCGCCGTTTCGTCTGGGGCCCGTGGCGCTCGGCTCGATCTTCTGCGTCTACCTAGTGGGGATCTTAGTCACACCGGTCGTGGGCCACTGGATCGACCGCTTCGGCTATCGGCTGGCGTTCGCCGTCGCGGCGCTGAGTGGTTGCCTGGGCATCCTGCTGACCTTGGGGGCTAGCCTGTGGCTAGTGCTCGTGGGGCTGACCCTGTTCGCGACCGGTATGTTTGTCTGCCAGTCCGCCGCCACTAGCTATGTGGGCAGTGCTGCCGGTTATGCTCGCTCATCGGCCGCCGGGCTTTACTTAGCTTTCTACTACACCGGGGGCAGCGCGGGGGCCATGGTGCCGGGTCTCTTCTGGCAGCTGGGCGGCTGGCAGACCTGTGTCGCCTTAATTGTCACAGTCCAACTCCTCACGGCGGGTCTGGTGCTCAGGTTCTGGCAAAAACAGCGGCCCAGCTAGTACAGCCCAAGATAAAATCGTCCACGGACTAATGATTAGATTGACAAGATTAGGTAGCTGCTCGGGTTCAGAACTCGGAATTGCAAGCTTTTTGCACCCAGCTTCAACCTTAAAGCCAGAAGTACCGAGCTCTGAGTGACAAGCTTCGAGTTCTTATCGCGAAGTTTCTAGCTCCGGGCTGAACACTCCGAGCGCCAAGCTTGGAAGGTCGGGCACAAAGCTTGGCCCACCAGGCTTTGAACTTGAAGGGTCGAGCCAAACGCTCAAAGCGGGGAAAGGGGCGGGGCTCGGGTGCCGAATCTCAGTCAGAAGCTTGGAGGAGGGCGCTCGCTAGGGCAGCTCAACCCTGTGAGATTCTTGGTTCAGCGTCACCTGGTCGCCCGCAACCAGTTTGCGACCGCGCCGTTGTTCGACCGCGCCATTGACCTGAACCTCACCCGCCTGAACCCGAAATTTTGCCTCGCCGCCCGACTGGACCAGTCCCGTCAACTTGAGGAACTGATCCAGTCGGATGGTCGGGGGCTCCGGCGGCAAGTTAGGGCTCGGGGTGCTCAACATCACAGGTTAGCGGGCAAGCCGCAAAGGTAGAGCGGTAGACCGGGTTGGCATCGCCGTGCAGCCAGCTCAACCAAGTCACCTCATGTGGGTAAATGCCTCTCAGGGTCAGAGCCGCCGCCCCCAGCAGCACGATCAAAATATCCACGCTCAAAATCGTCCCCACGACCCAGAGCACCCCGTTCACCGGTGAGACCGTCTCGAGAGCCACCACCGCCAGAGAGCCGACAATCACCAGCGGAAAGCCCACCGGCACCCCCACAACCAACAGACAAACGGTGAGAGTAAACACCCAGACCAGGAAGCTCTGCATCAGCATCAAGAAGTAGGGCTTTTCAGCCAGCTTGCTCTGTGTGAAGGCCATCGCCATCGCTCCTTATGTCAAATTGTTAGTTTTATCGAGAATCAAAAAAGGGGACAAAACTCGAATCCAGTGACCTAGAACCGGCAGCGAGAACTCCAGAATCAGTCAGCACCAAGCCCAACCAATTCCAATCGCTAACGCAGCACAACTTTGTATTCAGATGCTTTAAGTGAAATAAGTATAGAGAAGCTTTCTACGAAAATGATGACTTATTCAAGAAACTTTGCACATTTGAGACCAGAATCTGGCTAAAGGGACCGAACATCGGTCTCAACCTGGCTGTTGTCGGTCAAGACAAGGGGATTGCTCGAGTCAACAGGTTTTTTGCTTGACTTTTGTTTAGGCTGAGATATCTATTTCTCATAGTTGCCGCCAAAGAATAGCCCCCAGACAGCATTTTGGGCAGGTCCAGGGGCGAGCGAGGCGGTGAACGAGGTTAGGGCGTCGTGGGTGCAGGCTCGCTGGCCTTGGCAGGTTTGGAGAGCAGCGTCACCAATAGCTCCCCGCTGATGGTGCGCTCATCCTCCAGCCGACCGGCAGCGCCGAGCGTACCAATCGACTTGAGCACGGCCAGAGTTTCGGGCGGGATGGTCGGTGTGGCGGGGCTCGCCTGCAGCAGGTTCAAGCCACTCTGCATGTTCAAGAAAAAATAACCCCCATTAGGTTTGGGCAGCGAGGCGGTCGCGTCAATAAAGGTCTGGCTGGCCGCCAGCGGACTCTCCGGCTTGGGCGCAACGGAACCGACAATCGGCGTGCCCAGCGCCAGAAACACCGTTTTGCCGTCGCCTAGCCAGCCGTGGGCGACCAGCGCACCGAAGGGCGGGCTGCTCCAGGTGGTCACCGGTTGGCTCTTAATCTGCTGCTTGCCCACGGTCAGACCGACGCTGGAGGCAACCGTCTTGTCGAGCTTTACCAGGGCTGTCTCCGCTGCCTTGCGATTGCTGGTTTGGAACATCAGCAGTGCACCCGCGCCCACATCCTGCAGCATCCCCTCGCGCGAGGGGATCAGGGCCAACGCGAACTCGCCGTCCATCCAGCCGATCACATCTTGGTCAAAATCCAAGCCTGTGGTCGTCTTGATCTGAGTTCGGAAGTTGTCCAGGCTGGTCTTGAGCTGAGGGTTGGTTTTAGAACTCTCAACCGATTCCTGCCAGGTTTGCTGCAGGCCACCACCACTGGCGACCAACAGGGAATCCGCTGGGATCTGGCTGAGGATCTGGCCGTCGATGTTGCGGGCAGTGAGCTTCTGCTCGCTATCCGGCTTGAGCCAGCCAACCGCCTTGAAACGCATGCCCGCAGATTCTAGGTTGAGGGTCACACCCATACCTTGCCATTCCTGAGCCCGCTTCAGCGCTTCGGGGGCGGGCGACTGGCCAGACGCCTGACTCTGCTCCGCCGCTGCCTTCAGCAACACCGGCAGGTTGAGATACGCCTGTCCTAGCGGATTGTCGGCTTTGATGTTCTGGCTGGCGCGTTGGTACCCCGGCAACTGAGCCAGAGAGGGCTGCCCCTTGTAGGTGTCGATCACTCGGTCGGTGAACTGCGGCTGGCTGGTGAACACCAAATACTTGTCATCCAGGAGCGTTGCCGAGCAGGTGGCCGCACCGCTCTGGCCCTTCAATTCGCGAACCGTGTAGCCCTGATGCTCACGTTCGGTGGGGCCTTCCCCCGCTTGGGCCAAGCCGTCAAATTTGCGACGGGCCGCGCCGCCATCGCGCACCGGCACGATCCAGGCCATGTCCCCCTGCTGCGAGCCAGTACTGGGAGCTGGCGTTGGGCTCGGCGTCGCCGAGTTCGCAGCCGCACTGGGCGACAGAAACGCGATCATCACGCTGCTGCCAATCCAGGGTTGGACGTCTTTTTGAAGGTCGGTGAGTTGGCAGGCGGAGAGCAAATCGCTCTGCTGAAAGCCCGACAGACTTTTCTCCACTGCCGAGCGAGCTTCGGGCGTGCCGTACTTGCTCAGCTGACTCCACTGTCTGGGATCGGTGGACAGAGCAATGGTCATCAGGGCATCCTGAGGCACCAGCGTGGCCGCCGCCGCCAGATTTGATGGCCCTTGTCTGCCCTGCAAAAAGAAATAAGCCCCAACACCAGCGGCCACGGACGCAGCGCCCAGCCCCAGCAGAATGGGGATTGTGAGTTTTTGATTCATAGTCCAGGTTCTAAGCACTCAGGCTCCCATACTCTAACCTCTGGGCCTGAACCGTAAAGAAACCGGCACGACGGTCGCGCCAGTGGCACAGTGGCCAACCCGGTTAAAGGCCCCGCCCGGCTAAGCTTTAGGCCGTCAACTGATTCTGCTGGCGCAAATAAGCTTGGATAAAGGGATCCAACTCACCATTGATCACCGCCGTGACATCCGAGGTCTCAATATTGGTGCGCAGATCTTTGACCATCTGGTAAGGATGGAAAACGTAGTTGCGGATCTGATTGCCCCAGGCCGCCTCCACGATATCGCCACGAATCTGGGCAATTTCCTGCGCTTTTTGCTCCTGCGCGACGATCAGCAATTTGGCTTTCAAGATCGTCAGGGCTTTCTCTTTGTTTTGCAATTGCGAGCGCTCTTGGGTACAGCGCACTGCGATACCGGTCGGCAGATGCGTGATGCGCACCGCTGTTTCCACCTTATTGACATTCTGGCCGCCTTTACCGCCCGCGCGCGAGGTTGTGATCTCTAGATCTTTATCGGGAATGTCCAGCTCCACCGTGTTGTCGATCAGCGGCATGATCTCCACGCCTGCAAAGCTAGTCTGGCGTTTATCGTTGGCATTAAACGGTGAGATGCGCACCAGACGGTGAGTGCCCTTCTCCGCACTCAAGTAGCCGTAGGCATAGCGCCCGTCGATCTCCAAAGTGGCCGACTTCAAGCCTGCTTCTTCCCCTTCAGAGATCTCGGCGAGGTGAACTTTGTAGTCGTGCTGTTCCGCCCAGCGGGTGTACATGCGCAGCAGCATCTCAGCCCAGTCCTGGGCATCGGTACCCCCCGCGCCCGCATTGATTGTCAGGATCGCACCTTTCTCGTCATAGGGGCCAGAGAGCAACTGCTGCAGTTCCCAGCGGTTGAGGTCCTTGCTCAGCTGCCGCACAGTCTGTTCGGCTTCGCTGAGCAGCGCAGGGTCCGCCTCCAGTTCCAGAAGCTCCAAGACTGCCCGCGTGTCTTCCAGGCTGGACTGCCAGTGCCCAAACTGATTGACGTTCGACTTCAGGTCATCAAGATCCTGCATCGTCCGCTGTGCCTGGGTTTGGTCGTTCCAGAACTCTGGCTGCGCGGCCAACTGTTCCAAGTCTTGAATCCGAGCGTTGAGTGCAGGCAGGTCAAAGATAGTCCTGGGTTTTACCCAGGCGCTCAGACAGCAGCTCAACCTCGCGTTTAATTTCCAGCACTTCCATAACGCCAAATGATGCCCATCTTAGGGCTGCTCTCGCCAGATCTACTGTATCAGGCACCAGCCGTCGGCTGGGACAAGCCGCGTTTGTAATGGTTTTTCAAAGCCTTGGGAGGCGTATCCGTGAATGTACGATCAGTTTTCCGGGACACCCCAGCTCATTCCCGTAGAAGGACGATGGTTGCACCTGGCTCGTCTTCGGACAATGAACTCAAATCCAACGAGCAAGGTGTCAATCCATGGTGGCTTCCGAATCCTCTTTGCGCACCAGTGTCATGGATCTCCTCAGTCAATATCGTCAGCAGCCGACCGTCGAGCTTCGCAACAAACTAGTTGCGATGAACGCCGGTTTGGTGCGGAAGGTTGCCCATCAAGTCAGCCACCAATGCGCTGAGCCTTACGAAGACCTCGAACAAATGGGTTATCTCGGTCTGATCCGCGCGATTGAGCGCTTCGACCCCTGCCAAGGCTGTGCGTTCAGCTCGTTTGCCGTGCCTTACATCCGGGGCGAAATGCTGCACTTCTTGCGCGATCGCAGTTCCTCAGTCAAAATTCCCCGTCGCTGGCAAAAACTTCATAAAGAAGGGCAAAAGGCTGCCCGCGAATTGACCGAAGTCCTGGGCCGCCAGCCGAAGGATGACGAAATCGCCGCTTCTCTGTGTGTCTCAGTAGATGAATATCGGCAGAGTAAGCTGGCTCGTAAAAACCGTATGCCCTTAAGTTTGGATGCCACCGTCTCGCAGCAGATGGACTCCCAGGTTCTGCTCGGCGATACCATTCCGGATGCCAACTACCTGGTGCTGCAAAGTTTAGAAGAAGACCGCATTATCGTACACGCTGCCCTGGCACAACTGGAAGAGAAAACACGTGAGGTAATCGAGTTTGTGTTTTTGGGTGATCTCTCGCGCAAAGAAGTAGCTGAGCGCATTGGGGTTAGCCCCATGACCGTGACGCGCCGGATTCAAAAGGGCGTTCAACAGCTGCTGCAGTTGCTGCAAAATCGGCCTTTGCAGCTCGATTCTTGATGCCACTCACGTCACATCTTTGCTCGTTAAAGCTCAGTGCTCCAATGTGAATACCGACCCCTGCTCGTCAGGGGTTTTTTGTTGGGCACAATGGTCACCCATGCTCGTAATATGCAAAGGAGAGTAAGAGAAGATCTCGCAGCCTTGCAAAGTTTATGAGCGATGCGCCAGAGTGGTCCGATCAAACCGCCTCCACTCGCCTGATCCTGCCGACGGTGCTGGCAGAGCAGCCCCTCTCGCCCTCCGTGATTGCCAGCGGCTCAGTGGGCTGGCATGGGATCGCAGTTGAACAGGACCACCTCAGCGCCAATGCCATTGAGTTTCTGACTCTGCCCAGCCATCTGATTACCCTGAACTTGGGGCGCTCGGGTCGTTTGGCACAGGTTTGGGATGGGCGTTCTTACGAAGCTTTGATGGTTCCGGGTAGCGTTACGTTCACGCCTGCGGGTCAGACGGTTCGCTTGAGCTGGCAGCATCAGGCCGAGGTCGCGCGCATTTATCTGGACCCGCAGTGGATAGACCGGGTGGCTCAGGTTTCTGGGCGGGATCCCAGCCGCCTGGAACTGGTGCGTCGCTTTGGCCAGGTTGATCTGCAAATGCAGAGCCTGGGTCGGTTGCTCTTGGCAGAAGCCCGCTTGGCTGGCCTGGCCGAGCCGCTCTATGTCGAGTCGCTCGCCAACCTGCTGACAATTCATCTGCTGCGCCACTACTCAGCAACGGCCCAGGACCTGCCTGCGGCCACGGGGCGTGGGTCGGCCTCCCGGTTGGCGCAAAGCCTCGACTATCTGCACGAACACCTGGCACAACGCCTCACGGTTGCCGACTTGGCCAGCAGTGCCAACCTCAGTTCCGCGCACTTCTCGCGTCTGTTCTACCAGGAGCTGGGCGTCACGCCCCATCAGTACATCATCCGCCGTCGCCTGGAGCTAGCCCGGCAACTGCTGGAGACGGGCAACCGCTCGGTGGCTGAGGTTGCACAGCAGGTGGGCTTTGCGGACCAGGGCCATCTCACTCGCCACTTCAAGCGCTGGCTGGGTGTGACGCCAAGCGCGGTCTTGCGAGAGAGCAGAAATAGCCCGGAAGACGGCACGAATCTTCAAGTGTCTGAGAACTGAACTCTGAAATAATCGCCTCAGCCCTAAACCTGACCCTAAACCGGATATTGAGCAGAAGCATGAGATCTCTAGTGTTTGCCTGGGCTGCGGTCTGCGGCGGTGCGACTGCTTTTGGCAGCTACCTGGCGGTTGCCCAACTGCCCCCGTTTTACGCAGATGCGCCGGTCCAACTGGCTCCGGCCCGACGAGTGGCCACCTTTGCGGTCAACACTTTTTTGGAAAGTGTGGTGGTTAGCCCGGACGGCACCCTGTTTGTCACCAGCTATGAAGATGGCAGGATCATCCGTCTGAAGCCGGATGGGACGCGGTCTATCTTTGCGACACTGCCCGGCAAGGCGGCTGGCCTGGCGTTTGCCACCGACGGCAGCCTGTTGGTCACTGGGGAGAATGTGCAGAAGCTGCCGGTGGTGTTTCGGGTGACAGCAGACGGGGCGGTGAGAACCTTGGTCACCCTACCCGATGCCCAGTTCCTGAATGGCTTGACCCACCTTAGGGGCGACCGCTACTTAATCGCCGACAGCTACCGAGGCGCGATTTGGGAGCTGAGCCTCGCCCAACCGGCGGCTCGCCTTTGGTTGGAACATCCGCTGCTGGCGCGGACTACGCCCGAAAGTCAGACCCCAGCGGTGAATGGGCTAAAGATCTTTGGCAATGTGCTGTACGCCTCGAATTCGGACAAGGCCCAGATGGTGCGCATTGCGATTAACTCGGATGGGCGGCCAGGGGAGCCGGAGTTGTTTGTGCAAAAGGCGGTGATTGACGATTTTGCCTTTGATGTCGAGGGCAATCTCTACGGGGCGACCCATGTGTTCAACAGCGTGGTGCGAGTCGCGCCCGATGGCAGCATCACCACGATTGCGCAAGCGCAACAGGGCCTGACCGGCAGTACGGC
>JANNOU010000172.1:0-15679 GCA_031399305.1 Leptolyngbya sp. SOY_34_metabat_272
CATGGCGGCATGGGGCTGAGCTGAGCCATTCACGGTTGCTGCCCACTTTACCAGGGCTGCCATAGCGAATGAATCAGCCCTGCTTGCGCAGGGGGTCTGGGGGAGGCGCTTCGTCCCCCAGTGGGGGGTTTGGGGGGCAAACGCCCCCCAATTCCGGGTTCTCTACCATCCACGCCTTCCCCATTAGCCCCATTAGCCCCAAACTTCTGACAACAAGCCTCAGTTTTGGGCAGAAGCAGGAAACGACGAAAGTCTTTTAGCCGTGAGCTGGTCAATGAGGCCGTACTCTCTAGCCTCTTCCGCACTCATGAAAAAGTCACGCTCAGAGTCACGCTCAACTTTGTCTTCAGGCTGGCCAGTATTGCCAGCAAGAATGCGATTAATCGATTTTTTGAAGTACAAAATCTCTCGAGCGGCCACCTCAATATCACTGGCTGGCCCCTGCGCACCACCCGAAGGCTGATGAATCATAATCCGCGCATTTGGCAGCGCAAACCGCTTACCCTTGGTTCCCGAAGACAGCAAGAACGCGCCCATCGACGCTGCCATACCCACACAGATCGTCGAAACGTCCACACGCAGCTGGGTCATAGTGTCGTAAATTGCCATCCCGGCCGTGACCGAGCCGCCAGGACTGTGGATGTACAAGAGAATATCTTGCTCCGGATCTTCTGCATCCAGAAATAGCAATTGCGCGACAACCAGATTGGCAATCTCATCATTCACCTCCTGGCCCAGAAACACAATTCGCTCTTTCAACAAACGGGAATAAATGTCATAGGCCCGCTCGCCTCGCTCTGACTGTTGAATGACCGTCGGCACACTCGCTCGGGGATTGCGATTCATGTTGACCTCCTGCATAAACTAACAACCCTAAGAAACAGTCAAACGATCTGCGGCTTGCTCAAGCACTAGCGGCAGCCGATCGTTGAGCCAGTAACTCCAGCCCGCGCTGAAGCCGAACTCAATCCCTGGCCGCTGCACCTGGGTCTCAAGCCGAGGGCGACCCCCGCACTGCTCCGGCAAGCTCAGCGCCATCGCCGGTCGCCGAGTGAAACAGTCCGCCAAACTGGCAGACACGGGATCCGACTCGCACGCCCAGCCTCGGTGCTCCAGCCGCAGTTGAGTGCCACCCTCCACCGGCCAGAGCGTCCAGGTCACCTGGCTGGGACGGGCCATCAGCGCATCCTGCCAGGTATAAGCCAGCCGCTTGGGCGCATCCAGCACGGTCACCTGGCAGTGGACCGTGCCATCCAAGCCCGGCAGCGAGTGCGCCTGAAAGCAGAATTGATGCCCCAGACGCGGCTCGAAATCGTTGTCCATCAGCCAGGCGGAGAGCGCCTGACGGCTAGTGAGCATCCGCCATACCCGCTCTGGGGCGTGGGGGTAAAACACTTGGAGCTTTACGTCTCGTCGCATGCAGAATCCTCCAGATACTCGCCAAGGGCAGCCAGTTTCTCGGTCCAGAATTGCTCGTAGTGCCCGACCCAAGCCGAGACTTGCTGCAGCGGCTCAGGGTTCAGCCGGTAGAACCGCTGGCGGCCCACGCGGCGCTGCGTCACCAAACTCACCTCGCAGAGGATCCGCAGATGCTGGGAAATCGCAGGCAAGCTCAGGGCAAAGGGCTGGGCCAGCTGCTTCATGGGCTGCTCGCCCGCCCGCAACCGGTCTAGCAGCGCCCGCCGCGTGGGATCGGCAATCGCCTGAAAGACGTCGGCACCAGCCGCCGGTCTACTCATCTGGGCTCATCTGGGCTCATCTGGGCACAACACTTAAGTGAATGCTTAACTGAGTCCAGAATAGATAAGTGAAAGCTTAACTGTCAAGGGCCTCGGTCAAAGGTCTCTGCCCGCCCGCTTGCCATCAGCCCAGGGTGACATCGAGAAACATCATGATCACAAAGCCCAGCATCAGGCCAGAGGTGGCCTCTTTTTCGTAGCCTTTGCGATGCGTTTCAGGGATGATTTCATCGCTGATCACAAACAGCATCGCCCCCGCCGCAAAGGCCAAGCCCCAAGGCAGGAGCGGTTCAGCCACCGTCACCGCAGCAACGCCAATCAAGCCGCCAATCGGTTCCACCAAGCCCGTGAGCAGCGCCACCAGAAAGGCAGTCCTGCGCGAATAGTGGGCGGTGACTAAGCTCAGCGCCACGACTAAGCCTTCAGGCAGATTTTGCAGACCGATGCCGGTGGCCAGCGCAATGCCATTGGCCGTATCGCCGCCTCCGAAACCCACGCCAACCGCCAGACCCTCCGGAAAATTGTGCAGCGTAATCGCGATAATAAATAGCCAGACGCGTTGCAGGTTTTTGACATTTGCTCCCTCAGGACCCTTGATGAAATGTTCATGGGGAGAATACTTGTTGCTCAGCCAGAGGAATAGACCGCCTAGTAAAATACCCGCCGAGACGATCAGCGCCGCGTAAACCTCGCTGCCCGTGCTCCCAGAAGCAGCTTCGATGCCTGGGATGATCAGCGAAAAAGCCGTCGCTGCCAGCATCACGCCCGCCCCGAAGCCCAGCATCGTGTCCTGAACTCTCTGGGAGACATTCTTGATAAAGAAGACGGGCAGAGCCCCGACCCCCGTTGCCGCGCCTGCCAGCAAACTTGCGAGCAATCCCAGTCCTACGGTGCCCACGATTACGCTCCCTGAGTTGATCCACTTCCGATTGGAACACGGCTTCTGGCAATCTAGCGGTAGAACCAGATAGTCTGAGTCGTGGGACGAGTCTCGTCGGTTGCTTTGGCACCACAAACCCTCACCCCACTAGTCGGGGGTGAGGGTTTGCTTCAGGTCCAGTGTGAGGGCGAAACCTCTGCGCTATTTGCCCTGCAGGGTATCGCCTAGGTCTCGGGCCGCCTTCTCAAGATTGTCTTGAGCGTCTTGGGCGGAGCGCTTGACCGCAGCACCGAGGTCTTCTCCAGTGCGTTCGGCGTCTCGGTTGGCTCGGTTGAGCTGGCGCTCGCTGGACTTGGCGGCTCGGTTGGTTGAGCGCTCCATTTGCTTGCTCGTGGCATCTAAGTTGCGCTGTGTGCGATTTGCTGCCCGGTCGACAGCCCGGTCAGCCCGCTCCAGCTGAACTTTGGCCGTCTCTTCAACAGCCGTGGTTCGCGCCTGGACCGAGAGCCCAGATAAGCCCGTTAGCAAAATTGTTCCGGCCAGGAAGACGGTCAGAAGGGTACGACGCATGAGTTGTGAGAGTTTGCGCATCACAGGAATCCTCATTGAAAGTAAATCTTTGCTCCTGAATGCTAAGAGACCCTGAACCTAACAGCGTCTTCCTGCAGATGGGTTTGGGAGGCGGTGCTGGTGATGTCACAAGCTAGGTGAGCTGCAGCAAACTGTCGAAACAAGCCGTGAGTAGAGCGCGATTGAGTGAGTGATATTTGGTTTGCCCTTCTTTACGCTTCGTCAACACCTCCACCTCCGCCAGGGTTTTCGCGTGGTGACAGAACAAGGCCAGACTAATCCCCAATCGCTCAGCAATTTCCGAGCCACTCAACTCGTTGCAGGTGGCTAATAGCTCCACAATTTGCAATCGCGTCGGATCGGCCAGCGCGGCAAAAATCTTCGCCCGCTGCCTACTATCAGTCGTCTCAAACATGGCCGGATGATACTCTCAAATCGACAAATAGTCAAATAGTTAAACAACTGCTTGACTTAGCGAAAGAAAGTTGAGATTTTGAAGCAGGCACGTTTTACAACTTGCTACTCCTTTGAGAGGCTGACGCAATTGCCTAAGCAAGATCGTTCCCAGGCATCTGCCATCCTGGCTCTAGCGGCGTTGGCTGCCATCTGGGGCTATAACTGGGTGGTTATGAAGGTGGGCGTACAATACTCGCCGCCCTTTGAGTTCGCTGCTCTGCGAGCCTTGTTGGGAGCGCTGAGCTTGTTTTTGGTCATGTTTGGCTTGCGCAAACCCCTGTGGCCTCAGGCAATTTGGGGTACATTTCTGCTGGGCACCCTGCAAACAGCTGGGGTGCTTGGCTTGTCTATGTGGGCTTTGGTGAGCGGCGGCGCGGGCAAAACTGCGGTGCTTAATTACATGATGCCTTTTTGGGTTTTGATGCTCGCTTGGCCGATCCTGGGCGAGCGGCTGCGGGGGCTGCAATGGTTGGCGGCAGCTTTGGCGTTTGGGGGGCTGCTGTTCATCCTCACTCCCCTCGATTTGAACCGGGATCTGCTTAGCAAAAGCTTAGCTATTCTCTCTGGGATCAGTTGGGCGCTGAGCGCGATTGTGGCGAAGAAATTGTATCAGAAAGCCAAGTTTGACCTGCTGTCGCTCACCGCCTGGCAAATGCTGTTGGGCAGCATCCCGCTGATTTTAATTGCGGTGCTGGTGCCGTCCCAACCGATTGTTTGGTCGGGTCCCTTTATCAGTGCACTCATTTACAATGCCATCCCTGCCAATGCTGTGGCTTGGCTGCTTTGGCTGTATGCCTTGAGCCGCCTATCTGCGGGCGTTGCTAGTTTGGGCACGCTGGTCAACCCGATTGTGGGCGTGTTTGCCGCTTGGCTGCAATTGGGGGAAAGACCCGGATTCGGGGAGTTGCTGGGGATGTTGCTCATTGGCAGTGCGCTCCTGTTGACCTCTATGCACGGCTTCAGACAGCCGCCGCTGATCACGGCGACAACCGAACAGATTTGATGATTTGAAACACCAGGAGCAATCCAGATGAAAATTGGCTTTATCGGGCTTGGCAACATGGGCCAGCCGATCGCCCGCACCCTCCTGCAAGCAGGACACGAACTGATCGTCTACAATCGCACGCGCAGCGCGGCTGACGAGCTGCAAGGTCTAGGCGTGCCAGTGGCCAATTCTCCCGCCCAGGCAGCAGAAGCGGTGGAGGTCCTGTTCACGATGCTGGCCGATGACGCTGCGCTCGAAGCGGTACTCCAAGGAACCGCCGACCTGCCGGGAGCTATGGGGAGGCTCGGACAGGGGGCCGTGCATATCTCACTGAGCACGATTAGTGTGGCCTTGTCTCAACGGCTGGCCGCTGCCCACGCCGAGGCGGGGCAAACCTATCTCGCGGCCCCCGTCTTCGGTCGGCCAGAAGCGGCGGCGGCGGCGAAATTGTGGGTTGTGGCGGCAGGAGACCCAGCGCAACTTGAACGGTGTCGCCCCCTCTTGGATGCGATCGGTCAGGGCGTGTTCGTCGTGGGCGATCAGCCTTGGCTTGCCAACGTGGTCAAACTCTCCGGCAACTTCCTGATCGCCTCGATGCTAGAGGCGCTCAGCGAAGCCTTTGTGCTCGTGCAAAAGTCAGGCGTGCCGCCCCAGCAATTTCTGGAGATCGCCAACACGGCGCTGTTCAAATCGCCGCTCTACCAGAATTACGGCACCTTGATTGTGGAGGGGCGCGATCTCCCCGCAGGCTTCAAATTGGCATTGGGGCTGAAGGATGTGCGCTTAGCGCTCGAAGCTGCAGAAGCGGTTGCCGCGCCTATGCCCCTGGCCAGCCTGGTTCACGATCATTGCCTCTCGGGGGTAGCACGTGGGCAAGCTGACGCGGACTGGGCGGTTGGCTTGGGCCGGGTGAACGCGCAGAACGCGGGGCTCGACCTGTAGACCGGCCCGTTTGATTAGGCATTCAAACTACCGCAGAAAGGAGCAGGTGGCCATGAA
Source organism: Leptolyngbya sp. SOY_34_metabat_272 (assembly GCA_031399305.1). GTDB lineage: Bacteria > Cyanobacteriota > Cyanobacteriia > FACHB-261 > FACHB-261 > FACHB-261. The sequence goes on from JANNOU010000172.1 coordinate 5,630, forward strand.
ACCCATCCATATCGTCATGGCGATTGTGGTTCAGCTCGCGTTTGCCTTTCAGCTGATTGCAATCAAAATTGGCGTCACTCAGTTTCCACCGTTTTTGATGGTGGCTCTGCGATTTTTGTGCATGGCTCTGCTGCTCGTACCGTTTGTCAAACGGCCTGTGCAGCATCAGCTCAGGCCGATTCTGGCGATTACCCTGACCTTAAATGTGCTGCATTTCGGCCTGTTCTACGCCGGTATCCGGCATGTCGATGCTTCGAGTGCCGCGATTCTTTACCAACTGGTGACCCCGTTTGCGACGCTACTCGCCTTGATCTTTCTGCAGGATCGCTTGAGTCGGCAAGGTATTTTTGGCATTGCCCTGGCTTTTGCGGGGGTGGTCATGGTCGCGGGTGCGCCGACCCATGACAGCAGCATCGGCGGCCTGTTGCTGATTGGCGCAGGGACGCTGTCATTCGCGCTGGGCAACGTGCTAATTCGGCGCTTTGGCCCCTTCGACCCGCTCATGCTCAATGGCTGGGCCGCATTGTTGACTGCGCCACCGTTAATGCTGGCTTCGTTGCTGCTGGAGCAAGGGCAGCAACAGGCCCTGATCTCTGCGGACTTCTATGGCTGGGCCGCCCTGGCCTATACCGTTCTGGGCGGCGGCATCTTTGCCTTCGGCGTTTGGTATTTCCTGCTCGGCCAATATCCGGTGAGTCAGGTGATGCCCTACATGCTGCTCTCGCCAGTGTTTGGGGTGGTCGATAGTGTGCTCTTTCTAGACGAGCGCTTGACCTGGCGCTTGGTTCTGGGCGGCCTGATCGCCATCCTGGGCGTGGCGATCGTCCAATTCAGTCAGCCGCGCCAACCGGCAAAGCTCGTTCAAGAGCCGTGAGCGCAGGTTGCAGCTCTGATCTCGGCTGCCACAGCAAACAGCCTGGAACCTGCGGCTGCGAGCTTGGCAGACCGAGCAAAAGGCTCGGCAGATGTCGCAAAATAGTCAAACCGCGCGGCTCAGAGTTCGGACTCTGGAGCTTGAGGCTCGGAGCTTCGAGTCCAAAGATCGGCAAGTCGAGCTCCAAGCCCCCATGTTCGAGACCCGAACCATTGATGCCGACTTAAGCTCCGCGGCAGAAAGCCGCAAACCGCTTCTGCATTTCCTCAGGCGGCACGTCCTCCCGATGCGTTGCCAGGATCCAAAGGTGTCCAAAGGGGTCCGCCAGTCTGCCAGAGCGGTCGCCATAAAACTGATCCTGCACCGGATCCAGCAGCTTTGCACCAGCCGCCACCGCCTGGCTGACCCGTGCATCCACATCCTCGACGTAGAGGTTAATCGTCACCGTAGAGCCGCCAAGCGATTGCGGACTGGCATTGTATTGCGGGTGCTCATCAGCAATCATGATCCGCGCCTCCCCAAGCAGGATCTCAGCATGAGCAATCTTGCCACTCGTCTCAGTCAGGCGCATGACCTCCGTTGCCCCAAACGCCTGCTTGTAAAACTCAAGGGCGCGGGTCGCATCCTGAACGGCGAGCAACGGCGTCGCGGCCTGATAACCATCCGGAATGCACTTTACTGAGCTAGCCATAAATCCTCTCCTTGCTTGGCAATGGAACTTATGGAGCAAGACTAGTACATGCGTTCTATCTGGTCAAGCTTTACTGAACCGACGCAGCTCAGATCTCGGTACTCAAACAATACCGCCCCAAGCGCGGCGAATAGAGCTTGGGGCTTAGCAGAAGCACTGGCTTCAGGCTCAGACGGGAACCGTAACCGCTTGCAGGCTGAGGCTCTTGAGGAAATTGCGCATCAGCGCCATGCCGCAAGGCGTGAAAATGCTCTCAGGGTGAAACTGAACCCCTTGGATGTGGGGGTACTCGCGATGGCGCACGCCCATGATCGTGCCGTCCTCGACCCAGGCTGTGATCTCCAGAACCGCCGGGCAGCTTGCCCGCTCAATCACCAGGCTGTGGTAGCGCGTAGCGGTGAAGGGGTTATCCAGCTCGGCAAACACGCCCACACCCGTGTGGTGAATCGCCGAAGTCTTGCCGTGCATCAGCTCAGCTGCGGGCTTAATCTGAGCGCCAAAGACCTGACCAATGCCCTGGTGCCCCAGACACACGCCCAAAATTGGCACCTGCGGCCCCAGCGCCCGGATCACCTCCGGCGAGATCCCAGCCGCTTCAGGCCGCCCAGGCCCAGGCGAAATCACGATCCCGTCCGGCTGGAGCGCGCGCAGCTGCGCCAGGGAGACCTGATCATTGCGGAACACCGGACAGTCGCGCGCAACCGGGAACTCAGCCGACAGCTCGCCCAGGTATTGCACCAGGTTGTACGTAAAACTGTCGTAGTTATCGATGACGACGATCAAAGGAACACCTCCCACGGCTTGTTGCTGTAGCCTGAGCTTGCGTTGCGGGGCAGCTTCAACCGCCAGCGGCAAACGTCAACATAATAATGACCGACAAGGCCAACCCCGGACTCAGGAGCAGGACCAGTTGCAAAAGTTCATGAGCAGTCATGGCAGCAATCCTTGGCTTGATTTTCCAGACAACGCATCAGAGGCGAAGCATCGAGCGTTCTACAGACAGCTTAACTGAGGCAATCCTGACCAGGGCAGGCCTAATCAACCTGGGCCTAAGTTTTGTTGAGATTGCCTAGCGCTCAGGTTTGCGAGGTTGATTGACAGAATGATGCCAAATTTGCCCCTCAAAAACGAGAACTTTGATGGATGCCAGCCGACCGATGATGTAGAAATTAGGGAAAGGTGAACCAACTGGCGGGCGCAGGGTGGGGAGGCAAAACGCTATCGACCGGCAGATTGCACAGATGCTCCAGCGCCTAGAGGCCCTGCAGCGGGGTGCCAGCGAGTCTCCTGAAAAACAGGAACTGCTGGCTCTGGCCCTCGAGCAGATCTCTGAGGCCTTGGCAGCGCTTCAAATGGCCGTAGCAGGCACGCAGTCGCAGAAGGCGCAGTGGCAAAAGCTGCACTCACAAACCCTGCAGCAGACGAGGGCCTCTGAGGCATGGCCGCCTACAAGCCCGTTCGACTTACCGTCAAATGACCCTTCGCTGACCGAGGTCGCGAGTGCGTACCCGGAACCTCCCCACGCGACTGAAGGCTTACCCCGTCTGCTGTCGCGGGATTCGGTGGGCTTGCACTGGTTGGTCCGAGAACCGCCCCACCGAGCCTTGGAGGGTAGCTTGCAGCTCCTCAATACCGATCTTGAACGGCAGATTCAAGACCGTACCGCTCAGTTGCAACGGGCGCTCGAGTTTGAGGCCATGCTCAAGCGCGTCACCGACAACGTCCGCGATAGCCTCGACGAGAGCCAAATTCTCCAGACTGTAGTGTGCGAATTGGTGGCTGTGCTGGGCGTGGAGTGCTGCAATACAGCTCTGTACGACCTCAGCAGCCGCGATTCCACGATCTGCTACGAGCACACCGTCTCGATCCCATCGGCGCAGGGGCGGGTCGTGGCGATGGCCGACTTTCCCGAAATCTACGCCCAGCTTTTGCGCGGCCAGCATCTGCAGTTTTGTGGCTTGATTCCAGTGCCAGCCCGACCTCGGTTCGCGATCTTGGCCTGCCCGGTGTTTGATGACCAGCGGGCGATTGGCGATCTGTGGCTGCTGCACCGCAAAGACCATATATTTGACGAACTCGAAGTTCGCCTGGTCCAGCAGGTGGCTAACCAGTGTGCTATCGCCCTACGCCAGGCACGACTTTACCAGGCAGCCCAGGCCCAAGTGCAAGAGTTGGCCAAGCTCAATCGGCTCAAAGATGACTTCCTGAGCACGGTCTCCCACGAACTGCGCACGCCGATGGCCAACATCAAAATGGCAATCCAGATGCTGAGCCTGGCAACCGATGAACAGCGACAGGCGAGGTATCTGGAGATCTTGCAAACCGAGTGCAAGCGGGAAATCGCCTTGATCAATGATCTGTTAGATCTGCAACGGCTCGACGCTGGTTTGCAAGCGCGGAGTCTGATTTCCATTCAGCTCCACAGCTGGTTGCCGCAGGTGGTGCAGCCCTTCCGTGCCCGTGCCCAAGACCGTCAGCAGAGCCTGGAGATCGCACTCTCCCCAGAATTGCCCGCCCTGGTTTCGGATGTTTCCAGTCTGGAGCGCGCCCTCTCGGAGCTGCTGAACAATGCTTGCAAATACACGCCGCCGGGGGAACAGATTCTGGTGATGGCCCAAGTCACCGAGCGACCGTCAGACGCGGTAGCACAGATGATGCAGTTGCTCGTAATTAACTCGGGCGTTGAAATTCCAGAAGACGAGCTGACCTGCATCTTTGATAAGTTCTACCGGATCCCCGGCGGCGACCCCTGGAAGCAGGGTGGCACTGGCCTGGGATTGGCCCTGGTGAAAAAGCTGGCCGAGCACCTCGGTGGCACGATCGAGGTTGCCAGTGGGCAGGGAAACACCGTCTTTACCCTGAGCTTGCCGCTGAGCTAACTCAATGGCACCCTCAGAAAGATGGACATAAAACTTGGACCTCATTGAACTGCCCATTGACAGTTTGGCGACAGCTGACCAGTAGCCTAGTAAAAGCACTACCCAAACACAGGCGGCCATAGCTGCGAAATAGGCAGTTGCCAAGCATCTAGAAGCTCAGGCAAGGTGAGAATGTCTCCGTCTTTAAGCACGACTTCCTCCTGCTCAGTCCGGTAAATTGTAACTGTTTGCTCATCCGGATCAATGATTAGGCCAACCTGCACTCCCACATCCAAAAACTGTTGAATCTGCTCGCGCAAAGGAGCTTTTCGGTCAAAAGCCGACTTGATTTCGACCACCAAATCAGGTGCCAGTTCAGGATAGATACGGGGTGCCCGCTTCAGGCGTTCCCGAGCAAAAAAACACAGGTAAGGCGTTAGAATCTCACCAGTGGGCGCTTGAAATCCTGCGTTGCTGATTACCCTCCCAAGTTGGTGGGCGCTGACCCAGTTCATCAGGGAGGTGCTGAGGCGAACACTAATTTCACCGGAGATGAGATCTGATAACCGTTCAGTCGATTTTGCCTGCTTGGAAGCCCAGCTCAACGGCTGCGCCGGTGTTGAAGCTTCTGGCGCAGCGTCTTGAACCAGGGCAAGAAGCTGCTGTTCCAGAGCTGACAAGTCGATGCCGAGGATTTCAAGCACCCGAACTGCAACACCTCCCCCTCTTAGATCTGAGTTCTCGCGGATTAAACCCAACAAAAGCTGCTCTGCGCCTACAGAGTTGAACCTGAATTGCTCAGCAGCGTCGCCTGCCAGAGCTAAGGCTCGCTTGGCTCTGGGCGTGAAGGGAATTTCTCTTGCCACAAACCTAGAGCCACGGCCAATGATTTTCTCCACCTCGTGGCGGGCATCCTCGAGCGTGATCCCTTGATCTAGCAGTAATTGAGCGGCAAGACCTGTGGCTTCGCCCAAGATTCCCAGTAAGATTTGCTCCGTGCCAACAAAATTGTGGCCCAGGCGGCGCGATTCTACCTGAGCTAACTGAATGACCCGGAGCGCTGGCTCTGTAAAATCTCGAAACAGCCCTCTAGGAATATCATTGGGTGACGGACCGCCTGATTCAGGGCCGCCAAAGAATTTTCTGGCAAACATTGATTCTTCCTCCAAGAAGAAAATGGTTTCGATAGCGATTCCAAAAAGCTCAGCAATTTTGAAGGCGAGCGGCAGGCTGGGATCGTACTTACCCGCTTCCAGTGCGTTGACCGTTTGACGGCTCACACCCAAACGCTCGGCCAAACTTGCCTGAGACCAATTGTGCTCAGTTCTCAGCGCTCGAAGACGATTGTGCATGGCCTGGGAATGGACTCCTGGGTATCCGTCTTTCCCGAGCGACTCCTCAATAGTAAAGTGAGCTTTACCAGAGTGTCAAGCTCACCTTACAAGCTATCGGACTTGACCTGAGGCGGTCTATCAGCGCGCCGAGTCTGCGGCGAACAGTCCGGTTTCCCGGAGCGCGTCGAGAAAAGCGAAGGTGGCGGGGCTGTGCAAGGCACTGGCTACAATAGCGGCCCCAATCAGCCGATAGAACGGAACCGGTAAGCGGTGGGCCTGGACGCCTTCAGGTAAGGGATCGGCCGCCAGGCGCGGTAGGATCGCTGCGCCTAAGCCTTGAGCAACCATGCTGACCACGGTTGAGTCTTCGCGAACGCGATAAGCCACGTTCAGCGCTAAATTAGCGGCCTTACAGTGGTTAAGGATGGCAGCCACCTGTCGATCACCAGACAGGATAAAAGACTGCGCAGCCAACTCCTCCCAGCTCAGGGTCCGGGGTGCGGCGATTTCAGAACCGGGCAGGAGCACAACGTATTCATCCCGCGCAATTTCCCAGGTTTCAAAGTCGTCGGGGGCGGGCAACGCGACGATCCCGATATCCGCACGCCCCTCCCGCAAGACTTGCTCGACCCCCTCGTACTCATCTTCGGTGAGCGTGATCTCGATGTTGGCAAATCGGCTACGAAAGCGCACGATCACTGGTGGCAACAAGTGGGTGGCGGCACTGCGGAACGCTGCCAGGCGGATCTTGCCGCCCATCAGCCCTTTCTCCAGCGCGGCTTCGTGGGCGATCTGCGTCAGCAGGTTCAGGACTTTGCGGGCATGGAGGGTCACGCGCTCACCCACGGCGGTCAGCGAGGCTCCGTGACGTCCCCGCGACACCAGAGAAACGCCCAGTTCATCTTCCAGGCTGGCGATCGCGTGGCTTACTGCCGATTGGGAAAGCTGCAGGCTGAGAGCGGCCTCGGTGAAGTTGTCATGGTCAGCGACTGCCACCAGGGCCTGAAGCTGGGAGATCTTCATGGGCTGGAGTTGCTCATGATGCGCCGTCCGCTCAAACTGCCTCGCGGGCCGTGAATAAGCCGGTGCCGCGCAAAGCATCCAGAAACGCAAAGACCGCAGGGCCATGCAGCGCACTGGCCAGGACAGCCGCGCCAATCACTCGCGGTAACGGCAACGGCAAGCTGTACAGATGCACGCCTCTGGGCAAAGGGTCGGCGGCCAAGCTGGGCAAAATGCCCGCGCCCAGTCCCTGAGCCACCATCCCGACCACGGTTGAATCTTCTCTAACTCGGTAGGCGACATTCAGCTCCACTTGAGCTGCTGCGAAGTAGTCGAGCAGGTTGGTCATCCCTGGGCAGTTGGAGAGGATGAAAGCATGGCTGGCCAGCTCGTCCCAGGTCAGGATTTTGTGTCGCGGTGCCTGCGAGCTGGGCAACAGCACGACATATTCATCTTGGGTGATCTGCCAAGCGTCGAACTCCTCCGAGCTGGGCAAAGTCAGCAGCCCAATGTCGGCACTGCCTTCGCGCAGCGCCTGCTCGACGCCTGGATAGTCGTCCTCAGTGACCGTGACCGTGACCTCGGGAAACCGGTCCCGAAACCGGGCGATGGCTTGGGGTAGCACGTGCGTGGCGGCACTGCGGAACGCCGCCAGCCGGATCTGACCGCCCATGAAGCCCTTCTCCAGGTTGGCCTGGCGCAGAATCTGATCCTGAAGCTCGAGCATCTGGCGAGCGTAGGGGATTACGCGCTCGCCAGCCGAGGTCAGCCGCGCCCCATGCCGTCCCCGCGACAACAGGGGAATACCCAGTTCTTCTTCCAGGCTGGCGATCGCATGGCTGACCGCAGATTGGGAGATGCTGAGGCTGAACGCTGCCTCAGTGAAGTTTCTGTGGTCGGCTACGGCTACCAAAGCCTGGAGCTGAGAAATTTTCATGCCCTGATCATACACACATCTGTCTTACTCATAGATACCATTTGCGTTGTGATTTGATCTGTCAAAAGCCAGCCTCTATAGTCAGTACACAATTGGCATCTTCAACAGAGGTTGGCTGCGGTGAGTTTAGCCCTTCCCAAGCGGTTGACAAAGCCTTCTCGGCTTTGGCGGATGGTTCAGCAGTATTGGCTCAGAATTGTCCTATCGAGCAGCAAAGAGCTGCAGATTTGGCAAGATCTAGATCGCTTTGAAAAGCCCCGCTGGCATATTTACGATCCCCTTACCAGCCGCCATGTCTACTGTGCTTCTGAAGATGAAGTGCGTGCCTGGATTGAGACTCATTACCGGACAGATCAGCGTTTCTAGAAGCTTGACGAGCTTCTGAGCGAGTCGCCACAATAAAGGCATGGTCAAAAACGGGTGGGTCATACTGCTCATCGGCTCTATGCTGCTGACTGGCTGTCTGGAGGCAGGCGAGGGGCGATATCGTTACACAGATGGCAAGCCGCCGCCGCTGGATGTGATTGCGCGGTGGCTGGGAGCCCCGTTGCCACCTCACTATTGTGATCTGAAATACGAGATTGTTCAGGGTGCAATGCTGCCGGATCCCTACGCCAGGATCTCAGTGAAAGTTTCCGAGCAATATTACAGAACAGTGACTAGAGATTGGCTCGACTATGACAAGGTCAAAGGTCAATTACAGTATGATCTAAAGCCAAGAGAAAGGAAGCTTAGTACCGCTGCTGGCGATTTCATCCAGAAGCCCCGTGCGGACACCGCCGTTTGGGTTTCGCAGCAGGGTTTCTATCGTCAATACGCCTGGTATCAGGATTCGACCTTGTATGTTGTCTACGCATCTGCGTGAGCTTTCTGCGGTGGTCTCGACGCCCACGGCAGAGTCATAGTTGATGCCCCTCAGGATCAGGAACCCATGCCATCTACCTTCAAGGTTTCCGAAAATCGCTTCGAGTGCAGCCGTCTCATCGACTTGCGCAGTGACACTGTGACCCAACCGACGACGGCGATGCGTCAGGCCATGGCAGACGCTGAAGTCGGGGACGATGTCTACGGTGAAGATCCCACCCTCAACCGTTTAGAAGCCTTTGCTGCCGAACTGCTGGGCTTTGAGCAAGCGATCTACATGCCCTCAGGCACCATGACCAACCAGACCGCGTTGATGGTGCACCTGCGCCGGGGCGCAGAAGTCATTGTGCCTGAGGGGGCGCATATCTACGAGTTTGAGCCTGGCGCGTTGGCGGTGCTTTCGGGGGGCATGGTCCGGTTGGTGCCTGCGCCTTACGGGGTGCCCGAGCTGGCTGCGATTCGGCGCAGTGTGCACACCAGCCTTCACCAGGCCCCCACTGGCCTGATCTCGCTGGAGAACACACATAATCTGGCCGGAGGCACGGTGGTTCCTCTGGCGGTACAGCGTGAGATTCAGGCGGTCGCGCGGGCGGCGGGATTACCCTGCCATCTGGACGGGGCGCGACTGTTCAATGCGGCCACTTTCCTGGGGGTGGAGCCCCGCGAAGTTGCGCGAGGCTTCACCACGGTTTCGCTTTGCCTCTCGAAGGGCTTGGGGGCTCCGGTGGGCAGTTTATTGCTCTTGCCCGCGGCCCTGTGCTCGGAGGCTCGGCGCTACCGTAAGCTGCTGGGCGGTGGCATGCGTCAGTCTGGCGTGTTGGCTGCCGCCGGTCTGATCGCGCTCAGGGAGGGACCCCAACAGCTGGCGCGCGATCATGCACTGGCGCGTGCACTGGCTGAGGGCTTGCAGTCATTGGGCCTGAGCGTGGACCTCAAAGCCGTGCAGACCAACATGGTTTATGCACAAGTTCCCGAGGCGGTTGCCTTCGTCGCTGCGCTCCGGGAGCGTGGGATCCTGGCCAACCCCATGAGCGCCAATCGAGTGCGCTTTGTGACCCATCGCGACCTCTGGGACGAAGACTTGCCGCTGGCGTTGGAGCGCATCGCCCAGGTCGCCGACCATCACCTCAACCGCCAACTAGAAACGGTCTGACCCCAGCCGCCTTTGGGCTGCAAGGTCCAAGCAAGACCTCCGTCCCATGAACCTTCACCCGAGAGTTCCAGAGCCTCATCCGAGACTCTCAGAACCTCACGCACGAGTCTCAGAACCTCACCCGAGACTCTCAGAACCTCATGCACGAGTCTCAGAACTTCACCCGAGACTCTCAGAACCTCATGCACGAGTCTCAGAACCTCACCCGAGACTCTCAGAACCTCATGCACGAGTCTCGGAACCTCATCCGAGAGTTTCAGAACCTCATGCACGAGGTTCTAAGGCAAATCGCACTCACTTAAGCATCACCCCCCTTGCACAGGGGGTCTGGGGGAGG
>JANNOU010000035.1:0-37603 GCA_031399305.1 Leptolyngbya sp. SOY_34_metabat_272
CCCTGACCAAATCCCCTTCGCTCACCAGAACTTGGTTCACACTACTGTCTTGGGCATTGGGGGCTGAAAGCTTAATCACTTCGCCTTCAGGCTCGATCCTTCCCAGCGCGACAACTGAGCTTACGGGTGCTGCTTCTACAGATGACTTGGCGTTAGAATTTTGCCCTTGCACACCACAGGCAGTGCACAGGCTGACCAAGCCTAGCAAAATTGTTAATCGTCGCAATTTGGTCATAACTCACTCAAGCATCATTGATTTGTAAACTAACAAAAATAGCACTCCCATAGTCTCGATTTAGATCATCTAGATCGGTGACAAAGCGCATAGGCGCTGTGACATTTGTCATCGAGAGAGGCCGGTAACCGGATGATAGAATCTTGGTTGGCTCTCATGGCTCAGCTTTCATGGCACTCAGCTCAGGCAATTGCGAAACGGTTGCTTTTCCGTCTATCCGTCAAGTCTTCCGCTACGTTGAGTGGACGGTCTTGGCAGTGTCTTTTTTGATTGAGCTACTCGATCGGGATTCCAGATATTCGCTAGGGCTACCCCTGATACCGACCTGGGGGACCTTTACTCTGATCGGTGTTTTCGCGCTATTGAGCTTAAGCTTTCCTGCGGATCGTCCCCTTGGCTACCGCAGAGCTTATGTGCTTTTAGAGATTCTCCTGGTCGTCTTGGCGCTACTCATGGGTGTGCCTTTCGATCTCCTGCTCTATATTTTTATTGCCAAGAGCTGTTTTTTGCTTGAGCGCCGAGATGTCGCAATTGTTATTGTTATGACCGGGATTGCTTGGAATTTAATCCCGATTTGGTTAGTACCCAGAGCGGTCGAATTTAGCAAGGAAAATCCAGCCTATTGGTCTGATCCCCAGCGCGTGCTGCTCAGTACTCTAATCAACGGCATCGGCTCTTATCTGGCGGTGAGTACCTTTGTGATTCTGTTCAGCTTCGCGGTGATTGCAGAGCGTCAAAGCCGACAGAGAGCGGAGGCCTTGGCCCGAGAGGTTGAAACGCTATCCGCAACCCTGGAGCGGACTCGCATCGCCCGCGATATTCATGACTCGCTCGGTCACACACTCACCACGCTTGATGTGCAGTTAGAAGTGGCCCAGGAATTGCGCCAGCATGACCCAGAAAAAGCCTTGCAAGCTCTGGACATCGCCAAATTCCTCGCCAGCCAATGCCTGCAAGACGTGCGTCGGGCGCTGCAAACCATGCGCCAGCCTAGCTTCGATCTCAATCAAGCCCTGCTGACTTTGGTTGAGCAGGTACGGCAAAATCAATCCCTGGCGATTCAGCTGGCGGTCAAGCTACCACCGCTGCCCGTCCAGACCAGCCACCAGCTGTACTGCATTGTGCAGGAAGGGCTGACCAATATTCAAAAGCACAGTGGCGCTTCTCGGGTCACGCTCCAGGGTCAGTGCACCGCCAGCCACGCCAGCCTGGAGCTAACCGATAACGGTCAAGGCTTTGATCCTCAGCAGCCTCAGGTCGGCTTGGGGCTGCGGGGGATGCAAGAACGGGTGCAAATTCTGGGCGGCGAGCTGCAGATTCTCACGACTCCAGGTCAAGGCACTCAGATTCGGGTGACGATTCCGCGATGATTCGCTTACTGCTGGTAGACGACCAACCGCTATTTCGGCAAGGCCTGGCTTCCTTGCTGTCGGTCCAAGAGGATTTGGAAGTGGTGGGTCAGGCCAATCACGGCCAAGAGGCAATTGAACTCGCCGAACAGCTGCAGCCGGATGTGATCCTAATGGATGTGCGCATGCCCGTTTGCGATGGCGTCTCGGCAACCCGGAACATTCATCAGCGCTATCCCTGGATCCGGATCTTGGTGCTGACCACCTTTGACGAAGACGAGTATATCCGGCAGTCTCTGCAAGCCGGGGCGTTGGGGTATCTGCTCAAAAGCACGCCTGCCCGTCAAGTCGCAGCTGCCATCCGCACTCTGCACCAAGGGCACAGCCAATTGGGGCCGACCATTGCCCACCGGGTGTTTGCCCAGATTCCTGCCGCCGCGCCCAAGCCAGTGAGTAACCTGCCCCTACTGAGCGAGCGTGAACTCGCTGTGTTGAGGCGACTGGGTCAGGGACAAAACAACCGCGAGATCGCCCAGGCCCTGCACCTCAGCGAAGGCAGTGTGAGGAATCTGGTCACCCGGATCCTGGACCAGCTCAAGCTTCGCGATCGCACCCAGGCCGCTCTTTGGGCACAGAAACATCTCGGTGAGCAACCCTGAACGACGTGATGAGTGATCTAGAGGCAGATGCCGCCAACCCTCAAGGAGGATGCCGACAACTGGCGGCATCCTCCTTGAGGGTTGACAACACTCGCCCCCAGCTTGTCGGCATCCTCCCCCAGCTTGGCGGCATCCTCCCCCACCTTGTCGGCATCCTCCCCCAGCTTGTCGGCAAGTACCTTGAGGGTCGACAACACTCGCCCTCACCTTGTCGGCATCCTCCCCCACCTTGTCGGCAAGTACCTTGAGGGTTGACAACACTCTCCCTAAGCTTGTCGGCACTCTTCCTGAGTTCCGTCTTCAATGGCTTAAGCCTGTCAGCCAGAGGTCAGTCGGAAAACAAGCCCTAACTTCTGTCTGGCAGGGCAGTGTGAACACCGAGGGCAGTCAAAACGCCGCCGGTGAACCAGCGCTGGAGGCGCGAGAAACTGGGGCGTCGCCTGAGCCAAGCCCCCGCCGAGCCTGCCAACAAAGCGACAACTGTGTTCCATAGCGTTTCGATAGTGTTGAAGATCAAGCCCAACACGGCAATTTGCAGAGTTACATCACCTCGGGAAGCGTCGACAAATTGAGGCAGAAAGGCCAGAAAAAATAGCGCCAACTTGGGGTTCAGCACATTGGTGAGCACGCCTTGTGCAAAGAGCTTCAACAGGCTAGCCGGTCTCAAGCAAGGAGCAGAGAGCTCTGAGTCCTGCCTGCGGACTACTGTCCGGATGCCCAGATAGATCAGATAAGCCGCTCCCAGATACTTAATGGCTGTGTAGGCCAATGCCGAAGACATGAGTAGCGCCGACAGTCCTAGCGTGGCAGCCGAAGTATGCGCCAGACTGCCAACTCCTGTTCCCAGAGCTGAGGCAACCCCTGCCCTACGCCCCTGACTCACACTGCGAGCCGCAGTGTACAACACTGCTGGGCCGGGAGTCACACTCAACGTGAGCGAAGCCACAAGAAACAGGGTCAGCGTTGCTGGATCTAGCATTGTTTTTGCACCTGATTTTTTGCACCTGATTAAGACTGATTGAGATCGCCTCAAGAACTCTGGCTCCACCCGCCCTGAGAAGCCCTAGCTCCCGACACATACTGCCCAGGCGTGACCCCGACGATGCGCTTGAAATGCCTAGTCAGATGGCTTTGATCGACAAACCCCGTCTCCTGGGTCACCGTTGCGATTGTATAGCCCGCCGCCAACCGCGTTTTCGCCCGAGCAACGCGGACCTGCATCAGATAAGCGTGCGGGGGCAAGCCGACCTGCTTGCGAAACAGGCGCAGCAAATGAAAAGGGCTCAGGTTGGCGATTTGGGCTAGCTGTTGCAGCGAAACGTTTTCAGCGAAATGGGCCTCTAGATAGTCCTGAACCCGCTTGACGGACTGATGCGCTCGACCCAGTGAGGGCAGACTGGGACGGTTGCCCGCATGTCGGGCGATCAGTTGCGCCAGCGCCCAAGTGAGACGCGATTCCTGGGCCAAGGTGAACGCCGAATGTTCCAATGCCAGATGGACATTGAGGATCAGCTTTGCCAAAGACGCATCCTCAATCACCGGATTCGGGAAATAGGGCAAATCTGGCGAGTCCACGGTAAGCGCCGGGTCAACCCCTTCGAGCAGCGCTGCGTTGAGATAAAAAATATGCTGGGTCCAGCCTTGGCCATCGACCGCCTGGCCCGTGTGCACCTCGCCGGGATTGATCGCAACCAGGCTGCCCATAGGCGCGAGATGCATACGGCCCCGACACAAGAACGCTTCGGCCCCGGCGGCAATCACCCCAATCGTGTAACTCTCATGCGCGTGCCGTGGAAAAATGTGGGTGACGTAAGTTGCCCGCAGCAATTCCAGATCGGCACAGCCCTGAACTCGCCAAAATCTAGCCTGCTCGCGGGGCGCAGCAGGGTCAGTGAATGGGCACTGGCTCATTGCACTTGCTCCGGCCAGCCGATCCAGCCGAGCGCCGTCAAAACCCTGCCAATCGTCAGGTAGGCCAGATTCAGGCTCAGCGCGGCGACTAGAAGTAGAGCGAGCGTCGCTAGATCTGGCATGACCGGCACTCCTGATTGGATTGGAAAGGTAGCTTTGCAGAGCAATGCCTCAGTCTACCTCCAGGTACCCAGATCCAGTAGCCCAGGGCATCAGGCGTAATCAGTCTTGTAGGTTCTTGCGGAATCTAGACCGGCAAAAAGTTTACTGCCACTCGTCCAGATCAGAGACCCAATTACGCACCAGAGCAGTCATCTGGCTGCGACGAGCCTCAAAGCTGGCAGCGATCCAAATAAACATCAACCCCAGGACAATGCCCATCGCCCACAACAGCAGTGAGTAGTCGCTAATAAACACCCACAGCTGTTGCAAAACCTTGAACACAAACGTGACCGTCCCCACATACAAAAACGCCCGAATTCTCTGCGCGAGCCCAGCCAGAATCAAGCCGATGCTCAAGGCAATGGTCAACAGCCCCAGACCAAAATCACCCTGCGATTGATAAAGCGCACTCAGGCACATGAGCGCGGCGGCCAGGCTCCGCAAAAGATGGCGCGTGGCTCGTTGGTTCGACCCTTGCAAATGCGGATCGATCTGGGCCACGTACAGCAGCGAACCGCCCACTAACAGGGCAGACCACAGCGGATTTTCCCAAGCTCGGGTCTGGAGAAAGCGCAAAATCGCCCAATCTGCCAAACCAACGCTGAGATAGCTCAAACGCACCTGTCTCGACGCCCAGGCAAACCAGGCATAAAAAGCCCCGGTGAGCAGCAAACTTTGCAGGGCAATTCCCCCCGCCGTTAGGAAGACCGCCGCCCCCGGCAAGATGCCTGCCGCCCGCCGCCAAGGGCGCAGCGACCAGCCCCAAGCCTGCCAGGGCAGCACATACAGAGCGTAGGCCAGAACGCAGGCCAGCGCCGCCGCCCAGGCGATCAAGCCTGTGGTATCGGTCACGCTGAGATACAGCGCATAGCCAATCGCCACGGTTGCTTCCGAGATGCCTGCGTACGTCCACCCCTCTGCCTCCCGGGACGCCATTGACCCACGTCCCTGCAGCAGCGAGTAGAACGCCAGCACTGCCAGCACCCCAAGGCTAAGCTGCTCACCAAAGGGGCTAAGAGCATTCAACAGCGCCAGGCCAACCAAGCCGCTGCTGCCCGCCCAGTGCAGATGCGCAATCGGTTTCAGCTCCGCCACCCTGAGGCGCAGGTAGGGAGCCAACCAGCGGCTGAGCCAGCGCTCGACCACCGCAATCACCAAGCCCAGCGCCGCCAGAGCCGCAAAACCATCGCCTGAGCTGCCGCCTTTGGCCTGCAGCAACTGATAAATCAGCAGTTCGTAGGCCGCCGCCGAGACCCCTAGCAAGGCCAGATAGCTCAGGGGTTTCAAGCTCGCCTGCCGCCGCCCGACCCCCAGACCGACCAATGCTGCGGCCAAGGTGTACCAGCCGGTCGCTGCCGTGAAGCTAGCGTGCGCGAGCCCTAGCCCCAAGACCGCATAAACCAGCGGAATCACCTGCTGGTAGTAGCGGTAGGTCTGCGCGGAGCGCCTCGCTTGCCAATCGCCCGCCACTTGCGCAAGCAAGCCCAAGCCCAGATTGGCAAGCGCCAGATGCTCCACCGAGCCTCCCCGCAGGGCAACCAGAATTGCCACCGTCAGCTCCAACCCCCAGGCAATGCCGTAGGCTCCCAGATCGCCTGGCTGCTGCCACTGGCGACAGCCAAGCGCCAGGGTGGTCAGAGCTGCGGCCAAGGCGTAGCCCCAGGCCGCATCATCATCCACTGTGTAAAAGCTCAGCGCGTAAAGGGTCAGGGCCAATAGGTTAACGCTGCTCAGAACCGTCGCCCAGCCGTCCGTCGCCTGAGCGTAGATCCGGGCCAGCGCGGTCTCGCGTCCCACCAGCCATCGCCAGAGCAGCCAGAGGCTCAGCGCCGCCAGCGCCGCCAGTTCGGTGTACACCGCGCCGCCCACTGTCTCCGGCAAAACCTGCCAGAGCGCCGCGCCACCCCAGCTCAGGCCAAAGCCCACGGTCAGCAACGCTAGGCCAGTTTGTTGAATCTGTTGGGTGTTGAACAGCATCAGGGCGGTGGCCACACCCAAGCTCACCAGTCGCGAGGTCACGGTTTCCAAAGTCAGAGGCTGTAAGAACACCAGCGCCGCCACACTCAAGCCAGTTGCCAGCGGTGGCTGGGGAAACTGGCGACGACCGCCCAGCCAAGTCAGGCTGAGCGGTGTCGCCAGCCAGAGCAGATTCCAACGGCTGTCGTGACCTTCGCTGAGATAGTCACCCAGTAGCACCAGGTAACTCACTGCCGCCAGCCCTAGCCCGATATGCCAGGCGCTGCGCCGCCACAGCCGCCACCGAGAGCCCACGCAGAACCCCCACTCGGCAACCATGCCCGTCAGCAAAATCCCAGCCCAGGTGGTTCGATCCAAATCAGGGGCCAGCCGATCAATCCCAGAAGCCAACGCTGCCAGAGCCGTCAAATGGGTCAGGTAAACCAGAATAGCTGACGTGTTCGCGCGCTTTCGAACAACCTCTGCCAGGGTCAGGCTCGACAGCAGCAAATTCAGCGTGCGCAGTGTGGGATTGCCCAGACTAAGCAGGCTCAAGACTGCCCCCAAAATCAGCGCCAGGATCTCGGCCTGGTCTGCCAGGAGCGGTTGTTGCCAATGACGAAGACGCCCGGCCCACCAAAGCGTCAGAACAACGTAGGGAAAAACCGCCACTCCCAGCAGCGCCCAGGGCATGGCCAAGTTGCCTGCCACGCGCACACCGAACTCGAGGCAAGTCTGCTGCACTGGCGCGGGCAGCAGACGCCACAATAGCCAAAGGCTCTGCAAGCCCACCAAAAAAGTCGCTGTGAGCGCCCAGGTCTGATGCCGATGGCGCAGACGCTCCGCGAGCAGCCACAGCCCCAAGCCGCTCACGGCTAACGCCTGCCAGGGCGTCGGAGCCTCAACGCACACCCCCCAACCCACCAGCAGCAAAATTGTCCCTGCCAGAGTCCACTGCTCACGGCTACGCTCGCCTCGGGCCAACCAGCCCAGCAACCAGCCACACAGGCCCAACGCCAGCCCCAACTGGGCGACAGGGACCTGGGCAACCAACACCGCGCGAGCCACCAATAACAGCGCAGCGTAAGCAACGGTGAGCACGCCCAGTGGCAGCCGGTTGGGCGAGGTAGGCGAGCTGGCAGGGCTGTGGTTGCGGTACTGAACGAACAGCGACAGCGCCGTGCCCACTGTCCCCAGATAAGTCGCCAGCAGCGGGAAACCCATCCAACCCCAACCCCAGTGCAACCAGCTCAGGCCGATGCTGTTGAGCAGTGTGAGCCGGGCGTTAGCGGGCTGGTCAGTCGCGGTGGGCCTGAGCAGAAAAACGGTCATCGCGCTGAGCAGCAAAGCCGAGCTTGCCGCCAGCATCCAACCCAGCCCGCTGTTCCAAAGCCTGACCCCATCGATCATCCAGAAGTTGACCGGGATCATCAGCAGGGTGGCCAGACGCAGCATGTGCGCGGTCAAGTTCAGATTGCCCTGTCGCCCAGCCCAGACACTGGCCCCGCCAAAGGCCAGCGTGTACCCCAGCAAAATGGCGTACTGCCCAAGTGGTGAAAACTGACGCCATTGGCTGGCCGCCAGCACCCCAGAGGACACCACCACCATAAAAACGCCCAGAAACAGCAGCCAGATTACGCTGAATTCCGCCATCAGCGATTGCAACATCAGTCCCACACGGTCGGCGCGGCGCGGCGCGGACGGCTGCGGCGCAATCAGCTCAGGCACTGGGCTGGGTCCCAGTCGATCCTGGCGGCGATTGGCGGCGCGAACCATCTGGGGAATCCAGAACAAATCGAGCAACTGGCCCACGCCCAGCAACCCCAAAGTGATTAACCAAATGAGGCCACTTGTGACCTTGCCCACATAGAGCCGCTGCACCCCACACAAACCCAAAAAACACAAACACCACAGCAGATAGGCGCGGGCCGTTGAGAGCCGCTGCGGCGGCTCTAGGGCCTCCGCCAGAGGCACAGCCAGGGGTTGCCAAGGACAACTCAGTTGCTCTTGACCCAGTTGTTTGACCTGACTATCCGAGAGCAGCCCCAGGCGCAGCCAGCTCTCCAAACCCTCCAATAAAGCGGTCTGAGTGTTGGCGTCGAGAGACACATTGATCCAGATCAAGCGGTCGGCTGGCGAGGTCATCGGCAACGGGGTCGCAAAGAGCAATCTGAGAGTATTTTCGGCGTGAATAGGTGACCTGCATTGCTTTTTTTGTGCCACTTCAGCCGGTGGTTTGCGAATTTCGACCGCCCAATTGAAGATGTAAACTTTAATTGAAGACTGCATTTACGAGCGGTTTTCGGGAGTCGCGCCTGAGGAGTGACTGAGTAGCGCTAGAAGGCTCCGACTCGATATGGCCCACGTTTCTCGCCTTGGTGCAGCGCTCATGCTCACCGTTTTGGTGCTCGGTTCCTCTGCCTGTCAGGGTCGCAACAGCCAGGCTACCCAGCCAAGCGCCAGCCCAACCATCGCCACTGAGACGACCGCCAGCCAGCCCCCGCCTGCTGCTACCGCAACCCCCCACACCTATCGCAACACCCAGAACTTATTCGAGATTTCCTTGCCCGAAGGCTACAGCCACCGGGAAACCAGCAGCGGCATTATCTTCGCGTCCCCGGACGATGGCTTTGGCGGTGCCGTAGACTTCAGCACCGCCCAGGGACAGCAATTCAGTGCCGAACAACTCGAAGCAGCGCTGAAGCAGGAATACACCAAGCGTCTAAAGCAAATTGCCTTCCAGAAATCGCAGATCCAGGAGGACGGTAGCATGCGCGTCGACTGGCTAGGCCGAAATTCAGACGGTCAAAATCTGGATGCGGTGAGTTTTGTCGAACAACGGGGCGATCATGTGTTTATCCTGACTCTATTTGGGGTCAATAAGCCCTATGGCAACTACAACGATGATGCAGGCAAAATTGTCGATAGCTATCGCATCCGCAAGTAACGGCACTTTTGGGTTAGCGTTGAGCAATGGATCTGCCCAGCGTGCCTCCTCCGTTGCCCGACTCCCTATCTCCTGAAGCCCTCAAGATTCTGCTCGACGCTGTCGCAACGGGCCAGCTCAGCAGTCAGGAGGCTTTGCACAAACTACGCCACCTCCCCTTTGAGATGGTTGGCGACTTCGCCCGCCTAGATCATCACCGCCGCCTGCGCAATGGCTTCCCTGAAGTCATCTGGGGACCAGGCAAAACGCCTAACCAGTTGGTGGAGATCTTTGAAGCCATGCGTGGCAAGCAGTCGGTGGTGATGGCAACCCGCATCGAGCCTGCGGTGTTCGGCGAGCTGGAGCTGGCTATCCCAGACCTGGTTTACTACGCCACTGCCCGAATCTGCGCCCTAAAGCCTAGCTCGACCCAGCCTTCCCAACCTGGCACGATTACCTTACTCTGCGCGGGCACCGCCGATTTACCTGTTGCTGAAGAGGCAGCGGTCACCGCAGAGCTATGCGGGTTTCGGGTGCAGCGCCTCTGGGATGTGGGGGTCGCAGGCCTGCACCGCCTGCTCAACCAACATGAAGTCATTGCCGCCGCCCAGGTGTTAGTTGTGGTCGCCGGGATGGAGGGGGCACTCGCCAGCGTGGTCGCGGGCATGGCCGACTGTCCGGTGATCGCGGTGCCCACCAGCGTCGGCTACGGAGCTAGCTTCAACGGCCTGGCCGCGCTGCTCACCATGCTCAACTCCTGCGCTGCCGGGGTCGGCGTGCTGAACATCGACAACGGCTTTGGCGCAGCGATCCTGGCCGGACAGATCCTGCGCACCGCGCACAAACTCAAGCTTGCCACGGACGGCTGACCTGCTCTAGCTGTGCAACCTCGCCCTCACTCAGGCTCCAACCTAGGGCTCCTGCGTTGGCTTGCGCCTGTGCAGCATTTTTCGCCCCTGGAATCGGAATCACATTGCCCTGGGCGATCAGCCAGTTCAGCGCGACCTGGGCTGGGGTACGCCCGTGGGCTTCCCCAAGCTGCTCTAGGAGCGCCAGTACCGGCGCGATCCGCTCCAGACCTGGGCGACTGAACTGGGCGTCCAGACGACGCGCTCCAGCTGGGGTCAAGAGCTGGTCCGGCGTGTATTTGCCTGTGAGCAGCCCCTGTGCCAGAGGGCTATAGGCCAGAATGACCACTCCGAGCTGGCGAGCAATGTCCACAATGCCGTTGCGCTCGATTTGACGGCTGAGCAATGAGTAGCGCACCTGATTCACCGCCAGTGGTACGCCCCGTGCCGCCAGCAACTGGTGGGCTTCGCGCATTTGAGCAGCGGTATAGTTGCTCACGCCTATCGCACCGATGCGCCCCCGCTTGACCTCATCAGCCAGCGCGCTGCATAGGGTGGCCTGGCTCATCAAAAAGGTGAACGGCCAGTGGACCTGGTAAAGCGCGACTTGGTCTGTGCGCAGGCGACTCAAGCTAGCGCTGAGTGCCTGCGCCACCGACTGAGCCGTGAGCCGCCAAGGCAGCGGACCGTACTTAGTGGCGATCTGCACCGGGACATGGGCCGATTGCCTGAACTGGCCGAGCAAACGCTCCGACTCACCCAAGCCGTAAACCTCCGCCGTGTCGAACAAGGTCACCCCCGCTGCCAGAGACGCGTCAAACGCCTGCAGCAGCTCAGGCGCGCCGTAATCACTCGCATAGCTCCAAAAGAAGCGGTCCCCCCACGCCCAAGTGCCAACTCCCAACGGTGTCACTGCCGGTCCATCTGGCCCCAAAGAAATTGTGCTCACTAGAGAGAATTGTGCTTTTCTTTACATCTCAAAAAATATAACTGAACTTGAGTCGTTTCACTATCGACATCACGGCTCAAACTTAATATGTAGCCTGGGTGGTTCTACCCAGAAATCGAGGATATCCCCGATTCTATCAACCACAACCAATGTCTTACCGTTATCCTGGAACTTCAGCTTTCAAATTCTTTTCACAAGGTAAACGGTTATGACTCAGTGCCCTTGCTGCTCCGATCTATTGTTGCGACACATTCGCGCTGGGCATGCTTACTGGTTTTGCCCAAGATGTCATGAGGAGATGCCCTCTACCTGCAATCACCCAGCTCGTCGCAACTCCTTAGAAAAGCTCCTCCAGCTGCCCAACGGCGTGCTTACTCGCTAAAGCAGGCAGATTGTATCTAGAGCAACAACTCGTCTGCCTGGCTTAAAGCGATTCTTTGGTGTTCAGCTAATCCCCCTACTTTTTGCGAGGATTAGCTGTTTTTTCGTGGTTAAGACGACCGCCAATTTCCCTCCTAAAAGTTAATCGGTCTGGGGATATTCGTCCCATAGTTGGGTGGTGCTGCGCAGACTTTTGAATTCGCCGTTTCCTAGAATCAAATGGTCGAGCACCGGGACGCCCAGAACCTGCGCGCCGATCAGTAACTGCCGAGTGAGGGCCAGATCTTCGGGGCTGGGCTCCAAGTTGCCGGAGGGGTGGTTATGGGCTACGATGGCGCGGGTTGCGCCCCGGCGGATCACCTCACGGAAAATATCGCGGGGATGGGCCAGTGTTTCGGTGGCGCTGCCTATAGTGATCACCTGGGTGCCCAGCAGACGGTGCTTCACGTCTAGCAGCAAAACAGCGAATCGCTCTTGAGGTTGCCACATCAGGTCCACGCTGAGGGCAGCCGCAGCAATCGAAGGGTCTTCGACAACCGTCCGCTCAAGGGGGCGAATTTGGAAGGTGCGCTTGCCGAGTTCGACGGCAGCCAAAATGGTCGTCGCCTTTGCCGGGCCAACCCCTGGGATCTTCATCAACTCCTGCGCTGAGACGTCGCGCAACACGGCCAGTGCGTCGCGCTGGTGTTTACCGAGTTCTTGCAGCAGATACTGCCCGAGGCCCACCGCCGAGAGCTTGCCCGGCCCTTGGCCGGTTCCCAGCAGGATGGCGAGTAGTTCAGCGCTTGAGAGGCCGGCCGGTCCTTGGCAGAGCAGCCGTTCGCGAGGCCGCTCACTCTCCGGTAGATCAGTGACGCGTAGCGAGTAGCTCATAGACGACACTGGAGAGGCAAGTCTCCATTGTTGCCAGTTGCGTGGTGAGATCGATTGTCGCGATTACTTCGTATTAACTCCCTGACAGGTTCTGCCCTCATCGGGGCACCTAGGCGGTCTCTGGGTCGTCTCTTGTTCAGGCTGGGTGTCAGCTTAGTCACGGGGGAGCTGGTGTTTTACGCAGGCGCATACCACAAACGGGCGGAGAAAGAGGCTGATGGTAGGCTTTCAAGGTTCTGAGACCCAGGCTTTCCGCGCCAAGCGGTTGCGCTGGGGAGTCCTGATCATGGCAGGCACTGTCCTGCTAGCGGGCCTAAGCATCCTGGCCTGGCTAGAGATAGCAGGCGAGATGCCGAGGCTGATCAACGGCTTGGGAGCAATGGCCGAGGCTGAGCCCTGGTGGCTGCAATGGCTGGAGACTCTGGTCAAGGCGCTGTCTCTGCCTGCGGTGGTGCTGCCCCTACTGGTACTCGGGGTCGTCAAGGCGTTTCCGCAGCCTCGCATCTGGTCGCGCTGGCTGGTGGTGGGGATTTTGCTGGTGCTGCTGGTGCGCTATGTGGGCTGGCGGGTTACCACGCTCAACCTGAGTAGCCGGCTGAACACGGGCGTCAGCATTATCTTGCTGGTGCTGGAGCTGCTGGTGATTGTCAACGGCGGCTTGCAGTGGGTGCTGCTGCTGGCGGCTCGAGACCGCCGCCGTGAGGCGGACACCTGTGCACTGAGGGTGGAGCAGGGCGAGTTTACGCCCAGCGTGGATATCTTGATTCCCACCTACAACGAGCCGGAGTTCATCTTGCGGCGCACGATTATCGGTTGCCAAGCACTCGATTATGCCTATAAGCGCATCTCCCTGCTCGACGATACCCGTCGCCCAGAGATGAAGGCGCTGGCGGCGGAGCTCGGCTGCGAGTATTTGAGCCGCGCCGACAACCGGCACGCCAAGGCGGGCAACCTCAACCACGCTATTGCACACACTTCGGGTGAGCTGATCGTCTGTTTCGATGCGGACTTCATCCCGACGCGCAATTTCTTAACCCGGACGGTGGGCTTTTTCCAAGACGAGAAAGTGGCGCTGGTGCAAACGCCTCAGAGCTTTTATTCTGCCGACCCGGTGGCGCGCAACTTAGGGCTGGAGGACATCCTGACACCGGAGCAGGAGGTGTTCTACCGCCAGATTGAGCCGGTGCGTGATGGCACCGACAGCGTGGTGTGTGCAGGGACCTCGTTTGTGATGCGGCGCAGCGCGCTGGAGGCGACGGGCGGCAAGTTCGCCACGGACTCATTGAGCGAGGATTATTTCACGGCGGTGCGGCTGTCTTCGAAGGGCTACCGGCTGGTGTATCTCGATGAGAAACTCAGCGCTGGCGCTGCGCCGGACGATATGGCGGCTTACGCCACGCAGCGGCTGCGCTGGGCGCAGGGGACGCTACAGGCGTTCTTTATTCAGGACAATCCGCTCACCCTGCCGGGCTTGCGGCCTTTGCAGCGGGTGGCGCATTTTTCGGGGATTTTCCATTGGTTCACCAGCTTTTCTAAGGTGGGGTTTTTGTTGGCGCCGCTGCTGTACTCGTTTTTGCATGTCATCCCGGTGCGGGCGACGTTTGCTGGGGTGATGGATTTCTTGATGCCCTACTATCTGGTGAACCTGGTGGCGTTTGGCTGGCTGAATGGGCGCAGCCGCTCGCTGGTGTTGTCGGATGTCTATGATTTGGTGCTGTCGTTTCCGCTGTCGGCCACCATTATCCAGACGATGTTGAACCCCTTTGGCAAGGGCTTTAAGGTGACGCCCAAGGGCACCCAGAGCCAGCGGCTGAATTTCAATTTCGGCTTGGCTTGGCCGCTATTGGTGCTATTCGCGTTCACTGCAGTCAGCCTGTGGGTGAACCTGGGCATGTGCATGATGCAGTGGAAGGATTGGGCCTCGGCGGATTATAAGGGGCTGGGGCTGGGCTGGATCTGGAGCGGCTACAACCTGATGGCGCTGGGGGTAGCGCTGTTGGTGATGCTGGATGTACCCAAGCCCGAGCGCTATGAGCGCTTTAACCTACGTCGCACGGTTCGGCTGACGATGGCGGGCAATATCTTCTGGGGCCACACTGAGAATCTGTCAGAGTCGGGGGCTCAGCTGGTGTTGAGTCAGGTGGGGGCGCGGCCTGTGCTGCGGCAACTGCTACAGGAGCAGCCCACCGTGCCGGTGGACCTGGAGCTGATGGAAGATGGGCTGATGGTGCAGGCGATCATTACGCGGCTCGACGACATCCGCGAGGATTGGCTGGACGACAGCGAATCAGACACGTACCCAATTGTTTCGCTCCACTTCCACCAGCTGACGCTGGACCAGCATCGGGGCCTAGTGGAGACGCTGTTTTGCCGTCCTGGTCAGTGGCAGCATCGCCATACACCGGGCGAGATTCAGTCTCTGTTCCTGCTGCTGCGTAGTCTGGTGTTGCCCTACACGCTCACCGGCCGGTATCGCTGGCGGTTGTCAGTGATGTCGGTGGCGAAGACCTAAGCGGGTGCGGTGGCCTGTCCGCTTCTCGCTCAAGGGGCAAGCGTTTCTCGATCTCGGGTGGCCATTACTGGATTGAGGATAAAAGAGAACCCCTGCTGTTCCCAGCAGGGGCAAGACGTAATCGTCCATCTGAGTCAGGCTCTCAAGCACTAGGCATCATCTATCAGTCGGCAGACGATTAGGGGCAAATCTTAAGCAGCGGCCTTGTTCAGGTTAGGAAACGTGCGCTGGGTCTCATTTGCTTTGTACAGCAGGGGTGAGGTGTTTCGATTACCCTCAGACGCAGCTTTATACAGCAGGGGCAGGGTGTCTTGGTTGCCCTCAGACGCAGCCGCCTTGTTTAGGTTAGGAAACGTGCGCCGGGTCTCGTTTGCTTTGTACAACAGCGGTGAAGAATCCTGGTTGCCATCACTGGGCAGAGCCTTGTACAGCAGGGGCGAAGAATCCTGGTTGCCCTCAGACGCAGCGGCCTTGTTCAGGTTAGGAAACGTGCGCTGGGTCTCATTTGCTTTGTACAGCAGGGGTGAGGTGTTTCGATTACCCTCAGACGCAGCCTTATACAGCAAGGGCAGGGTGTCTTGGTTGCCCTCAGACGCAGCCGCCTTGTTTAGGTTAGGAAACGTGCGCTGGGTCTCATTTGCTTTGTACAGCAGCGGTGAGGTGCTTCGATTACCCTCAGACGCAGCCTTATACAGCAGGGGTAAGGTGTTTCGATTACCCTCAGATGCAGCCTTATACAGCAGGGGCAGGGTGTCTTGGTTGCCCTCAGACGCAGCCGCCTTATTTAGGTTAGGAAACGTGCGCTGGGTCTCGTTTGCCTTGTACAGCAACGGCAGGGTGTCTTGGTTTCCTTCAGACGCAGCAGCTTTGTTTAGGTTGGGGAAGGTGCGGCCCGCTTCAGCGGCATTAGCGGCAGAGGACAAACTCAGGGCAGCAACAGTAGCAAGAGCAATGTTCTTAATAACGTTCATTTCCTAGACCTCAGACTGTTTGAACTGGAACCTTCGATGTCCTTACTGTAGGGCATCGACAGTTTGGGTGTCAACAGTCTGAGCAGAAATTTTTCTGAGATTTTCCTGAGAAGTTAAAGCAATGGCGGCAGGACGGGCTCTGCGCGGTTTCTGCGCCCGTTGTCTGCTGCGCCAGAGGGACCCAAGCGGGAGCAGACCAGCTTGGTGCCGATGCCTGCGTCGCTGAAGATCTCCAGCAGCAGCGAGTGGGGCACGCGGCCATCGACGATATGGGCGGCACGAACGCCCTGGGCCAGGCAGCGCACACAGCTCTTGACTTTGGGGATCATGCCGCCGGAGATCACGCCTTGGCTGATCAGCTCACGCGCTTCCTGGAGTTCCAGGACGCTGATCAGGGTGCTGGGGTCTTTGTAGTCGCGCAGGATGCCAGCAGTATCGGTGAGTAGGATCAGCTTCTCGGCTCCCAGGGCGGCGGCGAGTTCGCCCGCGACGGTGTCGGCGTTGATGTTGTAGGCTTGGCCGGTTTCGTCAGCAGCGACGCTGGAGACTACGGGGATGTGGCCGCCGCCGATCAGAGTCTCTAAGATGCGGGTGTCGATGCTGTTAACTTCGCCGACGAAGCCGATACCTTCCTGGTCAGGGCGGGCTTTGACCAGGTTGCCGTCTTTGCCGCACAGGCCCACGGCGGAGCCACCCGCCTGATTGATCAGCTCGACGATCTCTTTATTGACCCGCCCGACCAGGACCATCTCGACCACTTCCATGGTGGCGGCGTCAGTGACGCGCAGGCCGTTCTTGAACTGGGGCTCGATGCCCAGACGGGTGAGCCAAGCGTTGATCTCCGGACCGCCGCCGTGCACCAAGACGGGCCGCATGCCGACGCAGGCCAGAAACACAACGTCGCGGATCACCTGGGCTTTGAGGGTGCTGTCTTTCATGGCAGCGCCGCCGTATTTCACGACGACGGTGCGTCCGACGAATTCCTGAATATAAGGCAGGGCTTCACTGAGCACTTGCACACGGCTGACGACGTCGGGCATAGGCTTGGATCTGGGGTGTCGAAAGTCTATGAGCTATCTTACGGCCTAGCGCGGAATCCTAACGGGGAAGTACTTCTAACCATCAGGTCTTGGAGAGATGACTCAAGCTGTAGCGTTCACGGGTCACAATTGCCAAGCCCAACACACCCAGTGTGAGGGCTCCAGCTAAATAGAGGGGATAAGCGTAGGTCCTTAAATCGGCTGCGTGAATCAGTAGCCCGGCGATGACCGGTCCAACCGCATTGGAAATGCTGAGATAAGAAGCGTTGATTCCCAAAACAGTCCCCTGGTCTTCGGGCTTCGAGTTCAAGGAGATCAGCGAGTTGATCATCGGTTGGACAAGAGAGTTAAACAGCGAAAATAGGATGGTCACACTCACGAAATAAACAACATTAGCCCAAATGGGCATCATTAGAAACGAGATACTGCGAATGAACAAACCGAGGAACAGGATATAAACCAAATTAAATTTTCGCGTCAGGACTGATATCCCCCAGGTTTGCATGAGGACGCCCAGTACACCAAAGGTTAAAAACATCAGGGTGAGTGACTCATTGGTTTGACCCAAAACCTGGATAAAATAGGGTTGGAAAGCGTAGGTGAAGATTGTGAAAGTGGTGCCGATCAAGAAATTGATCATCAGCAAAATCCCCACCTTCGGCAAGGCTAAACTTTTGATCAGGTTTGCCAAACCCAAGTCAAACAAGTCCGCCTGCTCAGTTCCCTTAGCTGGGTGGCTCTCTGGCAAGAAGAAAATTGTGATCAGCAGAGCGAACAAGGCGATCACACTGGAAACCAAAAATGCTGCTCCCAAAGAGACTTGTTGCGCCAGCAAACTGATAACAGGACCCAAGACAAATCCCAATCCGAAGGCCGCCCCGTTAATGCCAAAGCCTCTGGCTCGATTTTCTGGGGTTGTCACATCAGAAATCACGGCTTGAGCCACAGAAGCATTGCCCCCGGTAATGCCATCCAAGAAGCGAGCGAAGAAAAGAACCCAGGCAACCGAGGCAGTTCCAGCAATTAAGTTCGCAATCACGGTTCCCAGGAGGCTGAGTACCAGCAAGGGTTTACGTCCGAAGCGATCGGACAATTTGCCGATCACTGGCGTTGCGAAGAATTGAGCTACGGAGTAAACCGAGAATAACAAGCTGGTCTGAAAATCGTTGAGACCAAATTGCCTACCGTACAGATAAATGACGGGAATAAGAATGGTCAGGCTGAGAGAGTTAATCAGCGAGACCAGGGCAATAATCCAAAAATTACGGTTCATGCGGATAGAAATGGACAGGCGATTTGAGCAGGCGCATCTTTCATCCTAGCTTGTTTGGCCATCACTGCCTGGCTGGACAGATGAGTCGTAATTTGCCTTTTGTTCCCTTTTGACTACACTCTCCTGCACGGCCAAGCGCTTTTGAACCTGATCTCAGGTACAATTGCTATGGTTTTAGAAAATAGCATCAGGGACAATATCATGGAATTTCAAACTAAGGCACAACAAGCCTGCTACGATCAGATTGCTATTTGGATGCAGGAATTATTCGGCAAGTTCCCCTGTGCCAGACAAGATTTTCCTGGTTTGGGTCTGTTCATGAACTCTGCTTTGGTAGAAGTTTTGGTGTATGCCTGGAATGAGGATGATGCGATTATTAATGTCCGTTCCCATGTGGTGACGGGTGCAGATCCCAGTCCAGAGTTAATGCGCTTCCTGCTTCAGGAGAATACCGGCATGCGCTTCGGCGCTTTTGGCATAGACGAAACCAACAATATTTTATTTGAACACACGATTGTCGGCTCGACCTGCGACAAGAAGGAATTGGAAGCATCCGTCAAAGCCGTGTTGGCAGTTTCTGATGACTACGATGATCGCATCGTAGAGCGGTGGGGGGGTCAACGCTCGCTAGATCGCATCAAGACCTTCAGTTAAGGCTGCCTAAAACGTCTTGACTTTTCTACAATCCAGGCTTGCGACGGACAGAGCAATCGGGAACCCCAGCGACCAGGTTCAGAACTCGGAGAACCAAGCTGGCAGCCCCGCACTCCGAGTTCTGGGCGGCGAACGCCGAGCTTTGGGCCGCAGGCTTGCGGCTTTTTGCTTGATTTTTCGAGCCGCTGCGCGCTAAGGCCGAGCTCTGGGCCGCAGTTGCCCAGCCTTTTGCTCCGGTGTCGAGCCTCGCGGCGGCAAGGGCCGAGTTCTGCGGCGGAGACTCACGGTACAGTGAGCGATACGACCGCTTGGCGAGGGGTGCACGCATGGGAACGCCTGAGATCTTGGAGAACTACATTGATGGCGAGTGGCGAGCGGCCCAAACCACCGACTACCTGGACGTGGTCAATCCAGCCACCGCCGAGGTCCTGGCCCGCGTGCCGCTCAGCGACGCCAGGGACATTGAGCAGGCCGCCCAGGCAGCCGCCACCGCCTTCGGCAGCTGGCGACGCACACCGCCGACCGAGCGCGTGCAATATCTGTTCAAGCTCAAAACCCTGCTAGAGGAGCACTTCGAGGATCTGGCGCGCACGATCACCCTGGAGTGCGGCAAGACCCTGGACGAGGCCAAAGGCGAACTGCGGCGAGCCATCGAAAACGTGGAAGTGGCCTGCGGCATTCCCTTAATGCTCCAGGGCTACAACTCCGAAGACATCGCCCGTGGCATCGACGAGATCTTGATCCGCCAGCCGTTGGGCGTCGCGGCGGTGATCGCGCCCTTCAACTTCCCCGGTATGATCGTCTTCTGGTTCCTGCCCTACGCCATCGCCTGCGGCAACACCTATCTGGTCAAGCCCTCCGAGCGGGTGCCCCTGACCTTGCAGAAAATCTTCTGCCTGCTTGAGCAAACCGGCCTGCCCAAAGGCGTGGTCAACCTGGTCAATGGCGCCAAGGCCGCCGTGGACGCCATCCTGGACCACGCCGCGATCCGGGCGATCAGCTTCGTCGGCTCCACGCCCGTAGCGCAGTACGTCTACAGCCGCGCTGCTGCCCACGGCAAACGCGCCCAGTGCCAGGGCGGCGCGAAAAACCCAGTGATCGTCCTGCCCGACGCCGACCTCGAGATGACCACCCGGATCACGGCAGACAGTGCCTTCGGCTGCGCCGGGCAGCGCTGTCTGGCGGCTTCGGTGGCGCTCACCGTGGGCGAGGCCCGCCACAGCTTCACTGAGGCGATAGCCGAAGCCGCCAGCCGCCGAGTCGTGGGCTATGGCTTAGAGGCAGGCGTGCAAATGGGGCCGGTGATCACCCCCCAGAGCCGGGCGCGCATCGAAGCGCTGATCCAAAAAGGCGCAGACGAGGGCGCGACCGTGCTGGTCGATGGTCGCCAGCCCCAGATCCCGCACTACGAGCAGGGCAACTTTGTGCGGCCCACGATCTTACAAAACGTCAACCCGAACGGCGAAATCGCTCGCACCGAAATCTTCGGCCCAGTCTTGAGCCTGATTCACCTGGAGACGATGGACGAGGCGATCGCCCTGGTCAACGGCGGTCGGTTCGGCAATATGGCCTGTCTGTTTACCAACAGCGGCGCGGCCGCGCGTCAATTTCGCTACGAAGCCGACGCGGGCAACCTCGGGATCAACATCGGTGTGGCGGCACCGATGGCTTTCTTTCCGTTCAGCGGTTGGAAGGCCAGTTTCTTCGGCGATTTGCACGGCCAAGGCCGCCACGCCGTCGAGTTCTTTACCCAAACTAAGGTCGTGGTCGAACGCTGGCCGAGGCACTGGTCGCGTCAGTTCTGAGCCTACGGTTGGTTAAGAAACCTGGGAGAGCGCCCATAATCTCCGGAGCACTTCTCTAGACGCATGCCAAGATTAGGATAAGAATCCAACTGGCCCCGTCATGTTAGGCAAGTTACTCGACCGGCGCTACCAGGTGGTTCAGGTGTTGGGTAGAGGCGCGTTCGGCCAGACCTACATCGCGCTCGACACCCGCCGCCCCGGACAGCCTAAATGCGTCGTCAAACACCTGAAGCCCGCCAAGAACACGCCCGAACGTCTTGAGACCGCCAGACGTTTATTTCTGAGCGAGGCAGAGACCTTAGAGGAACTGGGCAATCACGACCAAGTGCCCCGCCTGCTGGCCTACTTCGAAGAAGAGGACGACTTTTTCCTGGTTCAGGAATTCATCGACGGCCAACCCCTGAAGGTGGAGCTGGCGGGTGGTCAAGCTTGGGCAGAAAATCAGGTCGTGCAGCTGCTGCGCGATGTGCTCAACGTGTTGCAGTTTGTGCACAGCCGCCGCGTAATCCATCGCGACATCAAGCCGGACAATCTGATGCGTCGGCAGCGGGATAGTCGGCTGGTCTTGATCGACTTCGGCGCGGTCAAGCAGATCCAGACCCAGATCACCTCCTCGTCGGGAGATGTCACAATCGCGATCGGCACCCCCGGCTACATGCCCATTGAGCAAGGCTACGGCATGCCCCGCCCCAGCAGCGACCTCTATGCGCTGGGTATTATTGGCATCCAGGCGCTCACCGGAGTTCACCCGACACGGCTGGAGCGAGATGCTCAGACTGGCGAAATTCGCTGGCAGCACCGGGCGCAAGTCAGCCCAGAGCTGGCTGCCATCCTGACCCGACTAGTGCGCTATCACTTCAAAGACCGCTTCCGCGCTGCCTCCGAGGCAATGCAAGCGCTACGGCCTCTATTGGAGCGCTATCCATCGCCCAAGCCGAATCTCAAGCCTGAGCCGAGCTGGCAGTCCGCCGCCGAGTCGCCGCCGCCGCCCGCCCCCCCGGCGAACCCCCACTTGATCATTTCTGCCGAGCACTACGCCCGCTTGGAGCAGAGCCTGACCGCGCTGATCGGGCCAGTCGCTCCCCTGCTGCTGCGCCAGGCGTCCACGCAGACACCGGGCCTGCGCGAGCTAGTGGAAAGCCTGGCTAGCCATCTGTCTGGGCGGCAACGGCTGGAGTTTGAGCGCCAGGCAGTCGCCATGCTGGAGGAGACCCGACCCCGCCCACCGCTGCCCGCCGTCAGGACCGAAGCGATGCTTGCGCCGCCCAAGCCCAGTCGGCCCACCCTAGACGAAAACTTTATCCGTCGCTGCGAGCAAGGGCTGGCAGAGGCCATTGGCCCGATTGCCGCCTATCTAGTGCGCGAAGCCGTCCACGCTCAGCCTCAACGCTCCGCTGCCGAACTGGTTGCAGTGCTGGCGATGGAGATCCCCGATCGGCAGAAAGCTGCCGAATTTCAGAGACGGCTGCTCGCCTAGCCAGGGTTTCAGTCTCCAGACTCGTGCCTAGCGCGGGGCAACGACCTGAGCCGCTTTGCTGGCGCGCACCTTTTGCGAGTAGAACGACGCCGATTCCGCGCCCTGGGCGCATTCGCGGGCGAACTGGATCAGGTGGTGCCCCACCAGGCCGACACCGATCACGTGTTCGATCTGACCCGCTTTGAACGCAGGCTTGGCCAGCTTCCAGAAGGTTTTGCGGTAAGAGCCGAACAGGCCCACCCGCAGCAGGAGGTTGGCCAAAATGGTCAGCCCCTTGCGGATATTAGCCGGAGAGGTGCGAGCGGGGCTGTTGGGCACCTGGAGGCGATTGGCGTAGGTGTGCTCCAGGTTGTAGGCAAAGCGCTGATACAGGAATTCAGGCTCGTAGGCTGCGGTAATGCAGCGTCGCCACATTTCAACCACCTGCGCGTAAGGCATCCGAAACTCAACATTGGATTCGCGCGTTTCGTCCGAGATCAGGCGTCCCTCCAGCTCCAGTCTGCGCCACAGCGGTGTGCGGGGCAGCGCGTGCAGCAGGTTGATCGTGAGCATGGGAATCTGGGACTGGCGGATAAATTCCAGGATGCGTTCGCCCGTCTGGGGCGTATCGGTATCCAGGCCAATGATGATTCCAGAGACCACTTCCAGGCCGTAGCGATTCAGAGTGCGCACCGCCTCTAGAATCGGGATGCTGAGATTTTGGTCTTTGGCAATCGAGCGCAGCGCCTCGGGTTCCGGCGTTTCGATGCCGCAAAACACCGTGCAGAAGTAGGCTTCGCGCATCATCTCTAAGAGCTTGGGGCTCTGCGCCAGATTTAGCGTGGCCTCGCAGGCAAATTGCACAGGGTAGCCATTGCGTTTTTGCCAGTCGATTAGGTGCGGCATCAGCTCCGTCACCGCCCGACGATTGCCCACAAAATTATCATCGACAAAATACACTGCGCCCGGATTGCCCGATTGCAACATCGCATCGAGTTCGGCCAGCACCTGCTGGGGTGTTTTCAGGCGAGGGTCGCGACCGTAAAGCTCAGGAATATCACAGAATTCGCAGCGATAGGGACAACCACTGGAGAACTGGACATTGGCGATGAAATACTGGCTGAGATTTAGCAGATGATAGGCCGGAATTGGAAACTCATTGAGCGGCAACCGCTCCTGGGTTTCAAAGCGAATTTGCTGCGCAGGGCGCTCGCTGTGCTCGTCTAGGTAGGCGATCATCTGGTCGGTGGCATCGCCCAGCTCGCCCAGGTGCAACAGATCAAACTCAGGGTAGTATTCCGGGCACCCCGACACCGAAGGGCCGCCGACAACAGTAATTTTGCCATAGCGATGGGCGAGCTCATTGATCTGATTGATCTGCGGGCGTTGGATGTGCATACCGCTGACGATCACGACATCGGCCCAGCGGTAATCTGCCGGTTTAGCTGGGGCGATATTCTCATCGACAAAGCGCACTTGCCAAGCTTTGGGCAGATAGGCCGCAACGATTAAAATGCCTTGGGGCGGCATGAAAGCGCGGACCTTACCCATCAACGGATAAGCGTGATGGAACGTGCCAAACGAGCGGCTGTAGCGGGGAAAAACACAGAGAATGCGCCGACGGTTACGCGGTGCATAGGCCGTCCCTCGAGCAGTTGGGCCGACCTTCAGCTGTGCCGCAGGACTCGCTCCCCCTAGGTGCTTCAGACTACCGACCATGCCCAACGTCGCCTCAACACACTAGATCTTGATGAACTCTATCCTGCCTGTTTCCTGAGGTGCAAGCTTAAGGGCGGGGGGAGCGGCCATCTTTAGACCTGGATCAGGATCAGGATCTGTGCCAAAGTTCTCTGGCCGCCGCGTTGCCATAGAGCTGGCGCGGACCCACAACCAGCAGCGGCTCCCCCGCTGACCGAGGCAAATTCAGGGTCAGCGACTCCTGGGAGGGGCGCAGGAAGTCGGTGACGAAGACCACCGGGCGCTCGCTGTCCCAGTGGGCTTGCAGCTGGCTGCGGCTCAGACGGTACTGGGGAGGTGGCCCTGGGAACTGGGGCAGAATTCGGCTGAGGCCACTGTCGCTGAGAACCAAGACCGTGCGATAAACCGTCCCCGCTTTGCCGTGAGCCCAACCAGGTAGCTCTGGGTCGGCGGTCAACGCTGAGGGGAGCTGCGCGAGGCGGTGGTTGCCGACCCGGTCCAGGTAGTAGCTCATGGCCCCCGCCGCGCCCAGTTCGCGGGAGCCCTCAAACGTCCACAGCGTGGTCAACCCCAAGCGTGGATTGACCTGCTCGATCAGCGTCTTGGCCGAGCGGATGTCTTCGATGACCACCAAGCCGTGGGTCACATTGGCCCAGGTTGCCATCAAGCCGAGCAACAGCCCGACCAACGCCAGCCGAGAGCGTTTGACCAAGAGCAAGCCGCTGCCACTCAGGCAGCCCAGCATCAGCGCCAGAGCGATAGGAGTCACAATGGCGCTGGCGGTCGGCGTAGCCGCCAGTTCGGGCAGCTGCTGGATCAGCGCTGGAGCCCAGAAGACCGCGCTGCCGCTGCTCAGCCCCAGCAGACCAAAGCCGACCGCCGCGACGGGCTGCCCCCAGCGTTTGCCTGGTTTCTGGTAGCGAGACCACCAACCGGCACACAGGAGCACGAACGGCGGCAGGGTCGGCAGACTGTAGTACACCAGCCGCGAAGACAAGGGCAGAAACAACACGATAGGGGCAATCGCCGCGATCGCCAGCAGCAGAATGCCTTCGCTGCGACGCTGGTCTTCGCGGTGAGGGCTGTTGCACCCCTGCCGCCAGTCCTGCCAGGCAGAAACCGCCACCTGGGGCAACAGCAGCGTCCAGGGAACGCACCAGACCGCCGCGACGGCCAGATAGCCCAGCGCGCTGACCTTAGAGACCGCGTAGTCTGGAGGCCAGCGCAGATCGGCCACCCGCTTGAGATTCTCATTGAGCAGGAAGTAGTCGAGGAAGCCGGGGTTCGCCCGCTCCACCGCTACGACCCAGGGCAGGGCCACCGCCAGGCTGACCAGCGCTCCCCAGGCCAGCCGCAATTGCTTCAGCAGTTCGCAACTGCGACGGCTCAGGCTCAGGCCAAGACCGCCCAAGACCGGGAACACCACCCCGAACGGCCCTTTCGCCAGCAGGCTCAGCCCCAACAGCAGGTACAACGCCAAAAAGTAGCGCCAG
Organism: Leptolyngbya sp. SOY_34_metabat_272; assembly: GCA_031399305.1. Classification (GTDB taxonomy): domain Bacteria; phylum Cyanobacteriota; class Cyanobacteriia; order FACHB-261; family FACHB-261; genus FACHB-261. The sequence goes on from JANNOU010000035.1 coordinate 25,152, forward strand.
CACCGGGGCTCCCAGGCCAAGCGCCAGAGGCAATAGCCGCTCGCTAGGAGCAAGGTCGACAGGAGCACGTCGATCAGCAATTGGTGGGTGAACAGGAACCAGCCCACACTCACGCACAACATCAGCGCTGCTACCCGCCCGGCTCTTGGCCCCCAGAGCTCCCGCGCCCACTTCCAGGCGACGACCGTGCCTAACCAGCCAGAGAGGGCCAAGGGTAACCGCGCGGCGTACTCATTGAAGCCAAACACCGCCGTGCTAGTGGCGCTCAACCAGTACAGCAGCGGCGGCTTGTTGAGATAGGGAGCGCCGTTGAGGCTCGGGGTGACCCAGTCGCCGCGCAGCAGCATCTCGCGGGCAACGCCGCCGAAGTGGCCCTCGTGGGGCTCATAAAAGGCATAGGTGCTTAGACCAAAAGTGAGCACTAAAAGCGTTAGGGCCAGCGTTGCCACGTCTGTCCAGCTGATCAGAGGCGGCAGGGAGGTGGTCTTTAGCTGAGAATCAAGCATGGTCCGGGCAGGTTGTCGGCAACAGGGTTTTATGCCTGTTCTTACGGCAAGTTCACCCCCGCAACCGGCTACTTCTCGCAGCGCTCGGCTGTCCTCACCGCAACCTCGATGGCACGTTCAATGGCGACGCTTTTGTGTTCTAGATGCACCTGTTCGCCAGTGGTGCGCTGTGCGATGACTGCGCACACGCAGGCAGCCGCAAAGCCGTAAACCCCCGCCATTTTGAACAGAGTGCCGCACTCCATTTCGTAGTTCAAGATGTTCAACTGCCGGTATTCTTCGGTAATGCCGCGCAGCCGGCGCAACAGGTGCGGCTGCGCGGCGTCAGTTCGCTCTTGGCCTTCGTAAAAGCTGTCCACAGAGGCGGTGATCCCCAGGTGGTGATCCAAGTTCAGCTCGCGGGCGACCTCTACCAGGGCCACGCTCAGAAATGGATCGGCGGCGGCTGGGTACTCGGGCGGCGCGATGTCGTTGGCCGCCCCCTGGCGACACAGGGCAGCCTGGGAAATCACCAAGCTGCCTACCGAGACGTGTGATTGAATCGAGCCGCAGGTGCCCACCCGGATGATTTGCCGAATGCCTACCTGCACCAGTTCGTTAACCACGATGCTGAGTGAGGGAGCGCCCATGCCGCTGGTGGCGGACAGGATCGCCCGCCCGTTCGGCAAGTGGCCCAGATAGCTATTTAGGCCACGGTGGGTGGACAGTTCGCACACGTCGCGCAGCTGGGTTTGAGCGATCTGGCGCGCGCGTTCTGGATCGCCGCACAGCAGCGCCAGGGTCGGGGGCTTGGGGCCAAGGTCGGACCAGCCAAAGCCGATATGGTAGAGCCGGTCACGGGTCATTCAGGATGCTGGTCAGCGGCTGGCAGTACCAAAAGTTGGAGTGCTGGGCTTCAGATCTGCAATATACGCCCGCCAACCGCCCCATTGGCTGATTTCGCGTCTGCCCTCACACAGAAATGCCTCGCCCAGCACACCCAGCACCACTTCGCCATTGCTTAGCCGAACCTTGCCGATACAGAGTCCTGACGGCTCTTGCAACAGCAGCTTGCCGAGGCTAACTGTTGGGACTGCCCAGACTTCCACAGCAATTGCAGCACCGCCGCTGGTCACCCGCATCATGGCTGGATAGCGATCTTCAATGGACCAGAGCAGATAGCTGGGTTCGGTTTTGGTTTCGCAAATAAAAGTTGCCTGAATAGTTTGCAAATTGGCATTGAGTTCCAGCCCCCTCATCAAGGTACCGTTCACAGCAAGTTTTACAGTTTCCATGGTCATAGCGCAAAACGAACTGACTGCTTCGGTGCCCGCGAAAGGGCTCTCTCAGGTCTGAGCCGGTTCTGCCAACTGTCTCTGGGCGTTTTAATGCTTCGGTTCGGTGGTTAGCCACGCACGTTATAGGGTCGGCGTGAAGAAAATGGGAGCCGATCGGGAAGAAATCGGGTGGGGCCAGGCCCCGAATTGACCTCTAGGGATAGGCTTGGGTTGACCCTACATGAGGTGGCAGACGCTACTCTTCTTTGAAAAAGTCTTTGAGAGGGCCAGATCAAGGATGAAAAGGGCAGGCTGAACACGCGCTCGATAGCCGCAGGGAGACACCTTGAAACAGTCAAAAGGATTTGGCAAGAAACGCTCCGATCTACCCCTCGATACGACCCAGAGCCTTGCCCCGTACGTGCGCACGCTGCCCATTGTGGTCGATGCCATGCTCAAGCTGGCACGAGTGAGTGCAGATGATCGGGTCTACGATTTGGGCTGCGGGGATGGGCGGATTGTGATTGCAGCGGCCCAGCAATACGGCGCGCACGGGCTAGGTGTGGACCTCGACCCAGACCGCATTCACGAAGCCAAACAACAAGCTAGACAGTTGGGCGTTGCCGATCGCGTGCGCTTTAGGCAGCAAGATCTGCTCAGCTTGAATCTGGCTCCCGCGACCGTGGTTGCGCTCTACCTGCTGCCCAACTCCCATCTGCGTCTGCGTGATAAGCTGCGCGCGGAACTCGCGCCTGGTTCCCGCATCGTCACACACTCCTTCGATCTGGGTGATTGGGCTCCCAGCCAAACTGGCCAAGTCTCAGATGTGATCAACACCTATCCGGTTTACCTGTGGGAAATTTGAACCAGGCTATGAACTTCGCCTTTCAGCCAAAAACTCCCAAGCGCCCTGCCAGATTTTACTGGGATCCGGAAAGTTTTGCGGGACAACCGTTGTATAAGAAGCTACGAGGCGAACCGCTGGGCGCAGATTGACCTCCCGACAAGATTGTTAAAAGTCTGGGTGAAGTCCCGCGCATTTGCGAAACTCTTCAGTAATCTTAATGGAAACCGACTTTCGCTTACCGCCATGTCGTCCCCAGCATCATTCCCCTGCCGAGTCCTGATCCTGGGCGCTGGCTTCGGCGGCCTGACCGTCGCGCAGACCCTGGGCAAGTTGTTCAAGAACAAGAAGCTCGCGGCTGACCATCCGGTTGAGATTACTCTGGTCAACCAGGATAACTTCTTTGTGTTCACGCCCATGCTGCCAGAGGCGGCTGGCGGAACCTTAGAGTTTCGTCACATCACCTACCCGATTCGGCAGGCTCTCCAACGTCTGCCGGTGACCTTCCGCCGCGAGCGTGTCCTGGAAATTGACCTCGATAACAAACAGGTCACGACGATCAATGAGGGCAGCGGCAGTCTGGCGATGCTGCCCTACGACATTCTGGTCCTGGGCCTGGGCTCGGTTCCCAACACGTACAACCTACCCGGCATCAGCGAATACGCCTTTCCCCTCAAAGATGTCTCCGATGCCATCGCTCTGCGCAACCAGGTGATCGACCAGTTCGAGCAGGCGGTCCTAGAGTCTGACCCTGAGCGGCGCAAGGAGATGCTCACCTTCCTGGTTGCAGGCGGCGGCGACGCGGGCGTAGAAACGGTGATGGAGCTGCGCGACCTGATCCACGGCTCGCTGCTCAGGGACTATCCCACGATCAACGCTGAGGAGATTGCGCTCAAACTGGTCGCCTACGATCTGCTGCCGCACGTGGTGCCGGATCTGGCCCAATATGCCATCGACCAGATGAAGCGCAAGGGCATTGAGATCTGGGACAAAACCTTGATCTCCGAGGTCAACCCCAGCTGGGTGCAGATCAAGGACGGTCCCCTGATCCCTACGCGCACTTGTGTCTGGACGGCGGGTGTGAAAGTGCACCCGGCGATCAGCAAGCTGAGCTGCCCCAAAGACCGCACTGGCCGCCTAGTGGTCGATACCTGTTCTGAGGTGGAAAGTTGCCCTAACGTATTCGCGCTGGGCGACTGTGCGGCTCAGCTCGACCTCAAAACCGAAAAGCCTCACCCCCAAACCGCCCAAGTTGCCGTGCGTCAGGCGCAGAACCTGGCTCGCAATACTGTGGAGCGGCTCAAGGGAGACCCGCTCAAGCCCTTTGAGTTCACAACCTTGCTGCACATCGTGCCTCTGGGCTATCAGGACGGGGTGGCGAATATCCTGGGTGTCCGCTTCTCGGGGTTCCTAGCCTGGGTGGTCTGGCGGTCGCTGTACCTGTTCCTGCTGCCGGACTGGGACAACCGCTTGCGTGTCTCGCTTGACTGGATCATCGCGCTGTTCTTCCGTAAAGACACTTCCCAGATCAAGGAAACTCGCGCCTCGGTTGCTGTGCCGCTGCAGCTCAACCCAGAGCGCTCGCTGGTTAAAGAATGAGTTGAGCTTTCGGGACGAATGGCACTGATTTAGGGAGGTTGTAGGGGTAGAGAGAACCCGGACTTGGGGGGCGTTTGCCCCCCAAACCCCCCACTGGGGGACGAAGCGCCTCCCCCAGACCCCCTGCGCAAGGGGTCACTGATACGTTTAAGTCAATGCCACTCGGCTCAGAATCTCGCCCGAGAGGTTCTAAGCCCGAGAGGTTCTAAGACTGATGCGAGAGGTTCCGAGGCTCGCCCAAGAGATTCTGAGTCTCGTGCACGAGACTAAATGACTCGTCCGAGAGGTTTCAAGACTGGCGCGAGAGGTTCCGAGGCTGACGCGAGAGGTTCCGAGGTTAGTGCGCAAGTTTGCGAATCTCGTCCGAGGGTTTTCTAAGCTGAATGGCACTCACTCAAGTCAGTGACCCCCTGCGCAGGGGGTCTGGGGGAGGCGCTTCGTCCCCCAGTGGGGGGGTTGGGGGGCAAACGCCCCCCATTTCCGGGTTCTCTCTAACAGCCACAACTTCCCATCTCACTGCCATTGGCTTCCGAACTTCATGCGCAAGTTTCTGGCTGAGATCTGGCACCCAACCCCCCAAGCTTGGGGGGCTAAGCGGGCCTCAGAGCCTACTCTGTGGCAACCGCCCCTCGGGCTGCTGCCGCTTCGTCAGGATGAATGCCCAGGCGGGTGAGATTGACCCGCCCCCGGTTGTCGATCTCGCGCACCTTGACGATCACCTCATCGCCAACCGAGACCTCATCCTCTACCCGGCCCACGCGGCGCTCGGCCAGCTGCGAGATGTGGACCATGCCCTCCTTGCCCGGCAGAAACTCCACAAACGCGCCGATCGGGATGATGCGCGTCACGCGGCCCACATAGACATCGCCTGCGCTGATTTTGCGCGTCATGCCCTGGATGATCGCCCGGGCCTTCTGGGCCTGCTCGGCCTGAGGCGACGAGATCGTCACCGTGCCGTCGTCCTCGATGTCCACCTTGGCCCCAGTCTCCTCGGTGATGCCCTTGATCGTCTTGCCGCCAGGGCCAATGATCAAGCCGATCAGATCGGGGTCAATCTTAATCGTCAGCAGACGCGGCGCGTAGGGCGAGGTTTCGTCGCGCGGCTGGTCAATGGTCTCCAGCATCTTGCTGAGGATGTGCGCCCGGCCCGCCTTAGCCTGGGCTACAGCCTCCCGGATCACCTGCATGGTGATGCCGGTGATCTTCATGTCCATTTGCAGGGCGGTGATGCCGGTGTCGGTGCCCGCCACCTTGAAGTCCATGTCACCCAGGAAGTCTTCGAGGCCCTGGATGTCGGTGAGCACCCGTACCTCTTCGCCTTCTTTGATCAGGCCCATGGCCACGCCGCTCACTGGCTTCTTGAGCGGCACACCCCCATCCATCAGGGCTAGGGTCGAGGCACAGACCGAGCCCATCGAGGTGGAACCATCCGAAGACAGCGCCTCTGAGACCACCCGGATCACATAAGGAAAGTCCTCCTTGGCTGGCAGCACCGGCACCAGCGCCCGCTCCGCCAGCGCACCATGCCCGATTTCGCGGCGGCCCGGCGAGCGCATAGGCCGCGTCTCTCCGACCGAGAACGGCGGGAAGTTGTAGTGGTGCAGATAGCGCTTCTGTTCGTCGGGGTGCAGGTCGTCGAGTTCCTGCGCATCGCCAGGCGTGCCCAGCGTCAGGCAGGACAGCACTTGGGTCAGGCCGCGATTGAATAGGCCACTGCCGTGGACTCGGCGGGACAGCACCCCCACGCGGGTATTCACAGGCCGTACTTCATCCAGCTTGCGCCCATCCACGCGCAGATTGTCGGTGATCACCATCTGGCGCATCAGCTTCTTGGTCAGGGCTTTGAAGGTCGAGCCCAGGATCCGGGCGTCCTGGCTGGCGGCGACCTTCACTGGATCGCCGTCGTCTAGGGCGGCGATCGTCTCGCTGAGCTTCGCCTTCACCTCGTCGAGGGCGACATCGCGCACCGTCTTGACCTTTTCGTAGCGGCTGAGGATCTCGCGCACGGCAGTTTGAGCCTGTTCTGCCACAAATTCGCCCAAGGCCGGGTCGCGCACCGGCGGCGACTCCAGCTTGGGCTCGACGCCCAGCTCAGCCAGCAGCTCGCGCTGGAACTTGATCAAGTCCAGGCAGGCTTCATAGCCGAAGTCAATCGCCTCTAGCATGTCGTCCTCGGGCAGCTCGTTGGCCCCGGCCTCGACCATAATCACGCCTTCGGGCGTGCCCGCGACCACCAGATCCAGGTCCCCAGCGTCGATCTCGCTATAGGTCGGGTTGAGGATGAAGTCGTCGCCGACTAGGCCCACGCGCACCGCCGCCATCGGGCCATTGAAGGGAATCTGGGCCAGTTGCACCGCAATCGAAGCGCCGGTCACCGCCAGCACATCGGGCGGCACATCTTCATCCATCGAGAGCGTGGTGGCGACCACCTGCAGGTCATCACGTAGCCAATCGGGAAACAGCGGACGCAAGGGGCGGTCGATCAAACGCCCGGTCAAAATCGCTTTTTCGGGAGGACGGCCTTCGCGACGCATAAAGCTGCCGGGGATCCGGCCTGCCGCGTATAGCCGCTCCTCGTAATCCACGGTCAGGGGCAAAAAGTCAATGCCCTCGCGCCCTTTAGACCGAGTCGCGGTGACCAACACGGCGGTGTCACCAGACTCGACTAACACGGCACCTCCAGCCTGCGGGGCGAATAAGTTGATTCGCAGTCGGATCTCCCGCCCGTCAAAAGAGATCGACTTTACCAGTTCTGTCATGAGAAGCGTTGTTTGTCCTTTCTGTTTTTTCTGCCTGCAATGCTAACACTGGCAGCCGAGTAGCCCGTGCGCCCGCTCTGGGACCGGGACACTGGCTGCAAGGATTTATGGACGGCCAGTTACCGTTGTCCAATACACTTGATGTCACTGTCTACAAAAACGCCATTGGAGGGTCGGAGCAACCGTGCGCAAGGTCGTCATTGCTGGTAACTGGAAGATGTTCAAAACCCAGGCAGAAGCCAGGGAGTTCCTGACGGCATTTATCCCCCACCTGCAGCACAGCGAGCTCAATCGCACTGTGGTCCTATGCGTCCCCTTCACAGATCTACCCGTGGTGGGTCAGCAGCTCAAGGCTCACCTAGCGCTGGGAGCTCAGAATGTTCACTGGCAAGAGAGCGGCGCGTTTACAGGCGAAATCGCCGCGCCGATGCTGGTTGAGCTGGGCGTGAGCTATGTGATCGTCGGCCACAGCGAACGCCGCGAATTCTTCGGTGAGACCGATGCCAGCGCCAACCAGCGTCTGAGAGCCGCCCAGCGCCACGGCTTAACCCCCATTCTCTGCGTGGGCGAGAGCAAGCAACACTGGCTGGCGGGCGAGACCGAAGCCTGGATCACCGGCCAACTGCAGCGGGGCCTGCAAGACGCAGACCCCACCAACCTGGTGATCGCCTACGAGCCGATCTGGGCGATCGGCACCGGTGAGACCTGCGATTGCCAGGAGGCCAATCGGGTGATCGGCCTGATCCGCAGCCAGCTCAGCCAGCCTGGGGTCTCTATCCTCTACGGCGGCTCGGTCAAGTCGGACAATATTGACGCGCTGATGGCTCAGCCAGAGATCGACGGCGTTCTGGTGGGTGGCGCTAGTTTGGACGCGGAAAGCTTCGCCCGGATTGTTAATTACCGTTGATTCTGGCTGAGTCTGCGGATCTCTGAGAGCAGAGCGAGTAGATTGAGGCTACAGACCGGTCAGAAGCTGGTTACCACACAACATGTTGGAATCGGGGCAGGTTCTACACAAGCGCTACCGACTCAAGGAGCTGCTGGGGCACAATGCCGGTCGTCAGACCTGGCTAGCCGAAGATCTGGCGGCGCAACAGCCGGGCGAGTCCGTTGTGGTCAAGCTCTTGGCCTTCGGCAACCAGATGCAGTGGGATAGTCTCAAGCTCTTCGAGCGCGAGGCTCAGGTGCTGCGGCGGCTCAGCCACTCCCAGATCCCCCAGTATCGCGATTACTTTTCGCTGGAAGAACCGCCGTCGGCGGGCGTGCCGCTGTGGTTTGCGCTGGTGCAAGAGCACATTCCCGGCATCTCACTCAAAGAAGTGCTGGCTCGGGGGCATCGGCTCAGCGAGGGGCAGGTGCGCGGGCTGGCGCTCCAGGTTCTGGATGTCTTGCTCTATCTGCACGAGCTGAGCCCGCCGGTCCTACACCGCGACATCAAGCCGAGCAATCTAATCCTGGGCAACGATGGCCAGATCCATGTGGTAGATTTCGGCGCGGTGCAGGACCGAGCTGCCACAGAAGGCGCGACCTTCACCGTGGTGGGCACCTACGGCTATGTGCCGCCGGAGCAGTTTGGTGGGCGAGCGGTGCCAGCGTCGGATCTCTATGCGCTGGGGGCCACGGTAATCCATTTGCTCACCGGCACTGCGCCAGCCGATCTGCCCCAAAGCAATTTGCGCATTCAGTTCGCCGACCAGGTGAGCGTTAGCCCCGGTTTTGTGCGCTGGATTCGCACCTTGACCGAGCCCGCCCTGGAGCAGCGCTTCAGCCAGGCGCGCGAGGCGCGCGAGGCCTTGGAGTCGGGCGGGCGCGGCGCGGCGCTGGACAAAATTCGTCAGCCGGGGGGCAGCCGCGTACGGCTGCGGCGCTCTGCGAGTCAGCTCAAAATCAACATTCCCGGTCGCGGTCTGAGCTTTGCGGATACCTTTCCGCTGCTGTTTTCGGTGGCCTGGTTGAGCCTGGTTCCCACGTTTGCGGCCTGGACCCTGGTCCTGTTCACGGCCTTCTGGCCAATTGCCCTGCTGTTCACGCCGCTTTGGCTGCTGATCGGCCCCCGCATGATCGCCTCGGTGTTGATTCCCGCCTTTGGGCGCACCCATGTGTGTCTGGATAGCGACCATTTTGAAATCGAGTGGCGGCTATTCGGCATTTGGTATCGGCAACTCGGTCAAACGGTCGACATTCACAACGTCTGTGAGGATGTGATCGTGCCGTTGGGCTTTATCAACCCTGACTCCGGCAGAACTGGGGCGGTGCGCGATAATAAGATCCCGTTCCTGGAGCACGAGGTGGTGACGATTCAGGCCGGGGTCAAGCGGTATTCTTGGGGGTCTGGGCTCAGCAGCGTAGAGCGAACCTGGCTGATCCAGGAAATGCGCAACTGGTTAGACCTGAAATGAGTCTGAAGTAAGTTCGGTTTGGGTGCAGCAGATGGTGACACAAGTTCAGCCTCAAGGCGACTGTCGCGATTGGCAGCCGGTGATTCAGCAGTTGCAGGCCGTGGTCGGTGCCAATAAGGTGCTGCATCAGCGCGAGGAGTTGTTGGTCTACGAGTGCGATGGCCTGACCAGCTATCGGCAGCCGCCTGCGCTGGTGGTGCTGCCGAAAACCACCGAAGAAGTCGCGGCGGTGGTCCGGATCTGCGATCAGCAGCGGCTGCCGTTTGTGGCGCGGGGCTCGGGCACCGGCCTTTCGGGCGGGGCCTTACCGGTTGAGGGCTGTGTGGTGATTGGCACTGCCCTAATGCGCAACATCCTGCAGGTGGATCTAGACAATCAGTGCGTGGTGGTGCAGCCGGGCGTGATCAATAACTGGGTGACTCAGGCGGTCGGCGGTGCCGGGTTCTATTACGCGCCCGACCCGTCTAGCCAGATCATTTGCTCGGTCGGCGGCAATGTGGCCGAGAACTCGGGCGGTGTTCACTGCCTCAAGTACGGCGTCACCACCAATCATGTCTTGGGCCTGAAGTTGGTCTTGCCCGATGGCTCGATTGTCGAGGTCGGCGGCCAGCTGCCTGAGATGCCTGGCTACGATCTGACCGGCTTGTTTGTCGGCTCGGAAGGGACACTGGGCATCGCCACAGAAATCACTCTGAAGATCCTCAAGACGCCCGAGGCGGTGCGGGTGCTGCTGGCCGATTTCACCAGTATTGAGGCGGCGGGCGCGGCGGTGTCGGACATCATCAGCGCGGGCATTATCCCCAGCGGCATGGAGATGATGGACAACCTGAGCATCAATGCAGTCGAAGACGTGGTCTGCACCGCCTGCTACCCTCGCGATGCCGAGGCAATTTTGCTGGTGGAGGTCGATGGCTCTGAGCTGGAGGTGGCGGTCAATAGCCAGCGCATTGAGGCCATCTGTCAGCACAATGGCGCTCGCAGTGTGCATATCGCAACCGATCCGCTAGAGCGGCTCAGGCTTTGGAAAGGGCGCAAGGCGGCCTTCGCGGCCATGGGCCACTTGAGCCCCGATTATTATGTGCAAGACGGCGTGATTCCCCGTACCAAGCTACCGTTTGTGCTGCGCGAAATTGAGGCGCTCGGTCAGAAGTATGGCTATCACGTGGCCAATGTGTTCCACGCGGGCGACGGCAATTTGCACCCGCTGATCCTTTACGACAACTCGGTGCCTGGGGCGCTGGCGCAGGTCGAGGCTCTGGGCAGCGAGATTCTCAAGCTCTGTGTTCAGGTGGGGGGCAGCATTTCTGGTGAGCACGGCATTGGCGCAGACAAGCGCTGCTACATGCCGGAGATGTTCAGCGAGGCGGACCTGGAGACGATGCAATGGGTGCGGCGCGTCTTTGACCCACAGGGCATCGCTAACCCCGGCAAGATCTTCCCCTCGCCCCGCACCTGTGGCGAAGGGGCCAAGCCCCAGCTCGACCAGACGTATTCCGTCGCTGAGCGGTTCTAGCACCCCAACTCCACTCGATGCGGTCGCGCTCCCTGCGCAAGACTGTCTGAACCGAGGATCGGTCATGTCAGCGGACTCAACTTCGGAACTCCAGCCGCCAAGCTTGGAACTCGCGGCTGGCAGCTCGCCACTCGGGCTTTGCCGCCCCAAGCTCGGCCAATCCAGCCCAAAGCTCCAAAGGTCGAGCAAAACACCCGACTCATCCAGCTGAGAATTCGGACCTTGGAGCGCAATGCTCGGCTCGCCAGGCTTTGGCCTCCAAGGATGCAGAACCAAGCTTAAAGGGTGAAGTTGAGAAGTCGGTGAGCCGAGCCAGAAGCCTGATGGTTGGAGAGAGAAGCTTGGGGTCTGTGCAGAGGATCAGGAGATCTAAGGACCTGTGTTAGGCTCCAGAGCTGCGCATTACACGGCGAACACGAATTCTTTTTCTGAGGTGGGAGTTGGGACTTTTTGAGTCTGACCGAATCCCATGCTTGGATGTGGCCTCCTAGGCTCGAACAAAAGAGATTACTTGACCTCGTCGGCCTCAGGGCTTATGTTAGCCTGTTGCATGGCTCACCACAATATTGTCACGGGGTAACTTCCGAACGTGCTATCTTTCGTCACCACAGGTATGTTCTCTGCCAAACTCTGAGCAATCATGAGTCTATCAAATGGATCTTTGTGGTAAAAAGGTAGCTTTGCTAACTCATCCAAATGTTCTGGTTGTATTTCGAGTAACTCAATGGCATTTCCGTACACCTCGTGCTTGACCAACTCAATGAACGCCATTCCAAGTTCTAGTTTGCCAATACTAACCTTGATGGACATCTCCCAGAGACTCGCAACACTCAAGAATCTTTGGTTTCTCTGGTCTTCGATCAAATTCCTTGCGATATCACTGAGATTGAGATTGCCCTCGATAAACCACAAAAATGCATGGGTGTCGAGTAAGAGCCTCATGGAGCATATTCCTCAAAGCCCTCCAATGGCTCGTCAAAATCATCTGCCATTCTCACTAATCCCTTCGCACTGCCAAACTTAGGAGCTGCTCTTGTTGTGCTGATCGGCACAATTTTGAAAGATGTCCCATCACTGCGGATGATGACAACCTCTTCCCCACCTGCCGCTTCTTCAATTAGCTCTGCCAATCGGGTCTCAGCTTCTTTCAAGTTAACCTGGTGCATTGATAGTTTTCCACAAGAACTGATGTACTGAATATAGCCTCTTCGTGAGGTTTTGGTTCAAACGAATGCACATCATTTCACAGCCAACTTTGAAACCGCTGCCTCACCAACAAATCTCAAGTGAATTGTCTTCAAACGCCAATCAGAGAACTCATCACCTGCGTCCCACCCAAAACTTGAGGGGTAACGGCAAAGTGCAGCGGCGGCAGTTAGCTTTAAGTTCCACACAGAAGGGTTCCATTCGTCCGCTGCAAGCCCTTGTTATGCCGCCGCGATCGCCCCCCTCTGAGTTATGTTAGCTGTCAGAATTCAATGGAGTCATCGGATGGGGGGATGCCAACCACCCTGAATCCAAAGACGACGCGCTTTAACAATGGCGCTATCATTATGCTCCTGATCATTTAAATCTA